>PATE01000047.1 GCA_002712305.1 Gemmatimonadota bacterium | reverse complement strand
GCGGTAGCATCGATCCCGCCGCCGATGCCGAGTGTGTCGCGTCCTTCGGTTCTCTGGAGCAGTGGGACGGACGCAAGGGGCCGGGCGTGCTGACGGCGACGACGGCCATGGCGCGCGCTGTCGAGATGGCCCGCCAATCGACGATGGGATGCGTGGCGCTGCGCAATGCAAACCATTGGATGCGCGCCGCCACCTATGGCCTTCAGGCCGCAGCGGCGGGATGCCTGGCGATGAGCTGGTCCAACACGATCCCCCTCATGCCGCCGCACGGTTCAGCCGAGAAGCGAGTCGGCAACAATCCTCTGTGCATTGCCGTCCCCGGCAAGGAGGGCGAGACCGTCCTGCTCGACATGGCGTTGAGCCAGTTTTCGGGGGGACGAACCGACGTCCTTCGACGTACGGGCGGCTCTTTCCCGGTGCCGGGAGGCTACGATGAGGATGGGAATCTGACGACAGATCCCGGCGCCGTGCGACGCTCCGGCCGCCCCCTGCCCATCGGCCATTGGAAAGGCAGCGGTCTGGCCCTGTGTCTCGATCTGCTGGCGACCCTGCTGTCCGGTGGACTGGCCACATGCCAGATCCCACGCGAAGGCGCCAATCTCGGCGTCGGTTGTGTGCAGATCTTCATCGCCTTCGATCTGGCCACCCTCGGCGAAGGTGACGATCACGAAGAGATCGTGGCCACCATCCTTGACGATCTGACCACGGCGCCCCCCCTCGAAGGCGAGCGGGTTACCTATCCGGGCCAGCGTTCGGCCGAGACACGCCGTCAGAATCTGGCGGAAGGCATTCCCGTCGACGCCGAACTCTGGCAGGGGGCACTGGCCCTGGCGGGTTGAAGGAATCACGTCACCGACAGCGACCCTGAGACCGATGGGGCCTGTTGCCCCTCAGAGCAGCAAATCGAGAGGCGTGTCCACCCTGACCACGTAACTCCGGTCCCCTTGCATCTGTGCGGCCGGATTTTTCGCGGCGCGGACCTGAGCCTGCTCGGCCGTGTAACACGTCCCTTCCAGTTCGTAGAGTGCCGGCCGCGTGAAGGGCGTGAAGTCGGACAGCCGTGCCAACGCCGCCGTCGCCTTTTCACGGATCAGATCGCACGCATCGGCCGGATGTTTGGAGATCGCCTGGTTCCGTCCCAATCTCCGCTTCGTCGGTGCCATCTCCACGTTACCGAGGAACTGCTGTGCTTCTTCGCAGCCGGCTTCGTCGGCAGAGACCATCACCACCGGCGCTCCATACGCCTGCGGATGATTCTCCAGAAACAACCAGGCACCGACCAGACCCTCGGCGGTCCATCCATTCTCTTCCATCTGTGTGTCGATGTAGATGCCGTTGCGCGGGGGCATGGTGGAGAAGCGCTCGAGGTAGTCGGTCTGCATGGCGGCCACCATCTTGCATCGACGCCCTCACCTCGTGAACAAAATGGGCGCTGCGGCGAAATCCGCAGCGCCCGAAAGTGTTAGACGAATTTGTCGTTGCCCGACCCGTCTTTGAACTTGTTGATGATCTGCAACTGCACGACCTCGACTTCGGTCAGCAGCATCGGCCCGAGGTACTCCATGTACTGGGTCAGCGCGTGGCGCTCCTCCTCGGACATGTTGCCGAGGACCTTGTCCTTCACCGGTTCTGAGGCCGCCTTGAGTGCAACGGTCAAATCATCACGCCCCACGCGAGCGATGATCTCTTTGACCTGATCATCGTCGAGATTGGCGATATCACCGAACGTCGAAAGATGGATAGGGATGAACATACGTCACCCTCTCTCTGGATTCGCCTGGGCTCGCTCCCTGACAGGCGGGAAAGAAGGTGGAAACCTTCGGAGTCGTTCGTTGGGTGGGCATGGCCCTTCTCGCGAGCTGAAGGCGCCCCAAGCGCCTACACCCAGAACCTAACTCGAAGGCTGTGCACAATTTCAAGAGATATCTGTCTGTGGACAGAACCGGGCCAGGTCCCGACGCTTCGACCGCCGATGCCGGCACCCGCACATCAACTCAGCAGGAGGGCCCAGATCGTGTCATCTTCCAGCACACATACCACGTCGACGCCCGCCGCAAAAAGCTGGCGGATCTCCCCTCCCTCCACGTGCGCCGATCCCACGACCTCGCAATTCGCATCGAGCCACAGCAACTGCCCCCCTTCGGTGGCAAGGGCCAGTTCGTCACCGCTGGGTGTGGCACATCGAATCCGCTCGCTGACCTGGCGGTGAGCGAGAATCTTGCCCGTCCTCGAGATCACGTAGACATCGCCGAACTCGTTGGCCGCCATCACACCGTCATCGGTGATCTCCAGCGAGATCACCGAACCCACGACGTTCAGTTGCCAGACCTCGTCACCCTCCAACGGATCGACGGCATAGAGCCAGCCATCTTCGGTGCCATAGATGATCTCTTGGCGGCCATCGTCGTCGAGGTCAGCCAAACGTAACTGCGTCAGACCGATGCCGCGTCGTGGTGTCGTCGCATTGCCTTCGGCGCCCACCTGCTCAAGCGTCGACCATCGGAAGGAACCGTCGAACTCGTGCACATTGAGCGGCGTGGAGTAGACATTCCCCACGATGACTTCGGCGCGTCCGTCTCCGTCGACGTCGGCGGCCTCAACGGCCGTAATCGGGTGATACCGAAACCACTGCGCCCATCGCGGATCACCTTCGGGCGTGAAGACGTTGACGAACCAGCCCGCCGTTCCCACCAGAACGCTGAGATTCCCGTCCCCTTCCAGGTCGGCCACCCGTAACACCGTCGCCCTGTCCTTCAAGTCGTAGAGATTCTTCAGCGTCCGACGCCAACGCTCCGATCCTGTCGCGCCGTCGAGCACGGCCACTTCGGCGGCCATCATCCCCACCAGAATCTCCGCCTCACCGTCGCCGTCGATGTCCTCCGTCAGCAGCACAGATGCGGCGGACGGCAGCCGAACTCGCCACAGCTCCGACCCGTTATCGATGGAGACACAGACCAGCTCGCCATCGGTACCGGCGACGAGCATGCGGTAGTCATCCTCATCCTGGAAGAGGGCCACGGCGCCGACGCGATCGACGATGGATTCCCGCCAGACGAGGTCAGCCACGACAGGTGGCTCGGTGCCTTCGACAGCGCCCGCGGTGGCAGCCGGTGCGCTCGAGACGCCCACGCTGGATTCGCTGCCATCACTCACCACGACCGGTTCAGTCGTGTCGCTGACGACGTGATCACTCTCGGCCACATCGACGAGCCCTCCCTGCTCATCGACACCCACGATCCTCACATCCTCACCACCGGTGACGCGCAAAAGCCCCGGGGAGACTTGTTCGACCTGCGAGCTCTCATGCGGCGTGAANACGTGCAGAAACACCACCGATTCTCCGGCCCTCAGATGCCGGTTCATCTTCTGATGCACCACGTGCACCGAACCATCGTGATGAGCGTATCCACCCCAGGCGGCGCCATCATCGACGATCTCTCGCACGGACGAATCCGCATTGAGCAGGAACAGTTCCTCCTCCCCCTGCCGGAGGGCCACTCCGGCTTCGGAATCGGTCACATCACCCACGACCCGCCACAGACAACGACAGCGGTAGTCACCCTCCTCGGTACAGCGAAGCTCATCGACGATGGCGATGTAGCGATCCTTTCGCCAGATCAGATTCCGCCGCCAATCGACGCCGTTGTAGCCGGCTACTTCGCTCTGCACGACGCCACCGTCCGCATCCGAACGCTCCTGCAGGAGTCTTGCCAGAGGCGGAATCACCACACCGTCTCCCGGCGAATTCAGCACTCCCACGCCATTACGCTGCACGGTGACACTGTTGTGGAACGTTGGCGCCGCACGGATGTAGTCCCCGTCGGCCAGCCAGGCCCGTCCCTTCCACGACAACCGCAGAATGGCGTTGGTGTCTTCGTGGCCGTGGCAGAGCGTGCCGAGGCCGTCCAGCAGCAGATACTCGTCATCCGGCTCGAATCCAGAACGAATGGACAGCTTGTTGAAGTAGAGGGCGCTCTTCTCGGGGCCGCCCCCGGTGCGGAACGCTTCGGGCACCAGGTGATCGACGAGTCGCAGCACCGAGTCGGGCAGGCCCAGCGCCGTGACCCCAAGTAGGTCTTCGGGCAGCGCGGGCTCCACGCCGGGCAGGGTGTACCCGTCATNCGTACGAATCACTGTGGCATGCCAGGAATCGACGCCTTGATGAAGGCGCGATGCCTTGCCTTCGGCGAGCCAGTTGAGCAGCCAGAGATGGGTGGGANCCGGCNCCCGCCACAGGCAGGCCATCAGCGGCCACAGATGCTCTCGCCAACCCCCGCTTTCGAAGGCCGAATAACCNCTGCTGTCCCCGTAGCCGACCTCACTGCGCAGATTGTCCGTCGTGATCGCCAGCAGTTGGCACAGATCCGCCACGTGACCCTCGTCGAGATAGCGATGATCATCGCGCGACAACCCGTAGTGGAGCGTGTGCCACGGCACGTGCCAGACGTATCCCACACCGGCATCGTCATTCGGCATGTAGCCTTCGACCTGGCCGGCAAAAATGCGCTCCACCCGGGCATCGATCTCGGCGAACTCGGTCACACCATAGCGCTGCGACAGATACTGNTGACCCACGGCCAGATTCAGCCCGATGAAGGTCACGTGGTTCTGCCGCGGCATGTGATCGGGATTGACCTCTTCCTTCAGGTAGAAGCCCTCGGCCAGATGGCGCAGCAGGTCGATGAACATCTCCACCACGGCATGCCGATCCTGCTCGGTGTATGCGGGATGATCCTCCACCAGATCCCACAGGTGGATGAACTGGTCGAGGTGAAAAAAGTCGTGGTAGTCGTGGGGTTCACGAATTCGCTGCTCCCGCCACATATCGATCGACCGGGCGAAGATCTTCTTGATCAGGTGGCCCCACATCTCCCCATCGTCGAGATACTGGTGCCACAGATAGGACTTCAGTCTCCCCCCGCGGAAGGGTGACGCCACCCAACCGCCGTGCCACAGCGTCAGATCACGGGCGATCAAGTCCTCGAGTTGCGACGCATCGGGCTGATCAGGTGGCTCCGATAATCGATATGCGTGCAGCCGGGTTACGACGCCGTCACTGGTCTCGAGGCGCTTGGTCAGGTCCGCCACGGCATCGAATAGACCCGCGTCGCTGCTGGCACCGGCGACGATGGCATTATTCCCGGCCGCATAGGGGTCGCTGATCGAGCGCACCAGGTAGTCGTCGCTTCCAGGAAACAGGGTGTCCACGTAACAGTGGCGCCCGTTGTAGAGCCGGGCGATGGCCACGTTGTTGGCCAGGTGTCCACACGCGATGACGTGTTTCTCTTCGAACGCAGAGGGCTCGAAGGAGCACTGCGCAACGAGCGGCGCTTGGCACACGTCGGCGAGACGGCGAAATACGTCATTCCCTTCCAGTTCGTCGGGCACAACCACGAGGGTATCGGACAGGTTCGTTGTGGGAAACTTCCGGGGCGACAGATTCATGAAGGCTCAGCTTTCGTATCCGGTGATACGACCGATGTTGCGACGCTCGGGACGGGTCGTGGCCGCAGCGACCGTGACCTCGGGCGACCGCCGACGCACCCGCTCGATCCACTCGGCCTCCCCCACATGAAGTGCTGACGACCCGTGGACCTGCTCTGCGTGCCGCACCGCCGCCAACATGGGGGGAATGATGCTTCCCCAGCAGACGTAGGTGAAACTCATGACCTGCGCGCGTTCGGGGAAATGTTCGCGGATGTAGTAACGGCAGTCCGCAGCGTAGTCGAGTCGCGATGTCCGTTCGTAGGCGTAGGCGACGATGGCCGCGTTGAAGTACGGATCCAACTGTTCGTGGCCATCCACATCCAGCACTTCGTACATGTCGTTGACGTGGTAGACGTAACGGTCGGCGATCGCGATCAGTGCCTCCTGATAGATCGGATTGTCGTCGCCGAACAGCTTCACCACGTCATGCAACAACTGCGGCGTCATGCCGCCCGCCGGTCCGATGCGAACGTCCTGTGCGTCGCCTGTCGCTCCTTCTGTACCCCCAAAGGACATCTGCTCCGCTTCCCCCAGATCGAGATCGATCTCAACACCGAGTCGATTCACCTCGATCCGTTCAGGATCACCGTCGAAGACGAAGGTGTGGGAGAAACGGATCTCCGGACGACCGGCGAACATCTCCATGCGCAGGATGTAGGGGCACAATGCACGGCCATCCTCGTCGACCAGCCGAACCGGCGCGTCCACTGCCAACTCACCGTCGGCAAAGGGAACGCCTTGTGTGATGGGCCCGGCCGTTCGATCGACGTTCCCTGGTTCGGTGACGTCGATGGAGATCCGATTCAACTCTCCCACGATTCTCTCTTCATCATGGCCGCACGGCGCATGTCACGATCCCTTCCCCATCCGATCAAGACTCCAACGACTCGCGATGATGATGACGGAAGACGTGATCCTCTCAGACCTGAGCGCCTGTCTTCCGGCGACCAGCCTATGCCCGCAGTGGAGCAATGGCAAGTGGATGCTCGTCGACTATGAGACCGAGAGCGGCATCGCCGGTCGCATGCTCTATTACACCTACTACCCGGCCTTTCACGCCGCCATGCGACGACCAGCCGACGAGCCCTTCGTGAACCCGCCGCCCGTTGCACTCCCGCTCGGTGTAACAGGTCGCTTCGACATCCATCTCGGCATGCACTACGCCTCGAAGGTCCGCAGATCCGCGTCCGTCTCTCGGGAGAAGACGCCTTCGCCACCATCGGTCGTGAACAGTGCCTGCCGAAGGACGGTGACTTCGCCGAGAAATCCGGGTTCGGCATCTTCGAACTCGCCGAGGCCTACTGGCGCACGGCAGATCTCACCGGCCAGGATCTCGTCATCGCGCCTCCCGTCCCGTTCTATGGCACGGATCATTTCTTCGCCAACCTAGCTTACTTACGGCTCGTCCTGTGGGGTACCGGCGGTGACAGCGATCCCGATGCCACCCATCGAGCGCGCCCACGAACACGACCTGCAGATCTACGCGAGCCTGCGCTTCTCAGGCCTCAAGATGGACAACTACCTGCCCATCCATGAGATCTACGCCGAGTACTGTCTCGGTTCGTCCATCGACGCCGCCACCTGGATGCAGGAAGGACTGATGGATCACTGCATCGTCCACCCCTGCCATTCGGCCGCAGCTGGCATACCGGACCCCACGAGCGTCAGCGCCGAACTGCTCGCCAAATTCGTCGAAGCTCGAGCGACACCATCTGCCGCCGGCGATGACCACCGACAGCCCGCGTCTGACCCCTCGTCCGGACGCGAGTGCCGGATCTACGCCGACGTCTACCCCCGCGGTATGCCTGCCGAAGGGTATCGGCAGCGGGCCATTGACTACTATGCAACGGGTATCGACGGACTCAGCCTCTGGGACACGCATGCACGACGCACACGCGCCAGCGAGTGGAGCATGATCCGTCGACTCGGACACCGCCAGGAACTGGAAGGCTGGGAGGCCGACACGGCTGGCTTGTTTCAGCGCACAACCCTGCGCACGTTCCAGGGCATCACCACCGACCGCGCCTATTCCTTCACCGACGGCTGAGACTCAACATGCCCTTCTCCTACTGTCTGAACACCAGCACCATCCGCAGCGACGGTGCAACCATCCTCGACATGATCGACACCACCGCTGACGCGGGATACGACGGTATCGAACCGTGGGTAGCCGAATTGGACGCCTGGGTCGATGGCGGGGGCACTCTCGCACAGGTGAAAGCCCGAGCCGATGAACGTGGCCTCTCCATCGTCAATCTCATCGGCTTCCCCGAATGGGCTGTGCCCGAAGACGATCGACGCGCCAAAGGGTTCGAAGAAGCAGCTCGCTGCTTCCAGATAGCACGAGATCTAGGTTGCCCCTGCGTCGCCGCACCCCCTTTCGGCATCCACGATCGCAACGTCGATCTGCTTCCCGTGACCGAGCGCTTCGCCGAACTCGTCGACCTCGCCGCCGAATCAGGCGTCACACCGTTGCTGGAATACTGGGGCATCGCACAAACCCTCGGCCGCACGGGCGAAGTGCTAATGATCGCCGCAGAATGTGGACGACCCGGCGTGCAGCTGCTGGCCGATGTGTTTCACATGTACAAGGGAAGTGGACATCATGTGGGCTTCGAGCACTTCGGTGCCGGACGCCTCGGACTCGTGCACGTGAATGATTATCCCGCGTCGCCGACGCGCGCCGACATCACCGATGCCGATCGCGTCTATCCCGGCGACGGCCTCGCTCCTTGGCCACAGATCGTTGCTTCCCTGAAAACGATCGGCTTCACGGGAATGCTCTCTCTAGAGTTATTCAACGAGGCGTACTGGGCACAGGGACCGACCGTGGTGGCCCGCGAAGGATTGGCAAAGCTCAAGGGATGTGTGGGGGACGTTTGAGCCCACCGGCGCAACGTGAGGAGCTCCGGAGCCCGTCTGACATCGGTGCCGACACACTCTGTACCTGACGTGAAGTACAGTACCTGTCGAGGCAGTCCGCTGAATTCATCGTCGTCACCGGAAAGCCCTCGCTGAAATGACACGATGGGGCCCTCGGACCCGCGAGGGCCCCCACTCCGACAAACCGGCACGCAGCCCGACAAGAGCCTGAACGCAATCCACGACCTCGCCGATTTGCAAGAGTATCAAGGGGGACCCGAGTGTGAGACGTAGCCGCCCATCACGGAGGGCTCCGGCAAACGGCCGAGAACCGCCCTCAACCCCGCGGCGGCTTGTCCCGCAGAATCTCGCGCGCCGCATTGTGACCGGGGATGCCCGTCACACCACCACCAGGGTGTGTCCCCGACCCACACATGTAGAGCCCGTCCAAGGGCCCACGATACTGCGCGATCGACGGCAGCGGTCGCGCCCAGAACAGCTGATCCAGGCCCATGGCGCCGTGGAAGATGCAGCCTTCCGTCAACGCGTAGCGTTCTTCCAGATCGTCCGGCGTCAGGATCTGTTTGTGCACCACCGAACCCGGTAGATTCGGCGCGAACTCCCCCAGCTTCTCGATGATCCGATCCAGAAAAGCCGGGCCCTCCTCCTTCCACGTAGAACCCACCAGCTTCTTCGGACCATACAGCGCGAAGATGTTCATCACGTGATGATCCGGGTGTTCCGGGGGCACCAAAGTGTCGTCGTAGACGGAGGGGATCGTGCACTCGAGGATCGGTTCGCGTGACCAGCGACCGTGTTTGGCATCCTCCCAGGCCCGCTCCATGTATTCGAGATTCTCACACACGTGAATCGTGCCGCTGTGCTGGCGACCCCGTTCCACACCGGGCAGGGCCGTGAAATCTGGCAAGTCGGAGAGCACCAGATTCACCTTCGTCGTGGCCCCCTTCATCTTGTAGTTGCGAATCTGTTCGACGAACTCTGCGTCGAGATTCTCTTCATCGAGCAAGCCGAGATAGGTGATGCGCGGATCCACCGCCGACACCACCGTCGGCGCCTCGATCACCTCACCATTCGTCAGTTCGACACCGCGCACCTTCCCCTTGTCGACGAGGATACGCACCACGGGCTCACCGGCGATGAAGTCCACCGGATCATGACGCGCCTGGGTCGAAGCGACGATCGACGCAGGAATGCCACCCATGCCGCCGCGCACATAGGCCCAACGGCCTCGATGGTACGTCCCCGCCGCGTCGGTGATCCCACCCATCACATGGTGCAGCAGCACATAAGCGGTCCCCGGTGATTCGACACCGGCATAAGCGCCGATGATCCCATCCGTGGCAAGTGTCGACTGCATCGCATCCGACTCGAACCAGTCGCGCACGAAATCGGCCACACTCGCCGACGCCAGTTGCAACGCTGGCAGGAAATCACCGGCAAGCCCCTTGGCCATCTTTCCCATGCCCAACAGACGCCACAGATTGCGCGGGTCGAGCGACGTCGGATCGGGTGGTGTCATCAGCAGCAGTGGTTCGATCTGTTCGGCGATCCGCGTCAGCATCGCCTCGTACTCGGCGTAACGGTCAGCGTCACGCTGAGAGAACTTGGCGATCTCCTTCTGCGTATCCGCCAATTCCAGACAGGAGAACAAGTGCGAGCCGTCGGCGAAGGGCGTGAAGGACGGCGGATCACGCACGAGGAACTCAAGCCCGTTCGCGTGCAGATCCAGATCGCGGATGATGTTCGGATGAAAGAGACTCGCCACATAAGAAGCGGCGGAGATCTTGTAGCCGGGGAAGATGTCTTGCTCGGTGACGCTGCAGCCACCGAGCACATCGCGCCGCTCGAGCACGAGCGTGCGATACCCTGCCTTGCCGAGATAGGCGGCCGTCACCAGACCATTGTGACCGCCGCCGATGATGATGACGTCGTAGGAGGAACTCATGTCAGAGACGATAGGTGCAATCCGAGATCGCGTCGACTGGATGCGTGACTCAGACCTCGCTGTAGTCCATCGGCAACCCCATGCCCAACTTCACGCGCCCATCCTCCTGGCGGAATTCGAAATCGAAGAGGGAATCGAGCATCTGATACTCCGCCTCATCAAGGCGGGCGAAAGCACGCAGACTCTTCACCACCGTGGCGATTCGCGAAGCTGCCTCTTGAGCCGTGGAATTGGACGTGCTCAGCCCGGCGATCGCCTTGGCGAGACGTTCGATAGATCCAGGGCAGACTCGATCGCGCCCACCAGTGTGTTCATCTCGTGCGCGATACCCGCCACGAGTTTGCCCAGGCCAGCCATCTTCTCCTGCAGCAGCAGTTGCTGTTGTGTCGCACTCAGATCGGCCAGCGCCTGCTGCAACTCCGCATTCTGCGAGGAGAACATGGCCCATTCTTCTGAGGTCTTCGGCATGGGTGCGCTGAACCCACAGCCTTCGTAGAGGTCCTTCGCCCATGAATCATCGAGGGGTAATCGAGGGCCATCACGGCGATGTCCTCGTTGTGTTCTTCGGGCATCGACGGACCATCTGTTTCGTGGGTGGACTGCCTGAGAAGCTCGGTGAGCACAATACAATATGGATGCCCGCCATCGAGCCAGCGGTTCACGGGGTTCACGCCGTTGACAGCACTCGAGAGCCTGGTTTCTTAGCGACCATAGAAGTCTCGCCGCGCTCGTAGAGGAAAGGAGCTTCCACGTGGCCGATGTGACCGTCTACCACAACCCCAATTGAAGCAAGTCGAGGGGAGCGCAGGAGATTCTGCGCGACCGCAACGTCGAGTTCGACGTCATCGAATATATCGAGAATCCACCCTCCGAGGCAGACTATCGCCGCTTCATCGAACTGCTCGGCCTGGCGCCGGCAGAGATGCTGCACAGCGGCTCTTTCGAGAAGCTCGGACGCAACATCGAGGACATTGGCGACAACGATGCCCTCGTCACGCTGCTGCTGGAGCATCCGGAGGTGATGAATCGCCCCATCGTGATTCGCGGCGACAGAGCCGTCATCGCCCGTCCGGCGGAGAAGGTCGAAGAGATCCTCGACTAGATGTTCTATCGCCCCGAAGATGATCACGGCCTGCCGCGGGATCCCTTCAACTACCTGGTCGTCCCCCGGCCGATCGGTTGGATCTCCACGCGCAGCGCCGAGGGCGTGGACAACCTGGCGCCCTATTCGTTCTTCAACGCCGTCGCCTACGGCCCGCCCCAGGTCATGTTCGCCGCCACGACGGGACACCGAACCGGCGGCCTCAAGGACAGTGTCGCCAACGCCCAGGACACGGGAGAGTTCGTCGTCAATCTCGCCACCTGGGATCTGCGCGAGCAGATGAATTCGTCCTCCGTCGCAGCGCCAAGAGACGTCGACGAATTCGACATCGCGGGGCTGACGAAGGCCCCGTCACAGATCGTGACACCGAGCCGAGTCGCCGAAAGCCCCGTGCATCTCGAATGCCGCACGACGCAGATCTTGAAGTTGCCGTGTGACGAGGAAGAGGACGACAACACCGTCGTCTTCGGCCAGGTCGTCGGCATTCACATCGACGAACGAGTGCTGTCAGAGGGTCACGTGGACGTGGCGAAACTCAGACCCATCGGCCGCCTCGGCGCGCTGGATTACGTCGACGTGAAACAAGCCTTCGCCATCGAACGCCCGGTCTGGCCTTACAAAGAAGAATGAACGTCGCCTGAAGCGAAGGCAGAGGAGATCGGTGCAGTCAGCTCCGACCCCGGAGAGGGGCTACTGACCCGTTCGCTCGAAATCGACGTGCGTAGCGTCAGTGACCCACGATGACGCCTCGAGTACTTCGATCGACACAAGGTGCCCGTCTTCTCCGTAGTCCAGCACGACGCCCTGTTTCTCTTCATCGCTATCGACGACAGCCACGTCATTTCGAAGAATCACGCTAAGTGTATCAGTCTGCTGATCGTAGGTGACTTTCATTCTGTGTCACTCCAATACTTGGTCATCTTGCTGGTGCGGTAGGCTGTCACGATGGTGGGAGGCGAATGGTCCATGTCGATGAAGACGCGGACGAGGAACATGCCATCTGCGAAGGCCACGGGCGACTGAGCGACGATCCTTCCCGGGTGTACAGAGAGGACCTGCCTTGGCTCTGTCGCCACTTGTAGCATGTGAAACCCTCCAGGGATGAGGATGCCCCGCGAGCCGTCGCCTTGTTGCGTCGACCCCGCGGCAGATTGCGTGTTTGTCGCAGCAGGACGCCGAAGCGATCCCGCCTGCGTACCCACCCTGTTGCACGCGCCGTGCCAGAGAATCGGTCACGCTGCGCACATACCCACAAGTCGTTCACCATCAACCAGTTATAGCAAACCAGTCCCTCGCAGTCGCACCTCAGTGATCGATGAATGATCTGCTCGGATTCTATCCACAACCGCTCTGTACCCATTCCCAAGTACAGCCCAAGCGTTGTGTTTACAGCAACATAAGACCACTATGACCAGTTGTAGTCCACCAAAACCGATAGAGTGCCTAGTTGTTGATCAACCGCGCAGTGCGAATCACGCACGTGCTGAATCATCGATCGTGAATCCGCTGGCCTCTTGATCGTTCGCACATGCGAACTCTGGGCCGTACCCCGGCCAACCTGACCTCCCCTTGGAGATCTGACTCGAATGTCGTAGAACCAACTATCCGCAGATTGATACCACCGTCGGGCCAGCGACCTCCGCAGTCTCGACTGATCGACCCAGATCTGCAGCCCACTGCAACCGACGAGCATCATCCATGAGCCAAACAGAATCCAACCCCACGCGATCCGTCCCGCTCCAGGGCGGCCCTCTCACGATCGAAGGCGCCATCTCGATCGAAGAAACCGACGCCGGCCTTCATCCATGGCGCATTCCTGTCGCCGAGCAGGATCTGTTCGAGACGAGTCCCACAAACAAGGCGTCCATGCCTGCCGGCATTCGCCTGACCCTCATCAGCGACACCTCCAGCGTGCGACTTGATGTCGTGCCGCCTCCAGTGGAGTCTGACCCACCTTGGGTCTTCGACCTGCTCGTCGACGGCAAACTCCACGGACGCATTCCACCTGCCATCGACGCCGACACCATTCAGTTCGACCACATCCCTGCTGGTGAACACCGACTCGAACTCTACCTGCCGAGCCAATACGTCCCGGTCGTACTGCGCGGACTGTATATAGATGAAGGCGCCACCGCCTCATCCTGGACGGACGATCGCAAGCGAATCGTCTTCTACGGCAGTTCCATCACCCACTGCCGACACGCCGCCGGCCCCTCCGAGACCTGGCCCGCCATCGTCGCCAACCGCGCCGACCTGCACCTGACCAGCCTCGGCCTCGGCGGTGACTGCCATCTCGATCCCATGTTCGCCCGCCTGATCCACGACCTGCCGGCCGACGCCATCGGCCTCAAACTCGGCATCAACATGATGGGCGGTACCGTCAGCGACCGCACCTTCCGCGCCTTCGTCATCGGTTTCATCAAGACCATCCGCGACGGTCACCCCAACATACCCATCGCCGTCGTGTCACCCATCTGTCATCCTCCAAGAGAGAGCACGCCCAACGAGGTAGGCATGACCCTGCAGATCATGCGCCAACGTCTCGCCGAGGCCGTCGACGTGTTGCAGGGTCACGGAGACCAGAACCTTCACTATGTCGATGGATTGAGCCTGATGGGCGAGAACGACGTCCACCTCTACATCGATGGAATCCATCCCAGTGCAGAAGGATATCGCTTCCTCGCCGACGCCTACTTGCGCGAGACTATGCCGAAGCTGGGATTGTGAGGGCTACTCCGTCGCCGCATTCGTAATCACTTGAATCTTGTCCGCGAAGCGCACCGCTGAATCGTCTTCCGGCGAATACCCGATCACATCCCGTGCATTCTGGATGCTCCAGAATCGATGGGTATTGCCGCTGATCCCATAGAACGCGTGAAAGGGGATGCCATTCGCGTCCTCGATGTCGTCCGTCTCGATGCTCTTCACGACCAGCTGCACTTCATCGCGCACACTCAGATACGCCCCCAGTGCCCGATGCATCTTCTTCAGATCCGTGCCACAGTTGTCGATGTCCGTCTCGCGGGGGCCGCCGATTCTCAGGTGGACGTTCTGCAGTTTCCGTCCGCCCGCACCGCCACACGCGAAGACGAATCCCAGACTCTCGTACGAGACCTTCGCCCAGCCGTAGAAGTTGTCTGACAGAGGGATCATCTCAGGTGTCACGAACTCCATCTTGTCACCCCAGATGAGGTGTTCGTAGTAGTCGCTGGCATGATTTGAACTCATGACCACCAACCGTCGCACATCCGCCTCCTGGCAGACCTGCATGACGTTGTAGGCCATGCGCACATTGTCATTCTCCATCCAGAAACGGTCCGGATCGTAGTAGTCGAAGTGTCCGTCCTGGATGAAAGCGCAGTGCAGCACAGCATCGACTCCCTCGAAATGCGACCGGTAGTTGTCCCGGTTGCGATCGAGCAGATCTGCCTCGATCACACCCTCCACCGTGTTTCCCTCGCGGTCCGTGGACTTCACGTCCAACAGAACCAGATCATATCGCTCGGCCAGGTCAGGCAGGATTCGGGTAGCAATCGTCCCGGTGGCGCCGGTCACCAGCAGTCTGCGTCGTGACATGTTGTTGTTCCTCGATGGGTTCCAGGTGTGCTCTTCGGCCACGTGAATGTATTGTAGAGACATGGTCCCCCCCACTCTCCGACACCCATCGCGAGCACGAGTCGTCAGACTTGTGTTTTACGCGTTGCTCCTTCTTCCGGCACAAGTGGCCTTCGGCCAGCACTTCGAGGCCAGCGACGCCGTCCCGCCGCCCTCTAACCTGCCCGTCATTCAGCGGTCGTCGGCCTTCGGAGATCTCGACAACGACGGCGATCTCGACCTGTTCGCTCCCATCGACGGCACCGCCACCATCGCCGATCCCCTCCCGGTCATGCGTCGCAAGGACGGTGAGTCCTACACGGACATCACCCTCGACGTGGGACTCACCGTCACCGACGCCATCTATTCGAACAACGCCATCTGGCTCGACGCCGATCGTGATGGCTGGCTCGATCTCTACGTGGGCAGCTACTGGTTCTGCTGCATCGCGGGTTCGCCCGCGGGCAAGGCCGCTCATCCCACAATTCGCAACCGTCTCTACCGCAACTTCGAGGGCACCTTCCTCGAAGACATCACGGAGATCTCCGGCCTCGACATTCGTTTCGATCTGATCGGCGGTGGCACGCAGGGCGAGATGGGATCTGGTGATTTCAACAACGATGGCTGGCCCGACATCTATCTGGGTGCCGGCGACACGGGTCTCTCACACCTGTTCCTCAACGACCAGACCGGAACGTTCTGGGAGGCCTCCGGTGATTTCATCTCCATCGGTGTCGCGCTCCACGCCTTCGACCTCGGTGATGTCGACAACGACGGTGACCTCGACATCTTCCAGACCGCCGGTCTCGATACGACGCTGGCCAGTTATCTCTTCACCAACGTCGGCGAAGGTCAGATCACGGATATCACCATCGCTGCGGGGTTGGATGACCTCTTCCTCTCGAACAACATGGACGGCGGCCTGATCGATGTAGACAACGACGGCGACCTGGACGTCGTGGTCTGGGGAGAAAACGGTGTTCGACTCAACGACGGAACCGGCACTTTTGCTCGGCCTGCACAGGATCCACCCGGAACGACTTCGCTCCCCGCAGCGGGGGGATTTATGGCCTTCGATGACGCCGACGGCGACGGCGATCTCGACGCCCTGGTCTACTCGACCGGTGATGCACAGCCGGCGCTCTTCCTCAACCGCTCCGAGGCCGGACACTGGTTTCAGTTCGAAGTGACAGACTCCACAGGTAGAGTAAGCGCCATCGGGGCTTCCCTCACCGTCGAAAGCGAGGGGCGGACTCAGCGACGACAGATCGCCACAACCCGAGGTGTGCCACAGTTAAGCCGCACAGGCCACATCGGACTCGGTTCGGCGACGGTGGCCGAACAGGTGGATGTCAGTTGGCCCTCGGGGTCGACGACGACGCTTCAGAACGTGTCCGCCGATCAACGCCTGCGCATCGCCGAAGAAGAGGGAATCGTGCAACCCACGGATCCCGACGGCATCGTCATCCTTCCGCCGTTTCCAAACCCATCGAACGATCTGGTCTTCTTCACCTTGTCTGTTGTGACGGCCACACAAGTCCACGTGGAGATCTTCAATACCCTGGGACAGCGTATGATTACGATCGCTCGGCAGACACTCCTGCCAGGAACCCATCGTTTCGCCTGGGACGGACGTGACGAAGAGGGGATGGCGGTAGCCGACGGGGTGTATTTCGTGCGCTACGAAGGCGTTGGACCGGGTGTTGCGAAGAAGATCCTCCTCCTTCGCAACACACCGAAACTTGGAAACTGAACAGTGCCGGGTGATATTGCACCGACCCGCCCCGCGTTTCACTCACAGCAAGCACACATGCGTTGGATACGGACCACTCTTGTGAGCAGCCCCGTCTGGATGATGGCCACGATCGTCCTCGCCCAGACGCCCAAAACGCTGAACGTGGAATTCGTCGGCGAGCTCCAACTGAACCGGCCAGCGGGCCAATTGGAGGTCCCACCAACGAGCGACATCTATGTCTCGGGCGACTATGCATACATCGGCACCTTCGCCATCGACGCTCACGAACTCTATATCGTCGACGTTTCCGATCCCGCTCAGATGGCTCTGGTCGCAACAGTACCCATCACCGGCACTGCGCATGATGTGAAGGTCGACGGGGATATCGCCGTTGTGGCGGGCCATCCTACAGACGCCGGCCTGGGTGGCATCACCGTCATCGACGTCTCAGACCCACGAGAACCGCAAGTATTGAGCAAGTTCACAGCCCCTTGTGGCGACGGTGTCCACAACGTGTTTCTACGTGCTCGCCGTGCTTATCTCGCCCACGCGTCGTGTCCGGGTCTTACGGTCGTCGACCTTACCGATCCATCCAATCCGGCGGTCTCCGGCACGTGGCTGAATACGATTCCGGGGTTCAGCAATATCATCCATGACATCTTCGTTCTCGATGACATCGCATATCTGAGTGACATCGTCTCCGATGTGGGCGGGCTGGTCATCGCCGACGTATCGGATCCCGATGTGGTCAGCACCTTGTCGACCATCAGCGTGCCCGAAGGCACGCACAGCGCCGCCGCCGCAGACGGCTATGTCTACTACAACGCCGAATTCAATCCAGGCAGCGCCATGCGCATCGCCGACGTGAGGGATCCGTCGAACCCGGTTGAGGTGGGGCAGATCCGTGCGGGAGATTTCGTCACCGGTTCCTTTCTTGGGTCGCACAACCCCTTTATCCAGGATGGACTGCTCTACTGGGCACACTACGATTCCGGGCTGCGCATCTTCGACCTCCACAATCCCGCCGAACCCATCGAAATCGGCTATTACGTGACGGGAAACACCTGGGGCGTGCAGCCGTATCGAGATGGGATCGTACTGATCTCCGAAAACACACTCTCGGGGGTCCGCGCTGTTCGCTTCACACCGCCGGCCCATGCCATCCGTAGTCTGGACATCAGTGAGTACACCTTTGTCCTTGGGAGGGGCGCGATGCCCGATTTGCAGATCACGGCACGGACAGAACCACTCCCAGGAGCGGCACCCGCGCCGATCGCCAGCGTCAGTCTCTCGGCGCCGAACACGCCTGGCCTGTCTGAGATTCAGCTGACGGCTGCGGAGGACGGTCAGTTCGTGGGCCTTGTCGAGATTCCCGATGACATCATCCTTGGACGTCATGCTCTGCAAGTTCTGCTCGAGGACGGCAATGGCCGGACCCATCAGGCGACCACCGGCTTCACCGTGTATCCACAGGATGATGTCGTGATCACATCCGATGGTCTCGATCCTCGATGGGAGCAGACGACCCTTCTCAGTGCCCAGGTCAATTACGAAGCGACGGATGAGGTCTTCGCCGGGTCGTCCGCCATTGGCATCGACGGCTTTGGGTTCAATGTCCAGTGGTCGACCACGGATCCTGTACCGGCCTCTGCCTACAGATCGTTGCGTTTCGCGATTCATCCGGGAGACACCGATCCGGGTCCTCGCCCAGCGATCAACGTCTATCTGAATGAGCGACCCACCACGGTGAAGGTCGTCGGGGGCGCTGTGCCCTTGATCGACCTGGAGAAGGCAGAATGGCAGGAAGTGGAAATCCCCATGTCAGACTTTGGCTTCGGCGGCGATTTCGACATCGAACACGTTGTCTTCTGGGGCACACTCCGCGGTTCGTTCCACGTAGATGAATTCCGCCTCGTCACCGGGGCTCCATCCCGCGGCACGGCGGTCCTTGAGGAACGACAGCAGACCCAACCCACAAATAGCGCCCTGGGCCGCAATTACCCGAATCCCTTCAACGCCGAGACCATCATCCCCTTTGAACTGACCGAGGCCGCTGACGTGACCCTCACCGTCTTCAACCTCTCCGGTCAAGGCGTTGCCGACCTCGTACAGGGCTTCCGCCTCGCAGGCACCTATCACGCCCGTTGGGACGGCCGCGGCGAGGACGGACATCATCTCGCGTCCGGTACCTATTTGCTACGACTGCAGACGGGTACCCTGACCCAAACTCGCAAGCTGCTTCTGTTGCGTTGATTCGTTTTCGCACCGCATACCTACTGCTCTGTGTCGCCTTCACACTTCTGAGCTGTGGCAGCGACAAGAGCTCCACGGGCCCGGCCCAGCTCGTCGGCACGCCCTACGACCTCGTCATCCCGGAAGGATTCCCTCCACCGGAGATCCCTGAAGACAACCCGATGACCATCGAAGGCGTCGACCTCGGCCGACGTCTGTTCTTCGATCCGATTCTATCCGTCGACAGCACGCGTTCCTGCGCCAGCTGCCACAGACCCGAGTTCGCTTTCAGCGACCAAGAGAGATTCAGCCGTGGCGTCGATGGTCGAACGGCGCGCAACTCCATGACCCTCGCCAATGCGGCGTGGATGCCCGCCCTCTTCTGGGATGGACGAGCGGCATCTCTCGAAGACCAGGCCCTGCAACCGGTTGTCGATGCAGATGAGATGGGGGAGACGTGGGCGAATGTGGAAGCCAAGCTGGCGGGCCACGATCGGTATCCAGCGCTGTTCGAGGCCGCCTTTGGACCGGGAAAGATCACCGCCGATCGTGCGGTGAAGGCCATCGCCCAATTCGAGCGCACCCTTATCTCGGCCAACTCACGATTCGATCGCTACGCCGCCGGCCTCGACACGCTATCGTCGCAGGAGCTGCTCGGCGTCGAGATGTTCTTCAACGAGGTCGGAGATTGTTTCCACTGTCACGGCACCGTGTTGCTTACGGACAATCAGTTCCACAACAACGGACTGCAGGCCACGATCCAAGATTCAGGTCTGGCGTCGGTGACCGGATCTGTCTACGATGCAGGCAAGTTCCGCTCACCCACACTGCGGAACATCGAGCACACCGCCCCCTACATGCACGACGGACGATTCCAGACCTTGCGAGAAGCGCTCGATCACTACGACGGAGGGCTGCGCAGTTCACCGACCCTCGATCCTCTCCTGGTGGGCAGAGAGGCTCGTCTCACCGATGAGCAGAAGGATGCCATCCTCGCCTTCCTGCTCACCCTCTCCGATCCAGAATTCCTGATGCGCCCGTGATGGAGAAAGATCCGCCGGAAAGACGGCAGACTCGGTACGCCAGCCGACCAAGTCGTCTCGTCCACTCCACGCCGTTCTACTACGGCTGGGTCATCGTGGCCATCGGCGCCACGGGCGGCATCATGACCAACCCGGGCCAGACGCCCGGATTTTCTGCCTTCCTGAATCACTTCATCGCCGATCTGGGACTGAGCCGCTCCGTCGTCAGCACCCTCTACACGGCGGCAACCCTGACAGCCAGTCTCTTCCTTCCATGGGTCGGTCGCCTCTTCGATCGCCACGGCTCGCGGTTCATGATCTGTCTGTTCAGCCTGCTGTTGGGCCTGGCGTGTATCTACATGAGCCTCGTTCGCAATGCAGTAATGCTCTTCTTCGGTTTTGTGATCCTGCGGCAGTTCGGCCAGGGTTCACTCACCTTGGCCAGCAAGAACGTCATCAATCTGTGGTGGGTCCTGCGCCGTGGTCGGATCATGGGGATCGTCGGGGTGATCGGCGCCCTGCTCAGCGGCCTGTTCCCCTACCTGGCGAACACACTCATCGACCAGTATGGCTGGCGCTGGACCTACGTGATCCTCGGCGGAATCCTGCTGGGCATCATGCTGCCCCTTGGATGGATCTTCACGCGCGATCGACCCGAGGACCACGGACTGCTTCCAGATGGCGCCGGGGAGACCGACGAAGCCGAGGGGGCCGATGGGGGCGTGGCGCCCAACACAGACCCCGCGCCACAAGACGAATCAGCTCCATCTGACGAAGAGTCTGCGCCTTCGTCCCGCACAGCCTCGGCCAACCCCCTCGAGATCAACTGGACCCTCGCCCAGGCGAAACGCACGCACGCCTTCTGGGTCACGTGCGGGGCGATGTCCTGCGTGGCCATGCTCAACACGGGCCTTTACTTCCACATCTTCTCCGTCTTCGAAGATGGTGGTCTCTCGTCCTCGACGGCGGCCACAGTCTTTGTCCCCATCGCCGCCACGAGCGCCGCTTTTCAGTTGATCAGCGGGCTGGTCATCACCCGCGTACACCCGCGCTTTCTGCTGGCCATATCTCTGCTTATGGAGTGTGTGGTCCTCGTCAGCGCCGCACACCTCACCTCTGTGACCCACGCCTATGCCTTCGGCATTTTCTGGGGCGCACAGAGTGGCATCGAGATGCTGGTGATGGCCGTCGTCTTCGCCAACTACTACGGACGGCGACATCTCGGCGCGATTGCCGGTTTCTCGTCCACCTTGCTGGTGGCTGCGTCTGCCCTCGGCCCCATGCCCTTCGGCATCGCACGAGATCTGATGGGTGGTTACGGACCCGTCCTCACGACGATGGCCATCGTGCCCTTCTCACTGGCCTTCGCCTGTATCTTCCTCGGCAAACCACCAGCACGACCGGCAACGGATTCCTAAGCCGATCCCGAGACTCGAGTCGCTTCGCAGGCCGCGGCTCGAGGCGCGATTCCAACGTCCCCTCAGACGTAGTCGCGCTTCCGTTTCGCCTTCACCTGCTTGCCATACTCACGAACCCACGCTTCTTCTTCGACCGACAATGGACCTGCCTCCAAGGCAGCGAGATTCTCGTCGAGCTGCTCTCGATTCGCCGGACCCGTCCAGGTGGCGTGCACGTGCGGGCTGTTGAGGACGAAGCGATAACACAGAGCTGCCGTCAGGGGCGGCATCGTCGCGCCCGTGTCGGCGCCAGGCCAGGGCGACATGTCGATTCCCTTCAGGCACTTGAGCAGCTGTTTCCAAGAAGTGGCCGTATAGGAAATGACGATCGGGTCCCGTGTCGCCAGATGCGGAAACACATCCTGCTCCGCATCGGGATGTTTGGCATTGTAGCGCAACATGAACGCATCAAGAATCGAATTCGCCGCCAGACGTCCCGCCCGCTGTCGATCGTGGATACTCGTGCCCACACCTCGAACGATCCCCTCCTCCCGCATCTCCACCAACTCATCCTGAATTGCGGGGCTGAAACGGGACGTGCACCCCAACCACGGCATCAGGAACAGATCGACACAGTCGATGCCGAGCTCTCGACGCGCCTTCTCCACCGTACGCCGAGCCCCTCTGGGGGTGAGCACAAACGTTCCGAGCATGACCACGACATGCTTCTCACGCTCGTGAGCCAGCAGAGCCTTCAGCGGCACCGTCGCCTTACCGAAGGAGCGCCCGTAGAGCCACAGGTTGACCCCGCGTTCAGCGGCATACGGAATGTCCGCCGAGTCCAGACCCATATTCGCCGCCACCCCCATCCGCAGCACCTGATTGCCTAGATGAGGAAGACTCACACGATCAAATGTCCGTTTTGCCGTCAAAACTGTGTTCCCCCTACCGTCGACCATCTGTTCCGTGAACACCCTCGCTGTTCGCAATCTGCCGATTAATAAATTTTTCCGACAGGATTCATAGGCAACCACGCTGTAGCTGATTTCGTCTCTCAGTTGCCTTGCTCTTCTTCGCAGTTCCCGCAATGGCTTGACCGACGCAGGCCGAACGGCGCGCTCGGAGGTGGCGGTCAAGCTCCATGCGAGGTTCTCGGAGATGTCGGCCAATCAATTTTTGCGCGTACACGCCGAACGTCGATCTTCCGTTCCCATGACTGACACAGAAGGTTCCGATCACTTTCCGCAACAGATCGCCGGCGAACTCAACCTCACGCCGGCCCAGGTCACGGCCACCATCGCGCTCCTCGACGAGGGCGGTACGATTCCCTTCATCGCCCGTTACCGCAAGGAAGTGACGGGCACCCTCGACGAGATCGCCGTCACCGCCATTCGTGACCGCCTCGCCCAACTGCACGAACTCAACCAGCGTCGGGCGACGATTCTCAAGTCCCTCGAAGAACAGGGCGTGCTCACCGACGACCTGCGCCAGAAGGTGAATGCCGCTGCGTCCCTGAGCGTGCTCGAAGATATCTATCTGCCCCATCGACCCAAGCGACGCACCCGCGCCACCATGGCTCGCGAACGAGGCCTCGAACAGCTGGCCACACGGCTCATGCTGCAGAAACGGGAGGACCATCCACCTGCCCTTGCCGCTGGTTATGTCGACGCAGAAAAGGACGTTCCCACCGTCGACGATGCCCTCGCCGGAGCGCGGGACATCCTTGCCGAGTGGGTGAGCGA
Source organism: Gemmatimonadota bacterium (assembly GCA_002712305.1). Taxonomy (GTDB): domain Bacteria; phylum Latescibacterota; class UBA2968; order UBA8231; family UBA8231; genus UBA12574. Next base: position 25,720 of record PATE01000047.1, on the reverse strand, counting down.
GAATCCGGAAGCGCGCGCCGAGATCCGTCGACTTTTCCAGACGCGTGGTGTCTTTCGAACGCAGGTCGTCACGGGCAAAGAGCAGGAGGCGCAGAAGTTTCGCGACTACTTCGATTGGGAAGAGCCTGTCAGCCGGGCCCCATCCCATCGCATTCTCGCCATGCGTCGCGGTGAGAAGGAGCGATTCCTCCACTTTCGCATCCTCGGCCCTGAGGACCAGTGTCTTGGCGCCCTCGAGCGACGATTCGTTCGCGGCAAGAGCGCAGCGAGTGAGCAATTGCGCCTGGCCATCGCCGATGGATACAAGAGACTGCTGTCCCTGGGGATGGAGACCGAACTCCGTGTCGAGACCAAGCGACGCGCCGACGCGGAGGCGATTCGAGTCTTCGCCGAGAATCTGCGCCAGTTGCTCCTCGCCGCTCCTCTCGGAGCTCGGCGGGTGCTGGCCCTCGACCCGGGCCTGCGCACAGGCTGCAAACTCGTCTGCCTCGATGACCAGGGCGAACTCGTCCACGATGACGTCGTGTTTCCCGACCGGCATGCCGACAAGGCCGCCGACACGCTGCGTCGATTGTGCAAGCAGCACAAGATCGAAGCCATCGCCATCGGCAATGGCACCGGAGGTCGAGAGACAGAACGATTCGTACGAGGACTCGGGCTGGACGCGGCGATCCAGATCGTCGTGGTCAACGAGGCGGGGGCCTCCGTCTACTCAGCCTCAGAGGTCGCCCGCGAAGAGTTTCCCGATCACGACCTGACCGTGAGAGGCTCGGTCTCGATCGGACGGCGGTTGATGGATCCCCTCGCCGAACTGGTAAAGATCGATCCGAAATCGATCGGCGTCGGACAGTATCAGCACGATGTGGAGGAGAGTGATCTCAAAACGGGACTCGACGACGTCGTCGTCAGTTGTGTGAACAGCGTCGGCGTCGACCTCAACACGGCGAGCCACAATCTGCTGTCCTATGTCTCGGGACTCGGCCCGCAGTTGGCCCGCAACATCGTCGACCACCGCCGTGAACACGGCCCCTTTGACTCACGTCGGCACCTGCTCGACGTACCACGTCTCGGCAAACGCGCGTACGAACTGGCCGCCGGATTTCTTCGCATCCGCGACGCCAAACATCCCCTCGATGCAAGCGCCGTCCACCCAGAGCGATACGCCGTCGTCGATGCGATGGCGGCCGACCTCAAGTGCAGTGTCGACGACCTGATCTCACGCGCCGACCTGCGTGAACAGATCGAGCTGCAGAAGTATGTCGATGGAGATCTCGGGCTGCCGACCCTGCAGGACATCCTCGCAGAACTGGCGCGCCCCGGTCGCGATCCTCGCGAACAATTCGAGGCCTTCGCCTTCGCCGAGGGCATCGAGACCATGCAGGATCTGACAAAAGGGATGATGCTGCCAGGCATCATCACGAACATCACCGCCTTCGGCGCCTTCGTGGATGTCGGCGTACATCAGGATGGCCTCATTCACGTCAGCCAACTCGCCGATCGTTACGTGAAAGATCCCAACGATATCGTGAAAGTGGCGCAGCAGGTCGAAGTGCGAGTCCTCGATATCGATCTGGACCGCCGACGCATCGCCCTGTCGATGAAGCGCGATCCCGCCGCTGGTCCCAGCCAGAGTACCAACCCTGGCGGATAGCCGGTGACGTGTGCCGGATCTGGTCTGTCGTAGTTCCTGCAATGGCTTGACCGACACCGTAGAGCGCATCGAGTGAAGGACAGGCCGAACGAAGCGCTCGGAGGTGTCGATCAAGCCACTTCGGAGGTCGCAAGCCTCATCGATCGGACCACGAAGACATCGTCGTGATCTCCACCAACGTTTCACCCTGCCACGACCGCCCCGGAAAGTAGGCCTGACGCCCTCCGTCGGCGGTCACTTCGTATCCCGGATCGCTCGCCAGCTTCAGCATCACCCCACCGCCATACTCTTCGACGCCGACGATCTCATGGCCGTGGTGGAAACCATCTGCTTCCGCCATAATTGCCCACAGACCCTCTGCCCCTTCCGTGAGGGACCCAGCCAGATCGGTCACCAGCCCGTCCTCGTCATCTCCGGCCTCTCGACGAGTCGTGCCCGTCACTCGACCGCGCAGGACGCCCTCACCTGCCAGTTCACGACCACCCACCGTCAGCCGTGTGCCACCAACGAGTCGCATCTCGAGCACCTCATCGCCTCGCCGGCGCACGAAGCCGAGTCGCCCCTCCATCTTCACATCGGCCACCGACATCGAGGCGCTTCCCTCATCACTGACGAGCAGCAGATCACTCACGTCACCCCAGGCGACGCGGATCGCAGCACCACCGTCGATCTCGAAACGTTCGACGCCATCGATGAAGGAACCGTCCGCTCCGATGGCCTCCAGGACGGTGACGAAGCGACTCGTCAACGTCTCTCCCTCTGCGGCCTGGCGACGATGCACCAGGACGGGCATGGTGAACTGATCGAGCACGGCGTCGTCATCCTTGGCGCGGCGGATAGACGGCGCCTGGGCACTGTAGAGCGTGTCCCCACCGCTCAGCGCCGTACCATGTACTCTGACGGCCCCCGTCGCTTCGACATCACTGGAAAAACTCACCGCCCACTCGCCATCGATCGGTGTCTGTTCCACATCGCGCAGGAAGGCGTATCCCAGATTGTGGCCACCGGCCTCACCGGGTGTGCTTTCACCCGTCGGCAACTGCACGTCGACGCCTTCCGGCAGCAGCATCGGACCATAACGCTCCATGGGCAGATCGTGTTCGAGGGCGCCATCGTGATCGGCATCGCCTGTGAGCACGTACTCGTGGCGCGAACCGCCGGCGACGTGAAACAGGTCCACCACATACGCTCCGTCACCGGCGCCGATCTGCACGAGCATGCGGCGATAGTCATCGACGAGGCCCGGATAGGCGCGCCTACCATCGGCCTCGACGACCGCCAGCAGATCGTCTTTCCCGGGAACGAACAGGGTCAGCGCCCCATCCGACGGGTTCTCCAGTGAACCGGGCTGCTGATCGAGCCCATCGACGGTGACCGTATTGTGCGACAACGTCGTCGTCGTCCACGCCCGATACCGCGTGTGTGTATACCCCATATCGCCGATGCGCTCCTGCCCGCCCGCAAACAGCGTCATCCCCAACACATCGCGATGCTGATGTCCGTAACCACCCGAGAAGTGCAGATGGGTTTGGACCTGACCGTCGCCCTCGCCGCTTCCGAGCCAGGCGTGACCCAGCTCCGGGAGAATCGCCGATTGTGATCGCTGTGTCGGCTCCGACCCTTCGCGCGCCCACGTGTCGTGGAAAGCCACGACCCGCCCATTCGGATACCGCAGCAGGTTCGGCACCTCATGCGCCCGCCCAAGAATCGGCAGCTGTTCACCCACGTCGAGAACGTCGAAGCGCGCGCCATCCGCCGTGGTGTAGCCCGGCAGATCACTGTATCCGTCGAGCAGATCCACTAAAATCCCCAGCCCACGTGTCGTCTGATTGTGATACGACACGGCTCCCTCGCGCCAGGCGCCATCGGCAAAGAACTGCTGGCGCGTGAGCAGACCGATGCGCCGCACCGCATCGTGGATGTATTCGGGCTCGTGCAGTACGCGACCGGCCCAGATCAGAGACCGCAGTAAGGTCGGGTCCATGTTCGTCAGGGCCGGTTCGTAGTTGTTGATAAAGCCCACCATGGCGTGGAACAGATTGGTCTCGATCAGCTGCTGGTCATCGGCACTCAGCGCCCCACTGTCACGAATGACCTCGTACGTCTTCAACAGATCCTCCGAGATGTCCATGTAGGCCCACCACGACCACTTCGCGGCGCGAAAGGCCGGCACGGGATAGGGAAAGTCCTCCTCCCCCGACCACAGGATCTTCTGGCGGAAGGGATAGTCGAAGTGCACCAGATAACCGGGATACACTTCGGCGAAGCGACGCAGAATCAGCGCGGACCGACGCGCATATTTCTCCTCCCCCGTGGCGACGTACAGTTCGGCAAGCCAGCGCGCCACGTCCTGGAAATACTCGCGCTGCACATACCAGCCCTTCGCCTGGAAGAAGTGGTGGTAGCCGTCGTCATCATCCCAGTAGGGATACTCGTGCGTCTCGCCGCGACTGTTGACGACGTGGAGGCTCTGATCGTCCGGATAGAGATCATTCGGATACCGCAGATCGCAGTGTTGGCAATACACCGAGTGCGGCTCTTCGATCGTCCACCACAGTTGGTTTTCCTGCGTGCCCCCCGTGCAGTTCGGGCAGCCCGTGAACCGCAACCCAGCACGCGTCGGAATCAGTTCGAGGACCTCGTCGTCACTGAGGGCCATCACCGGCCCCACGGACGACGTCAGCCTCTCCACATCCTGTGCCTGGGACATCTCAACACCTCCCATGGTGATCAGCACGCAGCACAACCCGCGAACCACGGCCACCATCCTCCTCTGTCTCATGATCCTGTTCTCGTCCAACGTTCATTCACCGTGAAGCACAGCACCGAGGTCGCCGAACCTGCTGTAGCGAAGGAAGGCGGAACGGGCAGATGGCGCCACCACCAGGGAAGAGACTTGCTCGGGGGTAGAGGACGCACGATCATGAGACCCATGGCGCGTCTCGCATCGGAGCCGCGTGCAGTGACCAGCAGCAAACTGGAGATACCGAACGATGGCACGAGAAGAACGGATGTCACGGCGTGAAGTGTGCAATGGCGACGATCCAGACGTTCAACGAGGCGCCGAGATCCTCTCGCGAGCGCTCGAAGCCGAACGTGCCGCCCTGGCGAGTCTGTGCCAGATTCTGAAAGAACTGTAGCCCATCCGATGCTCGACACGATCGAACGGCACTTCAAAGATCTGCCCCCCGCCGTCGACTTCTGTTCGCTGCGCTTCGTGGCCGAACAGAACGAACAGATCGAGGTTCGCCAGGACCTGCTGCAACCTATCGACACACACGACGATGTGGGTGTCATGATCACCGTCGTCGATGGCGGCGGCCTGGGATATGCGGCCACGTCAGATCTCACCCTCTCCGGTCTCCGAGCGGCCCTCGACCACGCCACACACTGGGCGCACCAGACCGCAGGCCAGGCGGTGGTCGATCACGGGCAGATCACGCGCCCCGCCCCCGTCGGCGACTACACCGCACCCGTGGCCCAACCGTGGTCACAGGTATCGCTAAGCGATCGGATCGATCGGGCAAAAGGCCAGTGCGCTCGACTCAAGACCGATGATCGAATCGTCGACTGGTCCGTCTCGTTGTGGTGGATCGGTTCCGAGCAGCTCTATCTCACCTCCGATGGCGGACGTACGCACCAGCGCTTCGAGTATCTGATTCCGGGACTGTCCGTGACGGCCAACGAGGGCGGCGAAACCGTCTCGCGCCGGTACGGTGGTTTCGACTTCGGTCGCCAGGGGTGCCTCGAGATTCTCGATCAGGTCGCCTTCGATGAGCAGGCGCCGCGACTGAGTGAAGAGGTCGTGCAATTGCTCGCCGCCCCGAATTGCCCCACAGGGACGATGGATCTGCTCAACATCACCTCCGATCCCACCATCACTGATGAGTTCGCCACCTATTGGTGGGACGATGACGGCGTCGCCGCCGACCGTCAGTTCATCATCCGCGATGGCATTCTCGAACGCGGGCTGGGCGGCATCACCTCGCAGTCTCGGGCCGATCATCCGTGACGGTGCGGGGCTTTGATCGACGCTTTCCACTTCAATCTGTAGGGAGTTTCTGATGCCCGTCGTCCAGCACATCAATGATGAGACGCGTCCCGACGGTTGCACGGCCACGGCGGCCGGCAGCTTCGGTGTTTCCACCGATGCAGGCCGCTTCGATTGTCACTTTCATGACTACGCCGAGTACTGGCTCATTCATCAGGGCAAGGCGAAGGTCATGAGCGAAGGCCAGCACTACTATGTGCAACCCGGCGACATCGTCTGCACCAAAGCGGGCGACGAACACGACGTCGTCGAAGTCTACGAAGACCTCGAGGCCTTCTACCTGGAAGAGGGGGGTCCACCCGACGCGCGACGCGGACATCTGCACCTGAGTGAGGAAAAGGCCGCCGGCCACCCGGTGCCTGCCCTGCCCCTGCCCGATGACTTTCCGCAGCGCTGACCACGGTCGATGAAGAAGCGTTGCCTCATGATCGGCGCCGGGGGGATGGCGCGTGCCTGGATCCGCAACTTCCTGCCCGCCTTCTCCGATCGCCTCGACGTGGTAGGTCTCGTCGATATCGATCAGGACGTCCTCGACGACCAGGCTGATTTTCTCGCGCTGCCCGCCGAGGCTCGATTCACCGACTACAAGCGGGCCTTCACCAGAACCGACGCCGATTTCTGTATCATCGTCACGCCGCCGTGGGTGCACCGAGGGCCGGTCGAAGCCGCCTGTCGGGCAGGCATGCACATCCTGATGGAAAAACCCATCGCCGACAGCTGGAAAGACGTGCGTGCCATCTATCGCGCCGTGCAGCGAGCAAAGGTGAAGTGCACGGTGACACAGAATTACCGTTACAACCCGAACATGTACACCTTTCGGCAGGTGCTGCGGTCCGGTCGCCTCGGGCAGTTCAACTATCTCATGGGCCGTTTCCTGGCCGACTATCGGCGCTTCGCCTCATGGGGTGCCTTCCGGCATGAGATCCCCCACTCGCTGCTGATCGAGGGGGGTGTCCATCACCTAGACATGCTGCGCAATCTCGCCGACTCCCATTGTGTGCAGATCTCCGGCTACGAGTGGAACCGGCCCTGGTCGAGTTTCAAAGGTGAGTCGAATGCTAGCTACGTGATGAAGATGGCCAACGGCGTCGTCGCCCACTACGAAGGCACCTGCTCGGGTGCGGGACAGCAGAACAGCTGGCACCGGGAGTACTACCGTGCCGAGTGTGAAAAGGGTGAAGTCGTCGTCGACAGCGATGGGATCGTCCGCATCACGACCCGTCACAACACGACAGGCGCAATGACAACGACGGATGTGCCTGCCGAGAAAACCGACTTCGTGGGCCACTCGTTTGTGATCGATGCCCATCTGAACTGGTTGTCCGGCGGCCCCCGCCCCGAGACGGCCCTGCAAGACAATATCTACAGCAATGCCACCATGTTCGCAGCCATCGAAGCGTCGACGAAGGGCAAGACCGTCGACGTGGAAGCCCTTGTTCGCCAGGCGGCTGGGTAGGGCCATGCTGCCATCGACCCTCCTGTCCATAGAGCCGGAAACACGTGCGTCACGAATTGACGAACTCAGGCGTGTGATCGCATCGCCTGTGGGTGCTCAGATCTGGAACGACATCGAGGACGCGTCGATTCGCGAGCGAGACCTGCCGCCCTACCTGGTCGATTCGATCTTCCCGGGACGCGACGCCTACTCGGCCGAGCTGTTGGGGATGGACTATACCCTGTGCCGCGGTGTGGGACTGCGCATCACGCGCCACGCGTTGATGTTTCTGATCGATGGTGATCGCCGATGGATCGACGCTGCCCTTCGTCAGACGGACGTACTCTTCAACGATGTCGAGTATCCGGCGTGGAACCACGTGGTGCGCATGAGTTCAGACGATGACGACGAATCGTTCAAGAAGACCATCGATCTGAAGAAGCGGGACGTCCATCTGCGCACAGGCATGCTCGCCCACAGTGTCAGTCTGGTGCTCAACTGGCTGCGTCCTCACCTGGACGCCGATCAGCTGGAGAGAATGGTGCGAGGCCTGGAAGCACGGGCGATTCGCCCTTTCCAGGCCGCCATCGACCAGGAGCCGTGGTGGCTCGAGGTGAACAACAACTGGTTGACCTGCATCGTAGGTGGGCTCGGGATCTGCGGCATGGCGCTCGATGGCCTTCATCCTGATGCACAGAGCCTGATCGACTTCGCCGATCCACTGATGGAGCGCCATCTGGCCGACTATGGCAGCCAGGGCGAGTTCAACGAAGGTGTCGGCTACGCTGGGGCCATCTATCTCGTCGTCGACTACTTTGCGGCGCGTCTCGGGTGGACGGAGGGTTGCGACAATCGTCTGGCCCAGGCGCCTTTTGCCGACATTGCCACATGGTACATCCAGATGTGCGTGCCTCCTGGACGACTCTACACCTATGGCGATGGCCATGCAGGAGCGCCTTTGAAAGCAGACTGGATGCCCGCCGTCGCCATGGCCCTCCAGGACCCTCATCTGCACGGATTCGCAAACCGGCACCGCTCTGCGCTGGCTGCACCACAACAGCTGTTCTACCTGGATTCCGAATTACAGCCCGAAGGACTCGCCGGCCACCTGCCCTTGGGCATGGCCTACGGGGAACACGGTGCCTGCATCTCCAGCCGCACCTCGTGGGACTGGGACAAGACCGCATCCGTCGTCGGCAGCAAGGCGCGGCGCGAAGACAACCACGAACACAACGATCCGGGACAGATCATCATCGACGGTGAAGGAGAGTTCCTGATCGTGGACTGGGGCACGCCGGATACGACCTATCCCGCCGGATTCTTCACCCACCACCGATTCGACTACTTCGAAGGCAGCGCCTTCGGTCACAACGTGCTGGTCTTCGGTGGGCGCGAAATGGAATCCTGTTACGAGCTTCATCCGAAATACACCGACGGCCCGGCGCTACATGGCAAACGTGCCCTGCACGCTCAGGGCCACATCGTTTCCTCCGAGTTCGACGACCGCTGGGGAGGTCGGTGGTCCATCGATACGACGGCGGCGTGGTCCGGCGTCGTGGAGAATCTGCGCACCATCCTGCACATCCACCCCGGCTTCGTCATCGTGTTGGATGAAGCCAGACTCGAAGCATTTGAATCCATCTCCCTTCGATGGAACACCGCCGCCAAACCGGACCTCATCGGAGAGGACGGATTCAATCTACAACGGAAGGCCGTCGGGCTCGCGTGCCGCGTGGTCGATCTCACCGGCGGCGAGATCAAGCTGCGCATCGCCCAGCACCAATACCACGAGCCGTGGAACAAGGATCAGTTCGGCGGCATCCTCCCCGAGCGCGACTGTCCCTATGTCGAAGCCCTGACTCAGGGCGACCGCTGCCGACTTCTCTCCCTGTTCTCAGTACAACCGGGGAACCAGAGCGTCGCATGGACACACACGGACGACACCTACACGGGGCAGATCGACGACGATCGTCTGGAGGTCGCTGTAGGTGACGACGGCTTAGTGGTCCGCTCGGATCGACACGATCGGGTCTGGGAGGTCGGCACAAGCGCGGGCTGATGAGTGGGGAGACGGACAGGCAGGGCGCCCTTGGGCAACCCAGATCGTCGAAGCGTTGGAGAGCAGTCCATTGAGCTTTTTCGCGAGGCGCTCTGGACGGGTCACCCGATCCCTTTATGCGGCGATGGCCTTGATCCTTCTGGTTGGCGCCATCCCGTCATCGGTCGATGCGGATGATGAAAGACAGACACGCAAGAAGATCGTCTTCTGGAATCTGTTCACCGGCGGTTCGAGTCACGAAGTCGTCACCGAACTGGTGGCACGCTTCAACCATCGTCAACAGGAATACGTCGTCGAACAGGTCGACGTGCCCGGCGGCCACATTACGGCCAAGATCCTACCCGCCGTCGCCGGGGGTGTGCCGCTCGACGAAAGCCATGTCGATCAGCAGGAATACGGAGGTAATCCGGACACCGATGGCCGCCAAGCTTCCGGCACTGATGATCTCCGTACGGCGCACACGCGCCAGCAAACCGGAGTAGTATCGAGCCAACCCACTGATAAAAGGCAGTGATACCAGCCACAGGAGAGCTGTCTGCGCCTGGTCGGCCAAAGATGCGTCGATCTCATGGAGATCCTCCACCAGCCAACGTCCTGGACCGTCGCCTCCCAGGGCCATCGTAGCCAGCGACAACGCTGCTCCGGAAACGAAGATCACGCCCGCCCCCGTTCGCAACTGCGCCATGCTGTCGATCATGGCCAGCCCCAGCTGACGTGACTGATGAAGCGGCGCTGACAACACCGACATCAGTCCGTAGGCCAGGCCGAAGGCGGCCAAGGTTCGCGTTGCCTGGGGCACACGTGCCATGCCACCATTGAGAAACTGCGCACTCAATTCCTGCGCGATCATCGCCAGGATCAAAGGCGCCAGGAAACGCGCGAACCGGGTGTACATCAACCGGCTACCCGCATGAGTCGGCCTTCGACGACGCGGTCAGGCCGCATGATCACGAGTGATTGGGGTGAGGACCGAAGAGGTACTCCGGCTCGGCGTCGAAAAACTCCGCGTGTGCGTCGAGCAGATCACTCTCGAAGGCGTCTTCCGCCCCACGCTGGAATCGGAGCACAGGAACTCGGCGGAACCAGTGGATCTGATGCACCATGGCGATCATGTGTCGGATCTGATCGGATGAGTTCGGCATACCTCGATGCCAGAGGCGGATGTCGCGAATCATCACCGATCCCTTGGGCGCTTCCACACGAATCGGTGGCACCTCGGCCCGTCTTGCCTCGATCAACTCATCCGTCAATTCTCCCGTCACCAGATGTGACCCCGGCCAGATCTCGGTGCTGCCCCGATCCGCATCACAGTCCATGGGAGAGATATTCACCACGAGAGTGGTCGCTGGATGGGCCGTGTCCCACGTCGGCCAGAGCTGTCTCGAGTCCCGATGCAGAGGCTGTTGCTCGCTGCCCGGGCAGTTCGTGTTGCCGCTGTAGAAGGCATTGAACAGACCATCCCCCAATACGGCGTGGGTCACCTGGACGGCGAAGGGATTGGCCACGATATCTGCGAACAGAAAGGGCCGGTGATGGGGTGGCTTCTGCTGAAGATGACCACGCATCCATCCGCTGACCTGTTCGCCCTTCGCCTGCGCTGCCAGAAGTTCGTGTGTGTCTGCTGTCATGCGTTCGCGCAGCACGTCGAGGCAGGCGGCATCGACGGCCTTCTCCAGGATCACGTAACCCTCGTCACGCAAGGCGGTCGCGGCCTGCTGCAACGACTCAGCGTCGAGGCATCGGGCGAGCTGTTGATCGGTTGAGAGCACAAGACGCATGGCAGTCACTTTTGGTTGAGTGGGGACAACACTACCCAATCTCCTTCTGACCGTCGGGGCAAGAGCCCGCCGGATTGACATCGAGCCCCTCAGCCATAGAATCGCCTATCGGTTCACGACCACCCTAGCGCTGCGAGGCCCATCGTGTCCATCCGTCCCGTCAAACGCATCGTCGAAGCCCAACCCCACATCGAAGGTGCCGGTGTCCGCCTGCGTCGCGCCTTCGGTTTCGGCGACACGGAAGAGACCGATCCGTTTCTGCTCTTCGATGACTTTCGTGGCGATCAGCCCACCGACTATATGGCCGGCTTCCCATGGCATCCGCACCGCGGCATCGAGACCATTACCTATGTGCTCGCAGGCACCGTCAACCACGGCGACAGCCTGGGGAATCAAGGCGCCCTCGGCGCCGGCGACATCCAGTGGATGACCGCCGGGTCGGGGATCCTGCACCAGGAGATGCCCCAGGGTGATGACGCCGGACGCATGCACGGCTTTCAGTTGTGGGCCAATCTGCCCGCCGCCGAGAAGATGACGAATCCCCGATACCAGGATGTGGCCGGTGCAGACATCCCCGAGGTCACCGATGACGATGGCACCACCGTGCGCATCATCTGCGGCGACTTCTGGGGCCAGCGAGGCCCCGTCGACGGCATCGCCGCAGATCCGCGATATCTCGATGTCTACGTACCGCCCGGCAAACGCAAGACCCTGCCTGTCGAGATGGATCGCCACGGCTTTGCCTATATCTTCAATGGCGCCGGCAGTTTCCGTGATGCGTCGGACCCTCAGTCTGTGGCCACCGAGGTGATGGAGGAAGGCCAACCCGAAGCGACGGCCGTCGATGTGACGGGCAATCGCAATCTCATCCTCTTTGATTCCGGCGACGAAATCACCGTACAGGCGGGAGAAGAGGGCATCCGATTCCTGCTTGTTTCAGGCAAGCCGATCGAAGAGCCCATCGCCTGGCGCGGACCGATCGTCATGAACTCCCAAAACGAGCTCCAGGCCGCTTTTCGCGAATTGCAGCAGGGCACCTTCATCCGCAAGAGATAGGACTGGACTTCTTTGGAGTGCATCCGACAAATTCTTGAGGCCGACGCACCGGCGAAGTGGATCTTCTACGGGGACAGCATCACCCACGGTGCGCTGCACACCTTCGGGCACCGCGACTACGCCGAGTTGTTCACCGAGCGCCTGCGCTTCGAGCTGGGTCGCACGATGGACATGGTCCTCACGTCGGCCATCAGCGGCGACAATACGCGTGGTTTGCTGCAGAGCTTTGACTGGCGTGTAGGTCAGTTTGAGCCCGCCGTCGTGCTGATCATGATCGGCATGAACGACTGCAGCGAAAACAACGAGATCGACGTGTCGGAATTCGGCGACAATCTGACGAAACTGATCAAGCGTCTCGAGCAGATCGATGCGATCCCCGTCCTGCAGACCACGTGTCCCATCCTGCCGGGGCAGGCACCGGATCGCGAACCCCACATCGACGCCTACATGAAGGCCATCCGACAAGCGGCCACCGACCACGACGCATCGCTGATCGATCACACGGCGTTCTGGAAACAGAACGCGGACAAGCACGCCTACTGGATGAGCGATGCCTTCCACCCCAACGAATACGGACACCGGGCATTCGCCGATCTCCTGTATCGCGAGTTCGGCATACACGACCCTGGCAGCCACGCGTGTCGTCTGTATTACCCATGAGGTAACCCGTGGAATACGAAGAACTGACTGCGGATAGTGCCCCCCGGAAACGTGATCAGCTGGTGACCGACGGGTTCGCCATCGTACCCGGAATTCTGGGCGATCCCCTGCTCTCTGAACTGCAGACCTGGTCTCAGGATGTCTTCGAGCGTGTCCCCGTAGATCCGAAGTACCGCTATCAGGGCAGCGACATCCACGTGTACACTGAAGAGCGGTGGAAGCTGATGGACCGGGAGTCCACCCATCAACATTTCGGGGATCCCATCGTCCAGAAGCTCCTCGACCACGAACCACAACTGCAGGCCTGCAGAGATCTCCAACTCGAGAATCTCGCGTCCGCCGGTGGAGGCCTGATCCTGCTGTCGAAACCCGCCTTCGGCCCGCCGCTCTATTGGCACCAGGACTTCATGAACTGGAACCACCCGGAAGCGGCTTCCCCGTGGCCGACGAAGATCTTTCTGTCCTACTACATGAGTGATACGACACGCGAGAACGGCTGCCTGCGTGTCATCCCGGGGACACATCGCAAGCGGATCGATCTGCATGACATTCTACCCAATGCGCACACACCCGAGATCCAGGCCATCGATGACCTCGATCATCCCATCTTCATGGACCATCCTGACAGCATCGATGTGCCGCTGAAGGCCGGCGACCTCATCATCGCAGACGCCCGTCTGCTGCACGCCGCCTGGCCCAATCAGACCGACCAGCGACGCACGCTGGTCTTGGCGTGGCATAACGTGTTCGACTTTCCCAATCCACCGAGTTGGTGGGATGGCGACGTCCCCGACGTGATCCGCAACTACGATCCGACCTTCACCTGTGAAGGCACACGAACCGTCAGCCATCACCTGCCTCGCTGACGCGGCGTTTGCGTCGGGCCCTTGATGATGTTGATCATTGGTGGTTCTGCATGCGCAATTCTGCAACTCGACGGATCAGCTTCACCCGTGAGCGACGGATGTGAAACCTCTCAAACGTAAGATCCTGACCAACTGGGAGCCCAACCGTGCCCGCTGACTATCTCGTCAGACGGATCGCCGTCTTCTTCATCATCGTGTGGGCGGGGGCGACAATCAACTTTTTCATGCCCCGCATGGCACCAGTCAATCCGATTCGTGAACGGCTGCTGCAGGCCCTTTCCTTCGGGGGAGCAGGCAAGACCGACATGGAAGCCGTCGTGGCCACCTACGAGGCTCGTTTCGGACTCGATCAGCCCCTGTGGAAGCAGTATGTGCGGTATCTCGGTGACGTGGCACAACTCGACTTCGGCGTTTCCATCGCCTACTTCCCTTCCAAGGCGTCCGACATCATCCTCCGAGCCTTGCCCTGGACCCTCGGCCTGCTGACGGTGGCAACACTCATTGCCTTTGCCCTCGGCACATTGTTGGGTGCCCTGCTCGCCTGGCCCAAGTCACCTGCCTTTCTCCATTACCTCTCGGCGCCCCTTCTGGCTTTGTCGGCCATTCCCTATTACCTGCTGGGACTCGTTCTCGTCTTCGCCCTGGGATTCACGCTGCGACTGTTCCCCCTTGGGGGTGGTTTCACCCTTGGCACGCTTCCGAGCCCCACCTTCGCCTTTGCCATGGATGTCCTCTATCACTCCATCGTTCCCGGTCTGTCCATCGTGCTCTCCTCCGTCGGCTTCTGGGCGCTCTCCATGCGAGGTATGATGGTCACCGTGCAGGGCGAGGATTATGTGAACTACGCCGAGGCGCGTGGCTTGAAGAGTCGCGATGTGTTCTTCCGGTATGCCCTGCGCAATGCCCTGCTGCCGCAGACCACGTCTCTTGCCCTCGCCATGGGATACGTCGTATCCGGTGCGGTGTTGGTGGAAGTCGTGTTCGCCTATCCCGGCGTAGGAACCGTTCTCTATCGCGCGATTCAGACCTTCGACTACTTCGTGATCTATGGCGTCGTGGTCATGGTCATCCTCGCCATCGCGCTGGTGACGCTGGTGCTGGACATCGTCTATCCTCTGCTCGATCCACGCATCGCCTACAAGCGCTGAAGAGGGATCGCCATGAATAGAGCGTCTCTGGCCGCCATGGTACGCAACCACCCACAGTTGGTGGCGGGATTGGCCGTCGTGTTTGTCGTCGTCGCCTTCGGGCCCGTCGGTTCTCTCTTCGTCGACACCGATCTGTCACGCGTCGGCTCGGCACCTGCAAACCTCACACCCACCGTCGACCATCTCCTCGGCACCGACGCGGCTGGGCGCGACCTTTTGGCCGTCATGGTCGCGGGTACCCCCCTCACACTGTGGGTCGGTTTCGTCGCCGGTGTCGTCGGTCTCGGCATCGGTACGATTCTCGGCTTCGTCGCCGGCTACTTCGGTGGGTGGATCGATACAGTGATCCGTGGCGCCGCGGATGTGTTGATGACGATTCCCGGACTCCTGTTTCTCGTGGTCCTGGCCACGTCCCTGCACACGACGGTGACGGTGAACATGATGGCCCTCGTCGTGGCTTCGCTGGCCTGGATGATTCCCACGCGCACGATTCGCTCGCAGGTGTTGTCCATGCGTGAGGCCGGCTACGTGCAGGTGGCCCGTCTCTCGGGGCTCGGAGATCTGGAGATCATCGCCCGCGAGTTGCTACCAAACCTGCTGCCCTATCTGGCGGCCAGTTTTGTTAGCGCCGTCGGCGCCGCCGTGTTGGCCTCTATCGGCCTGGAGGCACTCGGACTCGGACCGCAGAATGAACCCACCCTCGGCATGACCATCTATTGGGCCCTCTACTACACGTCGCTTCTGCGCAGCGTCTGGTGGTGGTGGGCACCCCCCATGGTCATCATCGTACTGATCTTCGTCGGCCTCTTCCTCGTCTCCATGGGCCTCGACCGCATCGCCAATCCCCGCATGTGGAAGGCCACCTCATGACCGGGAACCGTTCCCGCGTCGCGCTGAGCGTCGAGGACTTGCGCGTGCACTATCACACCGAGCGCGGAGCAATCCGTGCGGTGGAGGGGGTCAGCTTCGACCTGCTGGCCGGCGAACGACTCGGACTCGTGGGAGAATCGGGTTCCGGCAAGACGACCACGGCCATGGCCCTCATGCGTCTGATCCGTCCCCCAGGTCGCATCGAGTCGGGTCGCGCTCAACTGGGCGACCTGGAGCTGTTGTCGTTGTCCGATGAACAGATGCGACAGGCGCGATTTGCCCACATCTCCCTGATCCCTCAGGGCGTCATGAATTCTCTCAATCCCGTGATGCGTGTCGGCGCCCAGATCGCCGATACCATTCAGGCTCATGAGCAGGGACCAGGTGGGGAGAAAATGCGGGCGCGGGTGAGCGATCTGCTGAGCCTGGTGGAACTGGATCCCGACACGGCGCAGATGTATCCCCATGAATTGAGCGGTGGCATGAAGCAGCGTGTGGGTATGGCCATCTCCGTGGCCCTGCGCCCTCAGGTCATCATCGCCGATGAACCGACCAGCGCCCTCGACGTGGTCGTGCAGAAACGAGTAATGGATACGCTGTTTCGTGTGCAGGGCGAACTCGACGCGGCTGTCATTCTCGTCGGTCACGACATGGGTTTGATGGCTCAGTGTGTGGATCGTCTTGGCGTCATGTATGCGGGTCGGCTCGTCGAACTGGGCCCCGTTCAACAGCTGCTGGAACAACCGCTGCATCCGTACACGCGATTGCTCGTCTCCAGTCTGCCCTCCCTGGATCGCCGGGGTGAGTTCCGGGGCATCCCGGGTTTGCCTCCGTCGCTGCTCGACCCACCGGCGGGCTGTCCCTTTCATCCGCGCTGTCCGGAAGCCATCGACGGCTGCACAACGAAGATCCCGGGTTTGACCACCGTCGTCGCCGACGACGACAGCGCTCGGATCGAGCGGCGCGCCGCCTGTCACCTGCACACGGGCGTCACGTCATGAGTGCCTCCCTTCTCGAAGCACGTCGTGTGCGCATGGAATTCGGCGGCGGACTCTTTGAGCGCCAGCGACTCGTGGCGGTGCAAGGTGCATCACTGCAGCTGCCGGCTGATCGTCCCGTCGTCGTCGCCATCGCCGGCGAGAGTGGGTCCGGGAAGACCACCCTGGCTCGGCTCCTGCTCGGCATGATCCCTCCTACGTCGGGTTCGATTCTCTATCAGGGCACCGAACTGAAACAGCTCGACCGCAGTGGTTACCAGGTCTTCCGTCGACAGGTCCAGGCCGTCTTCCAGGATCCTTTCGGGGTGTTCAACCCCTTCTATCGAGTCGATCACAGTCTCGAACTGCCCGTATCCAAGTTCTTCCCCGAACTGACACGCGATCAGCGTCGCGAGCGCATCGAAGAGGGCCTGCGCGCCGTCGGTTTGCGCGCCGAGGAAACCCTCGGACGTTATCCGCATCAGCTAAGTGGTGGCCAGCGTCAACGGATCATGGTCACCCGTGCGCTGCTGCTCGACCCGAAGGTGATCGTCGCCGACGAACCCGTATCGATGGTCGACGCCTCCCTGCGTGCGACCATTCTCGAGAGCCTCTTTCGCATCCACCGCGAGCGGAACATCAGTCTCGTGTACATCACCCACGATCTGACCACTGCCTATCAGTTGAGTCACACGATTCTCATCATGTATCGAGGCGACGTCGTGGAGGTAGGCGATGTGGAACAGGTGATCAAGGCGCCCCGCCATCCGTACACACAGTTGTTGGTGCGCTCCATCCCCCTGGCCGATACGAAGCGTCGATGGGGTGAAGATCCCGATGGAGAACCAGCACCGTCCCAGGGCGGCGCAGGTCCGGAGACCACAGAGCAAGCCCTTTCAATTGCCAATGGTACAGGTGGCTGCCCCTTTGCAGATCGGTGTCCTCACGTGATGGCCTCCTGCCAGCAGACCAACCCAAGCCTCGTCCTGACGGATCCCGGCCGTGCCGCCGCGTGCCATCTCTACGAAGAGGCGCCTGCCCTGTCCGCAGAGCAGATCGCCACCCTGTCACACGGGGGAACCGAAGGCACATGAACCGGAAAACCTTCAACCACGCCGTCGTGGGATGGGCCTGCATTCTGCTCCATCTGGCTGCATGTACGCCCGGTGTCGAGCTACCTGAGGTCCATCGCGACCGCACCCTCATCATCATGAATGGCGGGCCGAATCAATACGCCCTCTTCAACAATCAGAATCCCTACATCCCCGGCTCTGACCAGGGATATCACCTCGGCACCCTGCCGGCCATGTTTGAACCCCTCATCATGTTCAACGTGATCACGGGCGACCACGAGAACTGGCTGGCCGAAACATGGGAATACGACGATGACTTCCGCGTCATCACCATCACCCTTCGTGAGGGAATCAAGTGGTCCGATGGACATCCCCTTACGACCAGCGACGTGGCCTTTACCTTCGACCTGCTCAAGGAACACGCCGGATCGATGGTACATCTGGCCGACTTGCCGGAGTTCTTCGACAGGAGCGAAGTCGTCGACGAACGCACCATTCGTTTGGTCCTCACTCAACCAGGCCCGGCATTCTGGGCCACGACGCTGAGCAGCAACCACGGTGTACACATTCTACCCGAGCACATCTGGAAGGATGTGGATCCACTGGAGTTCTCCAACCACGACATCGATGCGGGCCTGCCCCTTGGCACGGGACCCTATCGACTCGTCTACGCCTCACCTTACCAGAAGATCTTCGACCTGCGACCCGACTGGTGGGCCGCCCGGACAAGCTTCAAACGATTGCCCAGAGTCGAACGCATCATCTACGTACCGCAGCAGGAGGAGAGTCAGGCGGCCCAGTTGCTGCTGACCGACCAGCTCGACATGGGTTTCATCATGCAGGTGCTGACCCTCGAGAATGTGCTGGAACGCAACGAAAAGGTTTCAACCTTTTCGGGCAGTGACCCGCCCTACGGCTACCTCGACTGGTGTCCCATCGATCTGTCGCTGAACTGTTCGGAAGCGCCCTTTGACGATCCACGGATCCGTCGAGCCATCTCGCTGTCCCTAGACCGCGACAAACTCGTGCAACTGGCAGAGTCAGGCGCCGGCGTGCCCGCCCTCCATCCCTTCACACCCTACGAGTGGTTTGCCCCCTTTATCGACCCCCTCGATGAGATTCTGGCCGCCAAGGGATATGGGACGCACGGTCAGTCGGAGCAGGTGGCTCCCATCATGCAGGGCATCGGCTATCGGCAAGATGAGGAGGGCATGTGGATCGATGCGGAAGGTGAACGCGTCGAGATCAGCATGTATGTACCCCAGTGGCTCAGGCCGTACGGCCCACCGCTGACGCAACAACTGCGCGAGGCGGGATTCGACGCCTCCTTCGACACCTCGCCCGGTCTGGCGACGCTGGTACAGACGGGAGAGCAGAAAGCATCGCTGGGTTGCAAGGGCCCCAGCGGCGTACGGGGCATGGATCCTTTCGTCATGCTCAACGTCTACACGTCTCAATATTACAGGCCCACGGGGCAACCTATACCCTTGACGACGACCACATCACGTTGGCGTAACGAGGAATACGACCGCATCGTCGAGCAGACCGCACCTCTTCAGGTGGGCGATCCAGAGCTTCAGCGACTGTTCCTGGAAGCGATGGAGATCTGGGTCGACGAAATGCCCGATATCTTCCTGTCCCAATTGATCATCCGCTACCCGCTCAACAATTCGCGCTGGACAGGCTGGCCCTCTCAGGATGATCCCTACGGGTTCCCCCACTCCTGGCAGTGGGAACTGCTCAAGACCTTCGTCCGCCTCGAACCGACTCGAGATGTCTAAGACTCGCAGACTCGGCCGCGGTGTCAGTCTTGTCGGTGCCGGCATGTCGCGCTTTGGCATGTTCGACGATCGCGACTCGAAGGATCTGTTTCTCGAAGCCTTTGAGGAGATGCGCGAATCCGTCGACAAAGGCCTCGACCCCAACGATATCGACGCACTCTACGTCGGCAATTTCACCAACGACCTGTTCGTACAGCAGTCCCATTGGGGCGCAATCCTGACCGATGCTCTCGGCCTGATCCCCAAACCTGCCACTCGAACCGAGGGGGCCTGTGCATCGAGTGCCCTCGCCTTTCGGGAAGGAGTCTTCGCCATTGCCTCGGGCTACTATGACATGGTACTGGTGGGCGGCTTCGAGGAGATGTCGAAACGATCGACCGAAGAGGTGGCTGAAGGACTCGCCCTTGCGGCCAGCCCCTACGAACGATCTGCAGGATTCACATTCCCCGGGGTCTTTGGCGCCATGGCCACGGCGTATTTCGATCGATATGGCGCGACCCGCGAACATCTCATGAATGTGACGATCAAGAGTCACAACAACGCACGTTCCAATCCCAAAGCCCAACACCAGCGCACGATTCAGCAGATCATGAAATCCCGCATCGAGCGGGCGACGCAGAAGGGCGACCCGGCCCCCACCTGGGAAACGGAGAAAGAGTTCCTGGCCGATCCCCGGGCGAACCCTGCCATCGCCTGGCCCATGCATCTGTTCGACTGCAGTCCCATCAGCGACGGCGCCTCCTGTGTCCTGCTGGTCGCCGAAGAGTTGGCCGCCTCCTTCACCGATGCACCGATTCATGTTCGCGGCCTGGGTCAGGCCAGCGGCCGGGCGCTGCACGCCGCCGACGATCTGACCTCCTTCGAAGCCACGCGGGCCGCCGCCCGCGAGGCCTACCAGATGGCGGGTGTTACACCCGCAGACATCCAGCTGGCCGAAGTGCACGATTGTTTCACCATCGCCGAGATCATGCACATGGAAGACCTCGGATTCTTCGAGGCCGGTACGGGATACAAAGCCGTCGAAGAGGGCCTCACTAAGATCGACGGCTCGAAGCCGATCAATTCCTCGGGTGGTCTGAAGTGCAAGGGACATCCTGTGGGCGCGACCGGGACCGCTCAGATGATCGAGATCTGGCACCAGTTGCGGCAGACGGCCCAGGAGCGACAGATCCCAAATCAGGATCTGCATCTGGGCATGACCCAGTCTATCGGTGGAACGGGCGGCACCTGTGCCGTCACGATCCTGGAAAGACGGTGACGGGTGACGACGCCGCGGATCAGCGATCAGTCCTTCGAGCAGTTCCTTGCAGAAAAGAGGCTGATGGGTTCGCAGTGCGCGTCGTGTTCGAAGATCTGGGTTCCACCACGCCCGCTTTGCCCTGACTGCCATAAGAACGACATGCAGTGGGTGGAGATGGCCGGGACGGGAACTCTTGCCGCCTTCACGTCGATCTCCATCTGCCCACCCTGGATGGCCCAGCTTGGGTTTGGCCGTGAGAATCCGTATTGCACGGGGGTGGTTCGCCTCGACGAAGGACCACGGATCGTTGCACGCATCGATGGCGTCGATGCACGCCACCCCGAACGCATCGACATCGGCCTGCCCCTGGCGATCAGATTTCCAGACAAACGACCGGACACCCCTTCTGATGCATCGGACGACGCGTCCCCGGAGCCTCGATGGGTCTTCGCGCACCGCTGACATCACGTTCATAGAGGCTGATCATGACCGATCGTGTGAAAGACAAAGCGACCATCGTCACCGGAGCCGGGTCGATCGGTCCGGGCTGGGGCAATGGCAAGGCGGCGGCCGTCGTGTATGCGCGTGAAGGCGCCCTGGTCGCTGCCGTGGACCGCACGTTGAGTGCTGCAGAGGAAACACGCGACATCATCACCGGCGAGGGGGGCCAGTGTATCGCCGTGGAAGCGGACGTGACCGTCGAGGACCAGGTGCAGCATGTCGTCGACCGGTGTCTGTCAGAATTCGGTCGTGTGGATATTCTGCACAACAATGTGGGCATCCCCGTCGTGGGCGGCACCCAGGAGATCTCAGCTGACGATTGGGATCAGCAGTTCTCCGTCAATGTGAAGAGTATGTATCTGACCTGTCGCACCTGCCTGCCGCAGATGGTCGAGCAAGGCAGTGGCGCCATCGTCAACATCTCCTCCATCGCCTCGATTCGCGCCATCGGCTACCCCTGCATCTCGTACGCGGCCACCAAGGGCGCCGTCAATCAACTGACCCAGCAGATCGCCATGGAGTATGCTGCAGCCGGGATCCGCGCCAACTGCATTCTGCCCGGCCTGATGCATACGCCGCAGATCGAACACTACGTCACATCGGGGTATGGGGGCGACAAGGAAGAGATGATCCGAAAACGGCATGACCTGGTGCCCATGAAGCGGATGGGCACGGCATGGGATGTGGCTTACGCGGCCCTCTTCCTGGCCTCAGACGAGGCACAATACGTGACCGGCACACAGCTGGTTGTCGACGGCGGCATTACCTGTAAATAGCAGTGGACTCGATGGGGAAGCCTGGTCCTCCGGGCTTGGGTGGAAATTTCTGCCTGCCTAAGTAAGCGATCGTATACTTACATATATGGTTATGGGTAGTGGACGAAAGAACAGACGAGGTGAAATCGTCGATGCGACGATTCGTCTCGCTGCCAAGCAAGGCGTATCCGGTGTGTCCATCCGGCAAATCGCCAGCGAGGCAGGGGTCACCGAAGGAGCCCTCTACCGCCACTTTGACAACAAAGATGATCTGTGCCAGCAGGCATATCAGCAGATCGTGGCGGACATGGTGGAGGAAAAGGAGCAGTTGCTCCAGTCGCGGACAGCGACCCTCGAAGACCTGCTACGTGATTGGATCCGACTCTCGTTCGAGTACTACGATCGATATCCGGATGCCTTCACCTACGTCCTGCTGACCCCCTACGATTTCACGGAGAGTGACATCACTCTTCAGCAAGGACGCATGTTTTCGCAGTTGATTGCCGATGCGAGCCAGGCAGGCGAGTTCCCGGACACCGATCCGGTCCTCGCCATGAGCCACTTCAGCGGCCTGATGTTGAATGTCCCTCGCTTGATCAATGAGGGGACCCTGGCGCCACCGGCATTGCAGTATGTAGACGCTGTGTATGCAGCGGTGCGGGGTGTCTTCGGCCTGTCGGCAGCAGTCGGCGACGGGCGGCGGGACACAATAGCAGTATTGCAGTCCGCAGTGTTGGGCGGGCGGCACCGAGATCCATTTGCTTAGGGAGGGCAGGGAGGTGTCTTTGACACCCCCTCCGTGAGCAATAGGGACGGCGCCGCCCGCTTCTCTTTTTCGTGGCGGCCCAAGACTGTAGCGGAGTTGACTGTTGGAGCCTAGCGCTGCCGACGGGCTCTGATCAAGAAAAAATCGACCTGCTCAGGTTTTCCGACGAGCCCAGGCCCGTTCGATATACGGGATGGCATGGTGTTTTGCAGCCCGTCTGGCCGTGATCGACCTCCACCCGGCCGATTCGTTTCGCCGCGGCGATCGCCTTTCTTCGCAGCCCCTTGCTGTGCAGGCCGATGGCGATCATGGAATTGTTCATGGCGTGCTTGACCTGATCAGGCGGTCTGGCGATCTCCGCTTCGATGCGTCCCAGTAATTCGAGAAGATCCAGCGAGCCCCCATCCTCTTCCATCGCCAGACAGGACACGACGTCCCAACCCGCGATCGCCACGAAGGGGCGCTTGGCCTTCGTCCACTTCGTCACCGCCCACGGAGCGGGTGCCGAACGGGCCACTACATACTTGGCGAATTGGTTCGCAATAGTCGAGTAGTCGATCACACGAACCCACCGATCGAGATCCTCCTTGCCGAAGGTCTCCGGCTCGGCCACCATCGTCGCCAGGGTCATGGCATCCACGTTACCGCTGCTCCACAACGCCTCGGCAACCTCTTGGTCTGCGCCGATTCGTTTTCGCAGCTTGCCCAACTCAACAAAACTGACACCGAACATCTCTCCAGACGCACCGTGCCGAGCGTAGATCTTTCGATTCTGCGCCGTTCCTGATCGCTTGAGCGCCTCCATCACCTGGTCGTAGGTCACCTGGCCTCCTTCGACAATCCGTCGTTGCCCTTGACCCATCTACTCGATGAGCTTTTTCTGGCTTTCTGACGTTAAGAAGCTGTTCCGCTATTCCGGAGACATCCCACCGTTATGCCAAAACCCGTCATCATCTCCTGCGCGATTACCGGGTCGATACACACCCCCACCATGTCCGACTATCTGCCTGTGACGCCCGATCAGATCGCCGAACAGGCCATCGATGCGGCAAAGGCGGGAGCCGCCATCCTGCACCTGCACGCCCGGGAGCCCGAAACCGGTCGCCCCACGGGGGACATCAACACGTTCCGGCAGTTCCTGCCGCGAATCAAGCAGGAGACGGACGCCGTGGTCAACATCACCACCGGTGGCGGTCACAACATGACGGTCGAGCAGCGCATGCAGCCACCGTTGGACCTGCAGCCAGAGATGTGTTCGCTGAACATGGGCTCCATGAACTTCGCCCTCTATCCTCTGGTGGACAGATACAAGACGTGGAAGCACGACTGGGAACCGGGATATCTGGCGGGGACACGAGACTTCATCTTCAAGAACACCTTCAAGGATATCGAGATGATTCTCGAGCAGATTGGCGAAGGGTGCTCCACTCGTTTCGAGTACGAGTGTTACGATGTGGGCCACCTCTACAATCTTGCCCACATGCTCGATCGAAAACTGGTGAAACCTCCCCTGTTCGTGCAGACCATCTTCGGTGTCCTCGGCGGCATCGGACCCGATCTGGAAAATCTCCAGTTCATGCGACACACGGCCAACAAGCTCTTTGGCAACAACTACGAGTGGTCGGTCCTGGCGGCGGGCAGACACCAGATGAGTATGGGCATCACCTGCGCCAACATGGGAGGCAACGTGCGCGTCGGCCTCGAGGACAGTCTCTATATCGCCAAGGGCGAATTTGCCAAATCGAACGCCGAGCAGGTGACGAAGCTGACTCGCCTCCTGAAGGAGATGTCCCTGGAGATCGCCACGCCCGACCAGGCTCGAGAGCGGCTGGCGCTCAAGGGTGCCGAGAATGTGAGTTTCTGAGAGATGGCTTCATCGAATCCGACCCCTCAGGTCACGGCCGTCGTTGGTTGCGGCACCATCGGCTCGAGTTGGGCCGCACTGTTCTCACTTCATGGACATCGAGTGGTCATGCTCGATGTTTCCGAAGAAGCCACCCTCGCCGGACGCGACCGAGCCCTGGGGCTCATCGACAGCGTCGTTGCTCACGATCTCTATTCGGCCGAGGTCGCCGAGCGGGCACGTCAGCTCCTCGAACCAGCTTCGGAGCCGTCAGCCTTGAGCGATGCGATGTTCGTGCAAGAATCGGTGTTGGAGACCTACGAGAGCAAGGCCCCCATGCACGCCCTCATCGAGGAACATGTGGATGCATCGGCGACGATCGTCAGCAGCTCTTCGAGTCTGCTGCCCAGTCGAATGCAGCAATCGCTGCAGCATCCGGGACGATTCCTCCTCGCCCACCCCTTCAATCCACCCCATCTGGTTCCGCTGGTGGAGTTGGTGCCTGGCACGGCCACCGACGCGGCCGTGATGGAATCGACGGTCCAGTTCTACGAGGCCATGGGCAAGATCGCCGTGGTCTTGAAGAAGGAAGCCCTCGGATACATCGGCAATCGACTGGCCGCAGCACTGTGGCGCGAGGCCGTGCACCTGGTTGACGAAGGTGTGGCGACGGTGGAGGATGTGGACAAGGCTCTTTATGCGGGCCCCGGGTTGCGCTTCGCCCTCATGGGTCAACACCTGATCTACCATCTGGGTGGTGGCCGCGGTGGCTATCGCGAGTTCTTCGAGAAGCTGGTCCCCACGGCGGGCGAACCGATCATCGCCGACCTGGCCAAGTGGGAGACCGTTCCTGACTCGGCACGACAGGCCGTCATCGATGGCATCGACGAGTTCGTCGACGGCAAGAGCATGGAGCAGCTGGAAGCCGATCGCGATGCGCGTTTGGTGCGCCTGTTGAAGGCCCTTTATCCAAAGGAAGGCACTTGATGACCGATGCCGCGTCCTTCGACGACCCGAGTCAATACCCCCATCCGGCCGTCACCCTGCGACCGGAGGGATTCGTCGACAACATCACCACCGCCGACGATGCCTTCGTCGCCCCCAACGCCATGCTCATGGGCACCGTCACAATCGGTGCTCGTGCGTCGGTGTGGTACAACTGTGTGTTGCGGGGTGACATTGCCGAGATCGTCATCGGCGAGGACACCAA
>PATE01000046.1 GCA_002712305.1 Gemmatimonadota bacterium | reverse complement strand
CATCACGCGACTCCAGGAACCCGTCGACTTCGCCACTTCAGGAGACACGCCGTTCTACCTCGATTTCTGGAAGCAAATGCGGGACGCCTTCCCGGATGAGAAGGTTGGTTTCAGCTTCGGCGTCGAAGGCCCCATCACGACGGCGTGGGAACTGCGGGGCCAGGGATTCCTTACAGACCTGTTCGATGAACCCGAACGGGTGAAGCAGTTCCTGCAGCTGACGACGGCCAGCATTGTCGATGTGTTCCGCTTTCGCGCCGAGCTCGACGGGATTCAGTTCCCAGATCCGAGTGCCACAGGGATGGTCGACGACATCGCCAGCTTTGTCTTGGCCCATATGTTTGCAGAGTTTGTTCTGCCATACTGGGAGCAGTACTACGCTGGCATCACCACCGGCATCCGGCGAGCCCACGTGGAAGATCTGCGTCGGGAACAATTGCGGTTTCTGCAGGACGTCGGGCTGAGTTACTTCGATCCGTCCATCTCTCATAAGCTTGACCCACCCATGCTGCGTGATGAGATGCAGGTACCCTTCGGCTGGCGCTTGGGGAGCTTCCACTATCAGGACATGGATGAAGAGTTGGTGCGCGACATTCTATTTCAGGCCGCAGCAGATGGGGCCAGTTCGCTTTTCACCATCATCGAAGGAACCCTCTCCAACGACGAGGGACACGACAAGGTGATGGCCTTCAAGAAGGCAGGAGAAGAGGCAGAGAGGCTTCTCGCGGAAGGTTGCAGTCGTCAGAAGCTCGGAAGTTATGTTACCGAACACGGTAAGGAGCGGTTCTGGGACTACTTCCCGGAGTAGACATGTCTCTCTTCGGCGTAGTAGTCGATCCGTTCACCGCGTAACTCCAACGACAGCAGGTGATGAGCGATGAATCAGCGCGAGAAGTTCCTCTTCGACCTCAACGGCTATCTCGTCCTGGAAGACGTCCTGTCCCCCGACGAGGTTGCTGCCGCTAACGCGGCGGTCGAACACCACGCCGACCTGATCGGCAACCGCGACCCCGGTCTGTCTGAGGATGCGGTTGGGTTGAGAGGCGACGAGGGGCGTGGCGAGTTCCAGCAGAATCCGCTGACCTTCGACCGCCCCTGGTGCGACCCCTTCCGTCGTATGCTCGCCCATCCGCGGGTGATCGACGTGTTCAACGAGGTCCTGGGCCCGGGCTTTCGTCTGGACCATGGCCCCGTGCTGATCCGCATGCGGCATGGCACGGAGGGCCACCGACTGCATGGCGGTACGACCTTCGATCCAAGCCAGTTCCATCACTTCGCTCACGGCCAGGTGCACGCTGGATTGTGTGTCGCCGCCTGGCAGATGACGGACGTGAAAGACGGGGATGGGGGCTTCGCCTGCATTCCGGGGAGCCACAAGGCCAACTACCGGCCGGCCGTCGAGATGCTTCGCCTCGAGCAGGATTGGGGTTGCGTGCATCAGGTCGTGGCCGGCGCCGGTTCGGTCGTGTTCTTCAACGAAGCGCTGATCCATGGCACTCTGCCCTGGCAACCGAAGGATCGCGAACGGCGTTCGATGCTGTTCAAGTATTCGCCCGGTTTCATCTCATTTGGGCCGCCTCACGAGCAATGCCCGATCACCGACGCCACCCCCGAGGAGAAAGCACTCTACGCCCACCCGTCCCGTCCGGGACGGACGCACCTTGAGGGCAGCGAAACGTGAGCAATGTGAAGCCACGAGATCGCGTCGTCGCCGACTACTGCGCCGACTGTCGAGTTGCCTTTGGCCCGGGAATGGGACTATGTGCGCGTGCCCGTTGTGCCAGCAGATGTCGAACACCCTCGATTGCAGACGACGGGACCTTTCTCGTGGATTGACCGCGAAGGAGGTCACGATGAGTTGTGCCTCTTCGGTGGCGTGTCCTGCCACAGCCTGATCGAGGAACCGGCCAGTACCGTGCGGGAGGAAGTGCGCTACGCATCGAGCACGCGGCCCCAGGTGGTGGCCTGGTCATCGCCACGAGCAACGTCGTACAACCGGGCACGACGCTCGAAAACTACGAGGCCATGCGGCAGACGGTTCGGGACTTCGGCAGCTATTGAGCCGTTTGATGTGACAACGTCGCTCTGAAAAAAACTGTTTGCGGTGGCAAGCCGGATTACTCTTCATAAATAGTATTGGATTCTGTCCAGCCTACGTCGGTCGAAATCACAGCCTCACCCTGAAGGAGACTCATGGGTTCGCAACGTCGAAGAGCTGTCACTTTGTTAGTGGCTTTCCTTGTTGGCTCAGCGGCGGATGCACAGGAAGCCTATCCACCAGGCACGTATCAGCTCACGCCACGCATCGATCTGGGTCTGCAGCCCGTTCGTGTCCACATCCCACCGCAGTTCGATCATCTACCCCAGGATCTGACCCTCAACCTGCCCCCGGGATTCAGCGCCAGTGTCTACGCGGCTTTTAAATCCTTCCATCGTCCTCGCTTCATGGCCTTCGATGACGACGGCGTTCTGCATGTGGCCAACATGAACGCCGATGAGATCCTGGCACTGCCTGATCGCGATGGAGATGGTGTAGCGGATGAAGCGATCGTGGTGGCGACAAACTTCGAACGGCCCCAGTCTCTCCAATTCTTCCAGGGCGATCTCTATGTCGGGGACAGTCCGCGCATCCTTCGTTATCGCGATGAAGATGACGACGGCATCTATGAGAAACGGGAGGTCTTCGTCAGCAACATCCCCACCGGCGGGTGGCACTCCACACGCACCCTGGTGATCGATGAACCTGGCGGCAAGATGTATCTGAGTGTCGGCTGGCCTTGCGATATGTGTCGCACCGAGGGTTTGGAACGCGGTACGATTCTGCAGTTCAACCTCGACGGTTCCGGGCGTCGAGTTTTCGCATCGGGTGTGCGAAATGTCATCGGCATGGCCATCCACCCCACTACGGGAGAACTGTGGGGGACGAACAACGGCCACCAGCATGAAGGGATCGCTTCCCCTCCGGAGTGGGTCGACGTGATTCGCGACGGTGGATTCTATGGCACGCCCCTGGCTTACGGCTATCAGTCCTGGACCGATTTCACCAACCCAAGTTATCGCGAACTTCTACCGATCACGGCAGCCGACTCGGCCCGCGTTGCCACCATGGAGCGGCCGGCGGTCCTGCTTCCGGGCCATACGGCACCCATGGGTATTCACTTCTACGATCACGAGCAGTTTCCAACGCGATACCGGCACGCTGCTTTTGTCGCGCTGCATGCGGGTCACGCCTACCTGGCCCCCGTCGAGGGGTATTCGGTCGTTGCCCTGTTCGCCGAACCGGATGGCAGCCAGGCCCGAGTTGCAGACTTCATCACCGGTTTCCAGGCAGGCGTCGACATCGAGGATGTCTGGGGCCGTCCCCATGGCCTGATCACCGATGCCGATGGCAGCCTCTATGTCACCAGTGACGACGACAACCTGATGATCCTGCGGATCGACCATGGGCCGGTGGTCGCCGATTGGCAGCGCCACAACATGCCCGACTCGCTCACCGTCGGTACGCCACTGGACATCGATGCCTTGGTCCATGTCGAGCGCTCACCTGCGGATGGCTCTCCCCTTGAGGTGACGGCCGACTTGAGTCAGATAGGCGGCCCCTCCGATGTTGCACTCTCTCCGACAGGCGATGCGGACTTCCGACTCCAGTATCGCATGGTCGTGCCCCCGAGCCTGCGTCCCGGCCTCAAGAGGGTGAGGGTGCGTGTTCATCCGTCGAATGCCACCGAGGAACAGGATGTCCACATGGCGTGGCAGATCGCGGTGTTACCCGACAGGCAGGTCGAGGACTATGTCATTTACGACGATGAGTTGGCCGCCGGTTGGACCCTTGCCAACAAGACCGCCTTCACGACGCGCCCCTTTAATCTGCAGAACGACGAGTTCGTCTTCAGGGGCGAGAGGTCCGTCTTATTCCGCACGATTGCCGGCGACTGGGACTGGGTCCTCCGCTTCCGCCCCCCAGACCCTGTCGACCCGAGCGGTTACAGTGATATCAGTTTCGCCTTCCATGCTGGGATCGATGACTGGTGGCGGGGCGAGAAGTTCAGCCTCTACATATTTGGTCATCTGATCAATCTAGTCGATGAAGGATATGTTGATCCGACCGCGAGGGATTGGCAGAGGGTGAAGATCCCTCTGACGCGGTTCGGACCGGCAGCGCCACTGAAGGAGGTCACCTTCGGCGGCGACTTCTATGCGGCCATGTATCTGGATGAGATTCGATTGGAGGGTGTCGCGACACCCACAGCGATCGCCGACGAAACATCGACGTCTCCATCCGCTTTTGCGCTGGCGCAGAGTTATCCCAACCCCTTCAACAGCGATACGGTCATTGAGTTCGTCGTTCCGGCCACCGACCGCGTGCGCCTGCGGATCTACAATCTGTCGGGCCAGGTCGTAGCCGATCTCGTCGACGAAGCCCTGGTGGCCGGCGCGCATCAGACCCGATGGGATGCGCTCAATGATGCGGGACAGCCGGTGGCCAGTGGCGTTTATCTGTACAGATTGCAGGCTGGAGAGTTGGAGACGTCTCGCAAACTCGTACTTGTGCGATGATGTGGGTCGGAGCCGCCGGCACGCCTGAGCTGGCGCTCCCCCCTGGACCATGAAAGAGCACCGATCTCCCAACCCCCTTGTCGACGTACGGCGCCCACAACACGACGCGGTGGCCGACTTCAATCCCACCGGCTTCGTCTGGCGGCCCGTCGAGGGCGCCACGTCATATGAACTGAAGGTTGGGCCGGATCCGGCCCTCACATCTCAGGAGACCCGCACCTACACGGTGACCGGCCGCTGTCTGTGGGTCTGCCCCGACGCGCGCGAGCCCGGTACGCACTACTGGGCCTGGCGGGCACTCGGCGCAGGCCAGGACGACCGCTGGAGCGAGACCTTCCGGTTCCATCTCACCGAGGGTACGGTGAACGAATCCATACCCGACGGCCGCGAGGTGGTGGCGCGCATCGGCACAGCCCGGCCCCGACACCTTCTGCCCGCATCCCGTCTGGATGCCTTCCGTGATGCCTGTCACGATGGCGACCTGCGAGAGGAATGGGCTGTTATGAGAAGACACGCCGATGAGCGGCTGGCGGCGAACTTCCTGATGACGGAGCCGCCCTTCCTCCCCGACCGTCAGCGCGACACCGAGGCCTGGGGCGCGATCTGGAAGGACGCGATGAAGCACTCGCGCCAATTCGGTCAGGACGCCCAGTTGTTTGCTCTCGTTCACCTGATCGACGGGATGCAGCGTGCGCCCGGCTTCGGCGAGGCTGCCGTCGAGCGGCTCCTTGAGTTTGCACGCTGGGATGTAGAGGGCTCAACGTCCACGATCCACAACAACGAGCCCCACATGTCGGTGATCAATCTCGGACCGCGCGCCTACGACTGGGCTCACGACGTGATGAGCGACGCCGAGCGGGCCACCGTGCGGGAGGCATTGCGCGGTCGCGGCAACTCGACCATGGCCCGCTTCCATCGGGCCGACTACGGCGTGACGGGCTCTGACAATCACTCGGGCCGGCTGACGGGATTCCTCGGCGAATGCGGCATCGTGCTGGCGGGAGAGTGCGACGACGCGCCTGCGTGGTTTGACTTCATTCTGCCCACGTGTGTGGCCATGTTTCCGTGGTGGGGCGGCCGCGAGGGTGGATGGGCGCAGGGCGTGTCGTATTCGTCCGTCTACTGCTACCTCTTCTACCACTTTCTCTTCGGTCTGCGGGAGGCGGCGGGCGTCGACCTCTACCAGAAGGCCTTCTTCCGCAATCACGGCGAGTGGCGTCTTCTGTGCGTGCCGCCAAATGCCTACATGGTGCCCTTTGGTGACGGACGCACCAACGGCACCGGATCGGTGCGGTCCAGCTACGGCATCCAGAGACACCTGGGGCGCGTTTATGGTGACGGGCGTTACCTGCGACACGCTGAGCAGATTCTCGATGCCTGCGGCGGAACGATCGTCGAGTCCCAGGGGCTCTACTCGCCGCTGTCGTTTCTCACGCCGCCAACGCCACCGCAAGATGCCCAACTGCCGACGACGGCGGCCCGGGTCTTTGCCGATATCGGCTGGCTGGCGATGCGAGCGAATCTGCTGGAGCCAAACAACGACATCCGATTCATGATGCGTTGCTCACCGTACGGAAGTGTGTCCCACTCCCACGCCGATCAGAACAGCTTCTCTATCGAGGCCTTCGGCGAACCCCTCGCTGTACCGTCCGGTCTGTACAATCTCTACGGCAGCGCCCACCACCACGGCTGGACCCGGCAGACCAAGGCGCACTGTGCAGTCACTTTCGATGGGGCGGGCCAGATCGTGCGCAGCGAACAAGCGACGGGGCAGTTCGTCGCCTTCCACGCCGACGACCGGCTCGCCTTCGCCACGGGCGACGCGTCGTCAGCCTACGGCGGTCTCGTGAGTTCCTATCGGCGGTCGGTTCTGTTTCTCGACTACCGGTGGTTCGTCATCGTCGACCGCATGGTACCCACGTATGAGGCCATGTGGACGTGGCACCTGCACGGCGTGCGGCCCATCGATGTGGACGTCGAGGCGCGCACGGCGCAACTGCGATACGAACGTGCGGGACTGCATGTGAGCTTCTGTCACTCCCAGGAGTTGCGATTCCGGTCGTACGAAGGCTGGGATCTCATGCCTTACGGATACGCCGACGAGAGCGAGATCCCCGAGGAGGCGGCACGTTACCACCTCAACGTGGGTTCGGAGATGCCTCAGTCACAGGACACCTTCCTCACCGTCCTGTGTCCGCATCGTCTCGACGAGGCGCCACCTCGCGTGGTCACCCTCGACATCCCCGGACACCGTGGCGCCCGCTTGGAGACACCGGACGGGGCCTACACGATTCTCGTCGACGCCGACGGCAGCGGCATCAATACAGAGGGGGTGTCAGCAGCAGCAGAGCTCGTTGTGCAGCTGCCGGCTTCGGACATTCCAGGGTCAGACGGTACAGGGTCGGATACCGGGCCTCGTATGGTTCACGTCGGTGACACCGATCCGCAGCAGGATGGTGTCACCTGGATCGACGCCAACGGCTGCGCTTCGGACGCCAGCTGACGGACGAGGTCTTCGGCATCGCTTCCAATACAGGCCATCCCGTCATGTCGTGGCCTCAACGCCCGGTGTAGTTGGCCCCCAGAGGACAGTCCACACCGTGAAGCGCCTGAAGAGCGAGGCGTGCCAGTCCGTGCAGCAGGAAACTCGGACCCATCTGTGATTCGTACCAAGCGATCCCCGAGGCGCCCGATGGCAGCGCGCGGTCGCCGAAGTACAGGGAGACGATCTCTTCGGCTCGCCGCAGACCGCCTTCCAGCCACCGGTCTTCACCAGTGATGTCGTAGAGGTCGGCCAGAAGTCCCAGACCCATACCCGCATCCATGCCGGGGACGTTGATGTCCCGGGCAAACGGCTCATTCAGGTAGCACCGGCCCGCCGCCTCGGCGAATTCGAGCAGTCTCGTGTCCTGCGAGATCCGATAGTGACACAGGCACAATCCCGCCGTATAGCTGGCCGGTGTCTTGCCGTAGACGCTCCCCCACACGGTCATCATCGAAATGTTATCGGAGTCCGGGCGATAGCCAAGGACGAATCTGGCCTTCGCCAGATCGTGGGGCGCTGCGAAGAAGCCGTCCGTGTAGACGGCAGCTCGAGAGCGCATTTCGGCGGCGAGCCCGGGTTGCGCATCATCGATCAGATCCGCTGACTCCAGCAGGCTCGTGGCCAGTGACAGCGTTTGGGTGACGCCGCGATGGTCCCAGAACATCTCTCCCTCGGGCACACGACTCTCGGTGAAACAGAGCCCATCGGGGAGGCGTCGACTCCACCAGTAGTCGAGGAAATCCCGGATCTGCTGGAGGAAGTCACACCGACCGGTCCCCACGTAGGCGAAGGACAGGTCCCAGATGTAGAAGCCGCTGTGCCGGGGAAAGTCGCAGGATCGCCCTCCGGCCGGGTTCCGCTCGACCCCATCGATGTTGGCGTGCCGGATGTATTCGATTGGCTCGATGTCGACCCAGTGGTTGTCCAACCCCTCGGCGAAGCGCTCGACACAACCGGGGTGGATCCCGTGCAGCTTTTCCCACAGCCACAGCGGTGTCGCCCGCAGGTGATCGTGCGTCAGCGCTGGCAGGCTCGACCGACCAGCCAGTCCGTAGCTGTTGCCGGGACGGTCGTCGACCAGATGCCAGTAGGCATGTTCTCCCCAGGGAAACAGGCCACTCACCGTGTCAGTGCAGTGGGTGGCAAATCTGTCCAGATACCGATCGGCGGCAGTGACATAACCGGGAACGTCCAAGGCGTACATCGTCTGCAGGAGCGCTTCGTCGTGGATCAGGTTGGACCCCAGGTGCGCCCGATCGCCATCGCGTTGTCCCCCGATGGCCGCTGGCAGCTCGGTGAGCATGGCGTGCGATCGACGATTGATGATGGATGGGAAGAGGCCGTCGAAGGGTTCGCTGATCTCGACCAGGATATCGAGGGCTCGAGAGACCCGGTTGAGGAGGGACGAAGCTTGCCTGCTCACGTGAGGGCGACCACCTGCCATGACGCATCCTCGGGGTGGCCGGGCCGGATATGCATTCTGCCGGTGGCCAGTTCCATCACCTGGCTGTAGGCGGTCTGAAGGGTGACGTGATCCTGAGGGATGCAGAGCCCAGGCTGAGCGATGTCGGTGAGCAGCTGTTGGATTCCGGACACGGATCGTTCGACCAGGCCGGCACCGAGAGTGTGCGACATGCGACCAAATCGGGCGTAGGCGCTCTCCAGATACATCGGCTCAGGATCGATGGGGATCCTGCCGGAGGGGAAGAAATTTGTGCAGATCTGCCAGTCCTGTTCGGGTGGCCGGTCTACCGGCTCGGCTGTCCGCCCGGGGGCCATTTCGAACAGGACGGACGCGCCGTCTCTGTCCCCCGTCAGCAGAACCTGACTTTTGCCCAGGAAGGCGTGGCGCGAGAGCAGGTCTCGCGCTTCGGCGACACAACCGCAGCGGCCCATCAGCAGCAGATTGAGGATCTGGCCGGGCAGGCCTTCCACACCGTAGTGCGACTGCGTATGTGCGCTGGCGCCGCCGATGCCCAGGCCCGATGCGTTGACACCCACAGCGCCTGCCATCCCCAGATAGGTGGTGGTGATTCTGTCAGGGCCATCCGTCGGTCGGCTGGTCCGGCAGAGCTGAATGTCGGGATCGAATGTGGCGGATAGGTCGCAGTTTCTACCCAGGATCGGCCCTACATCGCTGTTGGCTACGTAGACGACGGAGCATCCTTCGGAAATCCGCTCTCTCACCTCGTTGAAGAAGCGATAACCGAGCAGCGTATCCTCGTCGATCCCGGAGGACTCTGCCAAGCCAGCCGTCTCGTCGATCAGCTCGGGTACGTGGGCAGAGATCAGATCGCGGATCTGGGCGATGGCAGGCCGGTATCGGTCGAGGTCAGCCACCAGCCAGGCTGCATAGTAGTCGATGCAGCTTCGCAGCTGCTCCGGGAAGGCGTCGCCGATCTGACGACCCATCTCGCGCCAGCTGCCCCTGGTTTCGATGAAAAGCACGGTCAGATCTCCCGTTTACGCGTGTGGGTTGGGGCAGTCGCGAAGCTGGTGGAACGCTGGAAGTGTGTGATTCGACATGGCGGCAAGGGTCTCGCTTGGCTCGGGAGATGTCTGAATCAAGGCAGATCCAGCCAGACAATCCAGCCGCAATTCACGACCGAGCGACTCACGACCCTGCGATTCGCGACGCCTCGACAGGGGGCGCTGAATGCCGTCGATTTGATGTGTCGTTGCATGCCTCAAGGGGCCTCACTAACGTCTGCCGAGCAGAAGCCGTTTACAGAAGAGTTGTGCAAGCATAGCCATCGACCAACAGGTCTTGGCCTCTTTCAACGTTAACCGACTCCATGAATACCGTGAACCCGACCCGAGTTGCTCTCATCGGCTGCGGTGCGATTGCCACAACTCAGCATTTGCCCGCCTATGAGGCCGCCGCCTCGGCAGGCCTGTGCAGACTGGTTGGCGTCTGTGACCTCGACGCCGAGCGTGCCCGCTCTGCCGCCAGCCATTTCGGCGTCCCGGCCTTCGAGGACGTGGACGAGATGCTGTCCAAGACGAAGCCAGATGCCGTCAGCATCGCGACATTGCCGTCCAGCCATCTCGACCTTACCGTCCGCTGCCTCGACGCTGGCTGTCACGTCCTCTGCGAGAAACCCGTAGCAAATGATGCGGCTGAAGCGGCGCAGATGGTTCAAGCGGCAGAACACAACGACCGACTCTTGAGCATCTGCTTCGAGTATCGCTACTGGGAAGAGGCGCGCTACCTGAAGGATCGGATCGCCAGAGGCGACCTTGGCCACGTTCACGCGGTTCGAACATGGGGAGGATCGGCGCACGGACTACCTGGCGTCGTGCATCGGTCGAAGACCCCCTACGGAAGCGGCGTGCTTGCACACTGGACCATTCACAATCTCGATCTCGCGCTCTGGGTTCTTGGGAACCCCGAGCCGGTTACGGCCAGTGCCTTTTCTCACCAGCGCGTGCTGAACTACCCGGAAGCTGCTGGTTCCTGGGCAGAACCGATCGACACCGATTCGATCGATCCCACCTTCGAAGACTTCGCCATTGGGTTTATTCGGCTTGCGGGAGGCACGGTATTGACGGTCGAGGCGAACCACCTGCAGCCGCCGATGGCACAACGTGAAGGTTGGGCGTTCCTCACGGACCGGGGCGCCGCAAGCCTTTCGCCGATCGGGATCTGGCTCGATGACGGCGAAACCTGGCGCGACAATACGCCTTCCGAGGGCACGGTGAAGGCCTGCGACTACGACATGAAGCCTCTCATCAACGGATTCCTTCAAGCCATTCGCGAAGAGGAAGAGGCACCCGTTTCCGGTGCGGAAATCATCCGCATTCAGCGTCTGATGGACGCACTATACCAGTCTGCAGCATGTGGTACTGAGGTCGAGATGACCTCTTCATCCTAGGCCGCACATTCACTGGAGATCTGCATGGGGCTTATCTACATCGAGTACATCAGTCGGCTCCCGGGCGTCGATCTGGAAACCTTCAGAAGACAGGCCGGCCGAGGGCAGCAGGGGTGGGACAGCGGATTCGAGGACGATCTGGTTCTGTCCGTCGGGCGAACCTGGAGACTGGGGCCGGACCCTGGGTATATGAGCGTCTGGCACACACCTGATGACGGCCTCCATCGCCTCGACGAGTGGGACCGAATCTTCAGAAGCGGCGAAGCTGAGGAGACGGAGCAACCGTTCTTTCAGGTCGCCAGGATCGACGTCGCCGGGTGCTACGAGCCACTTCTCGAACCCCAACAAGGGCGCAATGGGACGTACTACGCCGAGTATTTCTCGGCCTACGAGCCGCTCGAAAAGGTCGCCCGCTTTTACCAGGAGCGAGCCGAACAGCACCCTGACTTCGTACTCAACCTGCTGGCCCATCGAATCGGGAAACTCGCCCCCGACCCGGGCGGCCTCGCCATCTGGACAATCCCAGACTTCGCCTCGCTGGCTGAGATTGCTGATGAGTTGAGTGGGATCAGTCGACCGGTGGTCTTGGAGACGGTGGGAACCTACGCGGACTTCGGACAGGAAATCCTGTAGTGATCACCCGCCACCGACGTCGCCACGGCCTTCTGATGACCGGGTCTGGAGTCGTCTCGCTCAACACATCGTCAACGCCTGACCCGTGCGCGCCGACTCGACGACGGCAAGACCCACGGCAAGCGAAGCTCGCGCGTCCTCCAGCGTGCAGAGCGGGGTTCGTCCACCGGCGACACAATCGGCGAAGTGGGCCAACTCGGCCTCCAGGGCTCCCGTGATCCGGCCGTGGACCTGGGGCGCGAGGAAGACATCCGGTGCCTCCACCGCCTCACCCGTCCAGATCCACCCCGCGTCACTGGGCTCCTGGATGTGGGCCGTGCCCTTCGTACCCACGATCTCGAGGTGTACGTCCGACCAGTACAATCGTTGGTCCGGCACGAACCAGCTCTGCTCGATCACACCAACCAGTCCGCTTTCGAAAGTGAGCATCACCCACCATGCGTCGGGACGGTCAACTTCGACGAGGCTTCGCGAACGGGCGTAAACCTCCGTCACCTGCTCGTCTGCAAGCCACAGCAACTGGTCGATCGTGTGGATCCCAGGTTGCAGGATCAACGGGTAGGGGCGGAACCGTGGCTCATCGAGGACCCCTCGCCAGATGTTGCGCCGGCCATAGAGCGACACGAGGGGTCCCATCTCTCCTTCCGACACCCGGCGCTTGGCCTCGGCGCGACGCACATCAAAGCGCTCGAGAAAGCCGGGCATGAACAGCATCTCGTTCTGCTGAGCGGTCTCGATGAGTTGGTCCGTCTCTTCGAGATCGGGCGTCACGAGGATCTCGCAGAAGACGTGTTTGCCCTGCCGCATCGCCTCCAGGGCGATCGGCGTGTGGCGCTCGACATCGGTGACGATTGCGACGGCATCGAGATCGGCCTCAAGCAACACTTCCGGATCGGAGTAGCAGACCGGATGTCCGCAGGCGGAGGCGACCTCTCGACACCTGTCCTCCGATCGAGAGCAGAGACCGACGAGCTCCACATGGGGCAGCTGGGCCCAGACCTTCGCATGCAATGCGCCGAATCGACCGAGGCCGATGACCCCCACTCGAACAGGTTGCATCTACACGTGTCTCCTTGCTGAAGGCGCGCCGACCGAGTGTCTCAAGAGATGACCTCCATCCGCCAGATGTCATTGTAGATGATGTTGCCGGCGATCTCGCCGCTGAAACCACCTAGAAGCCAAACGCGTCCCCACGCCGGCAACAATCCGAACTCGTGGCGGACGTCCCAAGGCGCCGGATCGTCCACGCATTTCCAGTCCCGACCCGTGCGTGTCATCCACACGTCCCGCTGATTGATCGAACCCACCGTCGCACCCCCCAACACCCACAACGCACCGTCGTGGGAGACCGCCTTATGGAAGCGTCGTGGCGCCCAACCCGCCTCGGGTGTGATCCGTTCCCATCTGACACCGTCAGACGAGCGCCACACATCAGAGACGCTGGCTGTCGGGTCGTGATAGTTGCCGCCTCCGAGCACCCACATGGCCTCGTCGTGCACGACGGCAGGGAACATGGCTCGCTCCCCCCAACTGGCACGCGCTTCGACCTGCTCCCAGTTAACGCCGTCGGTGCTCGACCACACATCGGCATGGTGTCGGCGACCCTCCCACTCGAGCCCTCCAAACACCCAGAGACGGCCATCGTAGACGACACAGCCGAAGGCGCCTCTCGCACCCCAGGGTGTGTGCGACGCGACGCACTCCCAGGATATTCCGTCCGTCGAACACCACACATCAGCCAGTGTGCGAACGCCGTCGAAACCACCCATCAGGTAGAGCCGGTCCTCGAACACCACGCAGCCCGACAGATTGCGAGCAGCCCACGGTGCCTCGACGACCAGGCGGTTCCAACGCCGTCCATCAGCGGAGCGCCACACGTCTCTGAGACGCCGAAAAGTACCGTCAGCAAGCGTGAAACCGCCTATAAGCCACAGCTGCTCATCGAATACGACTGCACCCGCTGAATCTCGCGGCGGCCACTTCGCAGCGCTGTCGATCAATTGCCAGTGGGTCTTCATTCGAAAATCCGTTCGCAGACGCGGCGATGAGTTGACGCTAGGGTACCTTCACAAGCTTCTGCATCGACCGCAGCTCCCGAGGCGGCTCCATCTGGCTCCCGTAGTCACTCCACGACACCTCCGCCACATAGATATCCCCATGCGCGTCCACTGCCAGCCCGTGCGGTGAATAGAACCTCCCTGTCTCATCCCCGTACGACTCCCGCCCCGCCCTCCCCAACACCTTCCCATCCAGACTCATCATCGTCACCCTGGGTCCCAGATCCCTGCCGATGTCATTCGACCCGATACCGCAGAAATACTCCCCCACATACGCCGTTTCCTCACCCCCCCGTGAGTCGATATAGATAGCTGCAACCCGCGACAGGTTGTTCCATTGCGTCTCGTATTTCCCCTCCGGACTGAAGATCTGCACGCGGTGATTCTCCCGGTCCGCCACATACAGGTAGCCATTTCTGTCCGTGTCGATGTTGTGGACGATGTTGAACTGCCCCTCCCCCGTACCGGACTCACCAAACGAGAACAGGTACTTCCCGTTCGGATCGTACTTGTGCACTCGGGCATTCGAGTATCCGTCCGCCACGTAGAAATCCCCATTGCGCTTGTCGATGGCCACGTGTGTCGGCAGGCAAAACGGCTCCCCACTCATTTTGCTCGACGGTCTGTTTGGCGTGCCTAATGTCATCAGCAGCTTCCCATCTGCCGTGAACTTCCGTACCGTGCTGTCTCCATTGTCAACGCAGAACACCGTGTCATCCGGGCCGATCGTCACCCCGTGCGGGTTGCCGAACACGCCATCGCCCCACCAGCTCTCCACGTTACCCTCGCGGCCCAGCACCAACATCGGATGTGTGCCCCGGTTGAAGATGTACACCTGCCCCTTCGAGTTCACCGCCACAGACGTTGCTTCCTTGTAATACCAATCCTCCGGCAGATTTCCCCAGTTCTTCCCCGACACCTCGTACTTAAAGTTCCCTTCGCCCAGCACCGCCGGCCCCGTATTCGCCTTCGCCTCGCGTTCCAGGTCGAGTGCGTATTCCCAGGAGCTATCTTCAGCCATCTTGATGCCTCCCATGTCTGATATGACTCTTGTGGTACGCGATCAGCACCACCGCGCCAGATCGAATGAACGAAAAACCCGAGCCCGCCTCGAATCAGCTCGCAGCATCTGCTGGTGACGTTTGTCGCGGCCTTGTCAGGCCAACGCGGCGGCACCGCTGTCGATCCTAGACTATTGTTCCGGATGACAGACAACGTCGTAAGCAACTCCTTACGAAGGACACGAGAGGCTGCTGTGAAAGTTACCGAGATCGAGGTTCACGACATCACCCTCGAATACTGTGATTGGACGGCTTACCAGCTGAACCACTACTACGGACCTCTGTACCGGACAATCTACGTGGCCCACACCGACAACGGACTCATAGGCCTTGGCGAAAGCCGTGAGCGCGAGCCCGAGGAAGTCGTCGACAGGTATGTGGGTTCCAATCCCTTCGAGTGGATCGGTGACGAGACTTCCGTCGGCCTGGGTACGGCCATGTACGATCTCATGGGCAAAGCGGCTGGCGTGCCGGTGTACAAACTGTTCGGTCAGAAACACCGGTCCTGGGTACCCGTGGGAAGCTGGACCGTGTCTACCCATCCCCGTCGCATGGCCGAGGCGGTGACCACCTACGCTTCCCAGGGATACACGTGGATGAAGTTTCACCTCACACCCTTCGAGAATGTCATCGACCAGACCGAAGCCATGCAGGATGTTGCGCCAACAGGGTTCCGCATTCACTACGATTTCACCAACCACGGCACGAACGACCACATGCCTGAGCTTCTCGACAGGCTGTCTACTTATGACATCGCCGGCTGTTTTGAGGATCCGCTGCCGGGTGCGGACATCGACGGCTATGTCGAGCTACGACGGCGCTCGCGCAGACCCATCATCCTCCATCATTACCCGACTGAAGCGACGTACGAGATCTATCGTCGTCCGGCGGACGCGTACATGCTCGGCTATATGAAAATTGGCGAGGCGATACGGCGTGCGGGACTCTTTGCCGCCGCCAACACGCCCTTCATGATGCAGAACGTCGGCGGCCACATCACCCGCGCCATGGCCATGCATATGATGGCCGCGTTTCCGTCAGCGAACTTCCATCACCTCTGCGATGTCGAGACATGGAAGAGTGATGTCGTCAAAGAGCGCCTCGAGCCGGTCAACGGTTTCGTGCGCGTTCCCGAAACGCCTGGCCTCGGTCTCACTCTCGACCAGGCCGAACTCGAGCGCCTGGAAAATCTAAACGCCCCGCGCCCAGCCAGGTGGATCGTCAAGTCCCGCTTCGACAACGGCACACGCATGTACAACATGGCCGACCCCGACAACGCCATGTTCATGGTGCGACCCGATACTCGTCCGCTGATCCCGATGAGTTATGTCTCACCCATCGAAACAGAGTATTGGGACGACGACGGTTCAACGCAGTACCACACGATGTTCGAACGCCTCGAACGGGAAGGGATCGTCCTCGAACCAGCTGACGCCGCGACGTCTACTTGAGGCGGATGACGCTGATCCCATAGA
>PATE01000045.1 GCA_002712305.1 Gemmatimonadota bacterium | reverse complement strand
AGACCTGGAGAAGTACGCCACGGACCTCAAGTTGAACATGAAGAAGTTCAAGAAGTTCATGGCTGACGGCGCCGGTGAGGAGCAGATCAAGCGTGACCAGGCGCTGGCCACCAAGGTGGGCGCGCGCGGTACGCCGACGAGCTTCGTCAACGGCTACATGGTGCGCGGCGCGCAGCCCGTCGATGCCCAGGGCCTGCCAAAGATCAGCCTTCAGCTAGAGGATGCTCAGAATGGTGGTGACGCAGCCGTGTCACTACAGATCATCTTTCTGCTCACCATTTTGTCTCTGGCACCGTCGATCCTGATCATGATGACCTCTTTCACACGCATCGTCGTGGTCCTCTCCTTTCTTC
The DNA here is from genome assembly GCA_002712305.1 of Gemmatimonadota bacterium. GTDB lineage: Bacteria > Latescibacterota > UBA2968 > UBA8231 > UBA8231 > UBA12574. Next base: position 114,873 of record PATE01000045.1, on the reverse strand, counting down.
GACAGGCGATCGGTACCAACGGCCAGATGCCGCCAAACCAGCTCATCATCGGCCTGGCTCTGTTTCTGAGCTTCTTCGTCATGGCGCCGGTGTGGGAGCGTGTCAACGACAATGCGATCCAGCCACTGATCGAGGATGAGATCCCCTATCAGGAGGCCCTCGATCGCGGCATGGAACCGATCCGCGAATTCATGATGAAGCAGACCCGGCAGAAGGACATGGCTTTGTTCATGCGCCTGGCGCGCATGCCGCAACCTGCAAACCGTTCGGAGATTCCGAATTCGGTCCTGATCCCGAGCTTCATCATCAGCGAACTACGAACAGCATTTCAGATCGGCTTCATCCTCTTCATTCCCTTCCTCGTCATCGATCTGGTCGTGTCCAGCATCCTGCTGTCGATGGGTATGATGATGTTGCCGCCGATCATGGTCTCTCTGCCCTTCAAGATTCTGCTCTTTGTCCTGGTGGATGGTTGGAATCTTGTCGTCCAGTCCCTTGTGAAGTCCTTCAACTAAAGGTTTAGATCGTGAGTCCTGACTTCATCATCAAACTCGGTCAGGAAGTGCTGACCCTCATCCTCTACGTGGGGGGGCCGGTGCTCATCGTTGCTCTGGTTGTCGGTCTGGGTGTCAGCATTTTTCAGGCGGTGACCCAGGTGCATGAGATGACCCTGACCTTCATTCCGAAAATCATCGCCGTAGGGGCGACGATCATTCTTATGTTGCCCTGGATGATGCAGCGAATGATCGACTTCACCATCAATCTTCTGTCGGCGATCCCGACACTGATCGGTTAGGCGGATCCGGTGGAATACTGGCTGGACCAGTTTCACATCTTTCTCCTGGTGCTGCTACGAGTCAGTGCCCTGCTGATGGTCGCTCCCATCTTCGGGCATCGTACGTGGTTAGCTCGGGCAAAGGTGGGTCTCGCGTTTACGGTTTCCATCATCCTGTTTCCGATCGTCGCGGACCAGCCCCTTGATGTGCCAGCCGGCATACTGCCTTACGCGCTGATGATGATCCGGGAAGTACTGATGGGCGTGGTGATGGGTTTTGTGGTTCTGCTGTTGTTCGTGGGCATTCAGTTTGCCGGACAAGTGGCGGGCCTTCAGATGGGGTTCGGCATCGTCAACGTCATCGATCCGCAGTCTTCCAATCAGCTGTCCATTATGGGGCAGTTCCTCAACATCCTGGCGATCCTGCTGCTGCTGAGTCTGAATGGCCACCACACGATTCTGACCGCTCTGGTCACGAGTTTCGAGACGATCCCTCTCGGTGGTGTCGTGCTCAAGGCGGGGCTCATGCAGAAAATGATCGCCATCACGGCCGAGGTGTTCATCATCGGCGTCAAGATCGCCGCACCGATCATGACAGCTCTCTTTCTGGTGACGGCAGCCATGGGTGTGCTGGCTCGAACCGTGCCGCAGATGAACGTCTTCATGGTCGGATTTCCCGTTCAGATCAGCGTAGGGCTCGGGGCATTCCTGGTCTGCATGCCCTTGTTCGCGATGCTCGTAGAGCGACTCATCATCACCATGCGCCGCGATATGCTGGTCATGGTCGATTTCATGCACTAATGGTCCGGAATGGCTGAAGAATCCTTCCAGGAAAAGACAGAGCAGGCGACGCCGAAGCGTCGCGACGACGCCCGCGAAAAGGGGCAGGTGGCACGAAGTGCCGAACTGTCCTCGGTGGCGATCCTCGCAGCCGGTCTGTTGGCTCTGTGGGGGGTGGGTGGTTGGATGATGGGGGGACTGCAGGGGGTGATGGTGAGAACGTTCACTGAGGGGTACGCCATCAACCTCGATGCAATCTCGGCACCGGCGCACATGATGAGCTGGATCAATGACTTCGCCCTGATCGTGGCGCCTATGATGGTATTCCTGTTTGTCGTGGCAACGCTGGTCAATGTGGCCCAGGTGGGGATCATCTTCACGGGGAAACCACTGATGCCCAAAGCAGATCGCATCAGTCCCTTCAGCGGTCTCAAGCGAATCTTCTCGAAGAAAGGCCTGGTTGAACTGGCCAAGGGCCTGTTCAAGGTCTTCGTCGTCGGCGTGGTGACGTATCTGACCATGACATCGGAGGCCGACGGGGTGTTGGCCTACATGCACATGGAGGTGACTCAGATCTTCGGTTTCAGCTCCGATCTGATCCTGACCCTCGGCGTTCGGCTCGTGCTGCTGCTGCTGCTCATGGCGATCCTGGATTACGCCTTCCAGCGTTTCGACTACGAGCAGAATCTTCGGATGACGAAGCAGGAAGTAAAAGAAGAGCTCAAGCAGCAGGAAGGCGATCCCATGGTTCGCTCGCGCATTCGGTCGCTTCAGCGCGAGATGTCACAGCAACGAATGATGTCGGATGTGGGCGAGGCAGACGTGGTTGTCACCAACCCGACTCACGTTGCGATCGCACTCAAATACGACACGGAGAGCATGAACGCACCAGTGGTGCTGGCCAAGGGCCAACGGCTGGTGGCGCAACGGATCAAGGAACTCGCGCGACAGGCAGGGGTGCCTCTGGTCGAGAACAAGCCTCTTGCGAGGGCGTTGTTCAAGGCTGTCCAGATCGGCGAACAGATTCCCGAAGAGCTGTTCCGCGCTACAGCGGAGGTCCTGGCCTTCGTCTTCCAACTGAAGCGTCGTCAGAGCACGACGGCCAACGTTTGATATAGGAGATCGGGAGACCCGTGAGCAGCTTTTTCAAAGCGATCGCCAAGCACTCGGACGTCATGTTGGCCTTCGGTGTCGTCGTCATCCTCGGGGTGATGATCGTGCCGTTGCCGACGTACGCCATGGACTTTCTGCTGACGATCAACATCAGCGCGGCCCTGCTCGTGCTCATGCTCACCCTCTACATCGCAGCGCCTCTCGAACTGTCGGTATTCCCTGGGCTGCTGCTGGTCATGACCCTCTTCAGGCTGTCGCTGAATGTGGCCTCGACTCGGTTGATTCTCAGCCAGGCGAATGCGGGATCTCTCATCGACGCGTTCGGTGATGTGGTGGTTGGTGGTAACTACATCATCGGTTTCATCATCTTCGCCATCGTTATCATCATCCAGTTCGTCGTGATCACAAAGGGTGCGGGTCGTGTCGCCGAAGTGGCGGCGCGTTTCACCTTGGACGCCATGCCCGGCAAGCAGATGGCGATCGATGCAGATCTGAACGCCGGACTCATCGACGAAGCGCAGGCACGCCAGCGTCGCGAGGATATCTCTCGCGAGGCCGACTTCTACGGATCCATGGACGGTGCGAGCAAGTTCGTCAGAGGTGATGCCGTCGCAGGTATTCTGATCACGCTCATCAATATCATCGGTGGCTTCGCGATTGGCGTCCTGCAGCGAGATCTGAGCCTGGCTGATGCCATGTCCACCTATACACTGCTGACCGTCGGAGATGGTCTCGTTACACAGATTCCTGCGCTGATTACCTCCACGGCGGCAGGCATCATCGTCACGCGTCACGCCTCCGACAACAACATGGGATCGGACATCAATCGTCAGCTGACAGGAAGGCCACAGGCGGCCTTCATCGCCGGTCCCATGCTGGTCGGACTTGGTCTGATTCCCGGATTGCCGACGTGGCCCTTCCTGCTGGTGGGCAGTGGTCTGACCGGACTGGCTGCCGCCGTCAGCTACATGGGCAAGCGCAAGGAGGCGGAAGAGGAAGCCGAGCGCGTCGAACAGAAGCGACCAGAGGAGCGTCCTGAGGACTATCTGCGCGTCGATCTACTCGAATGTGAAATCGGATACCAGCTGGTGCCTCTTGTCGACGCCAAACAAGGCGGTGACCTGATCAAGCGCATCGTTCAGATCCGCAAGGTGGGGGCCATGGAGATGGGCTTCATCGTGCCGCCTGTCCGTGTGCGCGACAACGTTCAGTTGAAGCCGAATGAATATCAGATCAAGATCAAGGGTGATCCCGTCGCTCGAGGCGAACTGCAGGCAAAGGCTCTGCTGGCCATCGATCCGGGCATCGCCGAGGGCCCCGTAGAGGGGACGGAGACCATCGATCCTGCCTTCGGTCTTCCTGCACGCTGGATCGCCGCCGACCAGCGCGAAAAGGCCGAACTGCTCGGTTACAATGTCGTTGAGCCGGTTGCTGTGTTGGCGACGCACATCACCGAAGTGATCAATGCCAATGCGGCTGAACTGCTCGGACGTCAGGAAACACAGCATCTTGTCGATGAATTCCGCAGTTCCCATCCGGCCATCATCGACGAGCTGATTCCAGATGTGGTACCCGTGGGGCGTCTGCAGCGTGTGCTGCAGAATCTGCTCTCTGAACGGGTGCCGGTTCGAGACTTCCGCACCATTCTGGAAACCCTCGCCGACTACAGCGATATCAAGGACGTGGAGGTGTTGACAGAATACTCTCGCACGGCCCTTCGTCGCTCCATCTGCAATGTCCTGCTGAAAGAAGCACCGGAGGATGGGATCGCCGTACTCACCATCTCCGGCGACATCGAGGAAATCATCAAGGAGTCCGTCCAGGCAACACCGGCGGGACTCACCGTGGCCATCGCTCCTGAGGTAGCGACCCGCGTTTTCCGCAACATGACCTCTCTTATCGATCGAATGATCGCTCACGGCCAGCAGCCTGTGGTGCTCACGGCACCACATATCCGTCTGGCTTTCCGCAAGCTGACGGCAGCGTCGTTCCCGACACTCTACGTGGTCTCCTACAACGAGATCGCGCCGGAAGTGGAGGTTAGCGCTGTCGGTGTCATAAGGCTCGTAGACGATGAAGATCCGGAAATTCGTAGCGCCGAGCGTGCCGCAAGCGCTGCGCCAAGTGCGTGATGATCTCGGGGACCAGGCTGTCATTCTCAATACCCGGCAGATTCCGGGGGAGGGTGGGCGTCAACACGTAGAGATCACAGCAGCCCACGACAGTGCGCCGGTGGCAACCGCTGCTGCGGCTCCCGTGGCAACTGTCGAAGCACCTGCTCAAGGTGGGGGTGATCTGCTCGGACGGACCTATGGGCGATCCGCGCCTGCGCGATCCGCACCCGAGCCACCTGACTCCAGCAGGGGAAGTGTACCCCTTCCTTCGAGACAAGGACCGCGCTGGACGGAGGATCGGGCTGCTGGGCTGGGGGCTGATCCACGGTCCAGGCGCTCTTTGACAGATCGTCCTGGGGCAGATCGTCCAGGGACGGATCGTCTTGGGACGGATCGCCATCGGGCGGATCGCAACCGACTGACGGGCGCTCCGACGACGGAGACCGCCGCCTGGCTCGCCAGCTTGCCCTCGGTGGCTGATCAGACGAGAGACGATGATGCAACGGCCGAGACTGAGAATGTCACGCCTCGTCGTGATCATCTGCCGTCGGCCGACACGTCTACGGCACAGACCATCGATCACGTACCCGGTCAGCCAACAGCGGGTATGCAGCACGATAGCGAGCCCAAGGGCGCTCCCGTCATGCGTCGTCTACGCCAGATCGAGGATGCCATGCGCCACATGGCACGTCACTCCAGCAGCCTTGAGTTGCCGCCCGAAGTTGCACGACTGGGTGAGCGCCTGCGACGGGTCGGAGTCAATGAGGACCTAACGCGCGCGCTGCTGCCCAAGGTGCTGCGCCGAGTCCAGGAGGAATCTCTCGACTGCCGGGAGACCGTTGTCAAAACGGCGGCAGAGCTGCTCTACGAAATGCTCCCCGAGCGTGCGGATCTACGCATCGGACGAAGCCGGAAAGTCGTGGCCTTTGTCGGTCCGTCGGGCAGTGGCAAGACTACAGCCATCGCCAAGATCGCCGTTGGATTCGTGAAGCGTCGCCAGCGTCGCCCGGATTTCTCAGAAGGGGAGATCGCCATCATCAGTACCGACACACAGCGCGTGGGCGCCCTGGCGCAGGCACGTGCCTATGCAGAACTCATCGGGGTCCCCCTCGAGGATGCCCACGATGCAGGCGATCTGGCCCAGGCCCTGGAACGCCACGCCAACGCACGGCTGGTCTTGATCGACACGGCTGGTATCGGCGCTCACGAGGTCAAACAGCGAGAACAACTGCGAACTCTACTCGATACGGCGGCCGTCGATGAAGTTCAGGTGGTGTTAGACGGTCGAACCGGATACGACTACATGCTGGACCTGCTCGAAGTCTGCGACGGAGAGCAGCCACGCCGGCTGTTGCTGTCCAAGATGGACGAGGCTATGCACCCGGGGGCTGCCCTGAGTGCCGCGATTTCAGGAACCATGCCCAGTTCCTTCTTCACCACGGGTCCTGCGATTCCGGGCGGCATCGCTCCTGGTGATCTGCGCCGGCTGGTCGACTGGGTTGTGGGCCTGTGTCCGAGCCCATTTATACCGGATGGCACCGCTGGATCCGAGGTGTCAGGATAGACCCTTGGTTGCCTCCGGATCCAAACTTCAGGCTTGCCCACGTCCCCCCGCATTGGCCCTGGTCAGTGGCAAGGGAGGCGTCGGTCGCAGCAGTCTTTCGCTGAATCTGGCGCTGAGTCTGGGAACCCTGAACCGCTCCATTCTGCTTATCGATGCAGATCCTCATCCAGGCCATCTGGCTCTGCTGGGCGGTGTTGAGTCGCCGCCGTCCTTGCTGGCAACGGGGTGTGCCCAGACCCGATCACTGTCACCCTCGGTCGACCTGCTCCAAGTCTTTCCCCCCGTGGGGGGAAACCCTCATCTCGACGATCTTCACATGGACTCTGGAGCACTGCTTGCCTTCGAATCTCAGTATGACCTGCTGGTGACGGATTCCGGGCCGGGCATCGATGCAGATTCACAGGCCGCATCACAAGCGGCCGATGCCGTGTGGGTCATCATTACTCCTGAACTGACAGCCGTCGCTGACGGATACGCGACGGGAAAACGATTGCAGCAGCTCGAATCACAGATTCAGCTGGGATGTTTGGTGAATGCTGCAGAGAGCGCCGAGGAGGCCGAAGATCTGCAGCAAGGCTTCGCAGATCTGTTTGAGCGTTTCCTCGGGGCGCAGATTGACAATCGGGGCTATATTCCTTTAGATCGAACGGTCCGTGATGCAGCCAAGAACCAGACGCCTTTCAGTCTGGCACGACCGTCCACTCCGGCGGCCCTGGCTGTCGCCGACCTCGCTATCGCGCTCAGCGAAAGACACCCCATCGTGACGCTTCATCACCATCGAGCCTATCTCGAGGGGATCGTCGACCTCGTGTCCGCTTCCCTCGACGGATCCATGGCGAGGCGTCAGGCTCAGGAGCCCTCGCCGACCACATGAGTGCCAAGCCTACAGCTAAACGCGCATCTCGTGAATACGAGAAGCAGCAGGTCGCCAGCGAAACCGCCGCTGCGCCCAAGACAGAACGGGGTCCCCTCGAGGACTACCTGCCGCTGGTGAAGTATATCGCCGGCCGTCTCGCCATCGGTCTTCCGCGATCCGTAGAGATGGATGATCTCATCAATGCGGGTGTGGTCGGGCTCATCGAGGCCTACAGCAACTTCAACGTCGAGAAGGGCGTGAAGTTCGAGACCTACGCTTCGCTGCGGATTCGCGGTTCCATTCTCGACGAATTGCGTGGGATGGACTGGGTGCCGAGGTCAACCCGTGCTCGTTCGCGGGAAATCGAACGGACGATCTCTCGGCTCGAGGGCGAACTGGGCAGAAGTCCATCTGAGACGGAACTGGCCAACGGACTGGGCGTCGAGCTCAAAGAGTACTACACGATGATCGATGACGTCAGTTCCACTTCGTTATTGTCCCTCGACGACATGACACATGGGGATGATGATGACAAGCAAGTACCCTTGTTGGACACCTTGAAATCACCGGACGCAAACACAGCGTTGACGCGTCTCGAGGCCGAAGAGATGCGCAATCTGCTGGCTGACTCCCTCGGCCAGTTGACCGAACAGGAACGCCTGGTGGTGGCGCTCTACTACTATGAGGAACTGACACTCAAAGAAATCGGCCAGGTTCTTGAACTGTCCGAATCGCGTGTATCTCAGTTACACACCAAGGCGGTTTTAGGCCTGCGGGTGAAACTGCGCAAGCGGTTCATGAGTTAAGACCTGTGGCAGCCCGGTGCTGTCACCTTTTCGTTACACCTGAGTCGTCCCCCCGGCTCAAGACAAGCGGCTCCGCCATCTCCCCCGACGACACCCGCCCACACGACCGAGTGAGCCAGCGAGCACCCATGGGGCAGACCATCTCCACGCATCCGGGCCCATCTGACGTGGGCTCTGAGACAGCGATCCGAGCGTCCGTGGACGACGACAAGCAACAGCGCCTAAAGCGCATCACGCAGAGCATTATCGGTCTGCCCACGTTGCCGACGGTGATCACCCAGTTGATCAGCCTCATCGACAACCCGAAGACCTCTGCACGCAATGTTGCGCAACTGGTCTCGACTGACCAGGCGCTGACGGCAAAGATCCTCAAGCTTGCCAACTCCGCGTTCTATGGGTTTCCCAGAGAGATCGCGACCGTCGACCTGGCCGTCGTCGTGCTCGGCTTCGAGACCGTGAAGAATCTTGGACTTAGCGTCTCAGTGCTGGAGCGGTTTGCCGGCGCCGATGGTGATCGGGGCGACTTCGATCGCCAGAAATTCTGGGAACACTCGATTGCCTGCGGCGTGGCCGCTCGCCTGCTGGCGACGAAGTTACGCTACCGGGTACCGGGGGAGGCCTTTGCTGCCGGCATTCTGCATGACATCGGTCGCCTGATCCTCAGCCAGTATTTTCCGGATGAGTTCGATCAGGTGTTGCACACGATGCACGAGGAGAATCTCTACATCGGTGAAGCTGAGGAGCGCATTCTCGGTGTCACACACGCCGACGTAGGTGGCTGGCTGGCGGAGCGGTGGAACCTGCCTCGCCAGTTGGAAGGTACGATCGCCTTCCACCACGCCCCGGGAAGACTCGGACGTGGTAACGATCTGCCCGCCTTGATTCATCTGGCCGATTTCCTCTGTCGCCGTGAGAAAATCGGCGATGGGGGAGGCGAACGCCTCCCCAAGCTCGATCCGGCGGCACTCAGGGCCTTCGGCATCCACGAGGAGCCACGTGCTGCCCTCAAGCGCATCTTCGGCTACGGGGAAGAACTCCAGCGTGAGATGGAGACGGCTGATGCCTTCACAAGCATCGTGCGTGATGATGATGCTGTGGACGATGCTCCGGACGATGCGGCAGATCCCCCTGAGGCTGACGACGACACGACAGCCGGTGATGGCGACGACTGAGCCCATGGCCTCGCAGCAGGACTCGACACCTTCAGTCGAGCCCGCGGCCCGTGCCCGTGAGTTGCTCGAGCAGCTCGGCGAAGCCGGTGGTGACCGCAATGCAACGTGGGAACTGACCCTCCTGCTCGACTCCCTCGCCGAGGAACGCAGCGAACTGCACGTTCGCGTCAACGCCCTCGAGGAAGAGAATGGGGCCCTCCAGGAACGTCTGGATCGAGGTCACCAGGACTACGCGCAGTTGCGGGCCTCGATGGACGAACTGCTGAATCTCCACGAGTTATCTGATGCCATCAGTACCAGTCTCAATCTTGAAGACACCCTCGACGCGCTCATGCGACTGTCGGCTCGCGTCGTCGACTTCGATGCAGCGGGTGTTTTCGCACTGTCGCGGGAGGACGCCGGTCTGGAAGCGATAGTTCTGTGTGGGAATGGCAAGCAGCTCGAGCGCTGCATGGAGGCTCAGTGGAACGATGGCATCGTCGATTGGGTTCTGCGCGAGCGTCGTCCCATCGTCTTCGACGACATGGAGAGTGCAGGCGACATCTGTTTCGTTCTCATTCCTCTGATGGTGAGAGGCAAAGACATTGGACTGGTCGCCCTGCATTGCACGCGAGCCAAGGATGACTTCACACTCGGTGAGATCGAGTTGCTCGGTGTCCTTGCCAATCAAACGGCGGCGGCCATCGAGAATTCGCGACTCTACACCGATCTTGAGACGACGCACGGAAGTCTGAAGGAGTCGCAACGACAGCTGTTGCTCTCGGCGAAGCAGGCTGCCATCGGCGAGCTTGCCGGCGGCGTCGCGCATGAAGTAAACAACCCGCTACAGATTATTCTGTCCCGCGTTCAGTTGATGGTCGTGCGTCATGGCACCGACGAACGGCTGCGCGACGGGTTGGCACTGATCGAGACCAACGTCAAGCGGATCTCTCGGATCATTCGCGCGCTGCTCGGCTTCGCTACACACAATCGCGCTGACGCAGAGGGTCAGCCCTTCGCCGTCTCCACTGCGTTGCAGCAAGCCTGCGCGCTGACTCGGCACCAACTCGAGAGCAAGCTCATCGAGGTCGACGTGCAGATCGAGGTAGACATGCCCAATGCCACCGGGAGTGTGGGTGAACTGGAGCAGGTGTTCATCAATCTCATTCTCAATGCAGCCAACGCCATGGCCAGTGGCGGTCGTCTTGAGATCGCCGCCCTGCTGGAGGGCGAGTCGTTGGAGGTGCGATTCTCAGACACCGGGACGGGGATCGAGTCTGAACATCTCGATCGGATCTTCGAACCCTTCTTCACCACCCACGCTGATGACGGCGGAACAGGTCTCGGGCTCGCTGTCAGTTACCGAATCATCGAAAACCACGGTGGGTCGATCACCGTCGACAGTGTTCCCGGCGAGGGGTCAACTTTTATTGTGCGACTGCCCGTGGCCGGTCCTGACACGAGTTCAGACACGGAGCCCGAGTCCCCGGGTGCCGAAGGAACGATGGATGCACAGCCCCTCGACACCGAACCAACTGACGCGGACCCGACGCCCGAATGACTGAGACGTCGAGTCTGCAGCTGATCTTCGTCGATTTGTTGTTCCTGCTTGTGGCAGGCGGGATGGGGTTCTATTTCCGCTTCTGGCTTCAGAGGGAGACCCGACGACAGGATTCGAGGATCGAGGCTCTTGAAAAACAGCACGAAGGTCTCGAGAAACTCACGGAACGTCTGACCACCACCTGTCGTCTCCTTGAGCGTCACATGCCCGCCTCTGCACCGAGTCAAGCGCGTCCGACGCTTGGAGATGCCCCCTCCTCGGTGCCACCACCGCGTCGACCGTCGGTGAGCCGACCTCGCCGCACCGACAACACTCCGGCACCCTCTCGGGTGGGCGAGCCCAGTCCATCCCGGGCCGGCGAGGCCAGTCCAGAGCGCGAGTGGGAGCAGATGGCTGAACGGAGTCGGGAGGCCTATCGACTGGCGCGCGAACTGCTCGAGCAGGGAATGTCGACGACGGATGTGGCTCGACAGGTGGGGCTCGGTGTGGCAGAGGTCAACGTTCTCAAACGCATGCGAGACGCGGCTCGGTAGACGTTCAGTCGCCCTCCACCACGTGATCGAGCGTGTCCAGCAAACCGTCGATCTGCTCGTCACTGCCGATGGAAATCCTCAGACAATCCGATAGACGGGGTTGCTGGCCATAGTGCCGGACCAGATATCCACGCTCTTTGAGCGCCTCGAACAGGGGCTGAGCGTCTCCCACGTGACCGGCGTCACCGACGGGGATTCGAGCGAGGACGAAATTGGCCTCAGAACTCCAGACGAAGAAACCACGTGTCCGCAGTTCATTCGACAGTCGCATCCTCGTGGCGATGATGCGTTCTGCATTTACGCGCATCACGTCGATGTCATCGAGGGCCGCCTCGGCGGCGACCTGACTCAGGCTGCTGACATTGTAGTGTTCCTTCACCTTCCAGAGTCCGGCGATGAGAGTGGGGTGGGCGTAGGCGAACCCGACCCGAACACCCGCAAGAGAAAAGGACTTCGACAAGGTTCGTGTCACAATGACGTGGGGGTGCTTCTGTGCGATCTCGATCGCCCCGCCTGCGGAGAAATCGACGTAGGCTTCATCAACGACCAGAATACCCGAACAGCGGCTGGCCAGTTCGTCGATCGATTCTCTGGACAACCCGATTCCGGTGGGTGAGTTTGGGTTGGCCAGCAGGGTAATACGTGACTCAGGATGCACCAGATCGTCAATAGCCACTTGGAAGTCGTCATCCAGTGGGACCGGATGTGGCTTCGCCTGCTGTAGATCGATCAGTTTGTCATAGTAGGGATATGTTGGCCAAGGGAATGTGACCAGATCACCAGGTCCGGCGAAGCACCGGAGGATGACATTGAGAAGTTCATCAGATCCGTTGCCGATGACGAAATTGTCCGGTGAGCCGCCAAGAAGCCTGCTGAGTCGTTCCCTGACGCCGGAAGCTGCTGCATCAGGATACTTCCTCAAGTCCTGTGTTGCTGCTTCTCGCACTCTCTCAAGCACGGACGGTGGCGGTGGATAGGGGTTCTCATTCGTGTTGAGCTTGACGATGTCCGCTTGCCGCGGTTGTTCGCCGGGGATATATCCCGCCATCCGCTCGATATGGTCGAGAAATTTCGGTGCCTTCTGCGGCATCAGTCGCTCGATTTCAGGTGAAGAGGGGGTCTGCTGCAAAACTGCCGGCGCGTCCTCACAGTGTCAACGAAGCAGGGTCGATCTCTGATGGCGCATGCGATCGCTCTCAGCAGCAGAGAGATTCGGCTCCTGATCACATGGTCTACGTCGAGGCAGATGTTCCCGGACGAGGAGCGAGTACGACGCAAGTTGTCTGCGGCCCTCGAGCAGAATCGCCCCCTTGAGCTCAGCCGAATCCAGATCCAGATCCTTCACGCCTGGGCCGAGGATTGGTGGGCTACGCACTATGGCGGAGGGAAGGTCGTGAATCCAGACGAGGAAGCCATACTGACGAAAGTCAGAACCGCCCTTGGCTGGGACTGATCAGTTCGGCGCCGGAGGATCGATCGCGTGAGCTTCGTCTACACGGGCCACCTCCATCACCCCTTCGATTCCCTGCAGCTGTTTGATCATGCTGTGCAGTTGGCGCGTGTTGTGAACGTCGATCCAGAACGTCTCTTCCGCCACGTGGGCGACGGTTTTTGTCGCACAACTGACAATATTGGCACCGGTGTCCGAGATGACGCGCGTGATATCGGAGAGGAAGTACTTCCGGTCATTGCCGCGGATACGCATCTGCACGGTGAAGGCCTTGTCCTCATCGATGTCCCAGTCGACGGTCATCAGACGTTCGGGGTCCTCGGCCAGATCCGACAGATTCGGACAGTCGGTACGATGCACTGACAGTCCACGTCCGCGGGTGATCAGGCCGATGATCGGATCACCGGGAATCGGCGTACAACACTTGCCGAAGTTGATCATCATGTGATGCATGCCCTGGATCCGAATCCCTCGCTCGTCTCGTGCAGCGGGGCGAACCCGCCGCTGGGGACGATCCGGGACGAGCTGATTTGCGACGCGGCTGACCGACAGGTCTCCCGACCCGATGCCGGCATACAGATGCTCTACATCGGCCAGCCCCAGATCGCTCGCCAATTCATCAAGCGTTTCACTCTCGGCACTGTGATGGTATCGCTTCAATTCTCGTTCGAGGATCTCCTGACCGAGGCGGACGCTCTCGGCATATTGCTCCTCCTTGAAGTATCGCCGAATGGCCTGGCGGGCCTTGGCGGTTTGCACAACCTCGAGCCATGTCTGGTTGGGTTTCTGATGAGTCGAGGTGACAATCTGCACAGTGTCCCCGCTCTGTAGCGTTGCGCTGAGGGGAACAACCTGACCATTCACCTTCGCCGTGAGACAGTGAAAACCAATGTCTGTATGAATGGCGAAGGCGAAATCTAGGGGGGTCGCATCATTGGGAAGCTGGTGTAGATCCCCCTTGGGAGTAAATACGAAGATCTCGTCCTGAAACAACTCGATCTTCAGACTCTCCATGAACTCTGCAGGCTCGGTGGCATCACGCTGCCAATCGAGGACCTGACGAAGCCAATTGATCTGCTGATCGAGGTCGCCGCTGCCCGGTCGAGTCTCGCCAGACTTATAGCGCCAGTGGGCGGCAATGCCGATCTCAGCCGTATGGTGCATCTCCCATGTGCGAATCTGCACTTCGACCGGCATGCCTCGCGGGCCGATGACGGCCGTGTGAAGAGACTGATACATGTTCGTCTTGGGTGTGGCGATGTAGTCCTTGAATCGATCGGGGATCGGACGATACACTGTATGTACCAGACCCAGCGTGTGATAGCACTCACGCACCGTGTCGACCGTGATTCGCACGGCCGTCAGGTCATAGATCTCCTCAAAGGGCTTATTTCGCGATCGCATCTTGTTGAAGATGCTGAAGAAATTCTTGGCGCGGCCCGTGATCTCCGCTTCGATGTGATTGTTGGATAACTCTTCAACGAGGGGTGCTTTGAATTCCTCGATCAGCGCTTCGCGTTCGTCACGCTTCATCGCGACTTTGTCGCGCACCTCGCCGTAGGTCTCGGGCTCAAGATACTTGAGACTTCGGTCTTCCAGTTCCCAGCGAATGCGTGCAAGTCCCAGTCGGTGGGCAAGGGGGGCGTAGACCTCTACCGTCTCGTGGCTGATCCTCTTCTGTTGATCCGTATCCAGTGCGTCCAGGGTCCGCATGTTGTGCAGCCGGTCAGCAAACTTGATGAGGATGACCCGGATGTCCTCCACCATGGACAGGAGCATCTTCCGATAGGTCTCGGCCTGTCTGGCTTCGCGGCTCTCGTAGCGGAAGCGTTCGATCTTCGTGACGCCGTCGATGAGGGATGCGATCTTGACGCCAAATTCGGTGCCCACCTGTTCGGCATCGACACTGGTATCTTCCAGGACATCGTGAAGCAAACCTGCGGCGACGGTGGTGGAATCCAGGCGTAGCTGGGCGAGGATGCGAGCGACCTCCACACAGTGCTGGAGGAAGGGCTCTCCCGAGCGTCGAATCTGACCGTGATGGGCCTGATCTGCGGCATGGTAGGCACGGATAATGAGCTCGAAATCGGCTGATTCGTTGCAGGAGGCAACTTCGATCAGCAGCATCTGCAGTTGCAGATGGTCCCTCGCCTCCTCGAGTAGATCGTCGAGTTTGGGCGTAACCGTGCCAACTGCGGCCGGCGAGCCTATTGCGGTAGATGTCTCAGGACTTTCCATGGGCACTCGAGATCGAATATACTCAGATCGCCCCAATGGACCAATCGATTCTTGACCTAGGTGACGTTGCTACAATGAGTTAGAGCGAAAGTCACGTAGCTGATCTATGAGGCCGGAGATCTCGGGTTGAGGCAGTTTGGCGTCGACTCTGCCTAGGTGGGGCAGGCCCGCTCAGCCGTCCAGGTCTTCTTCGAGCTCGCTGAGAGGGAAATCGGGCTCGGGCACGTCGATTTCGCGCTCTTGGAGATGGAGCGCCAGCGCTTTGATATCACCACGCAAATGGCGTATGCCGTGGGTGAGGCTTGTCTGCTGTTTACTCAGTTCGGTTTCCTGCTCGTCGAGGCGATCCCCCTCGGCACGAACATCTCGAAGGGCTATATCTTTAATGAAGATCGCCTGCTTCATGCGCAGGATCTTGCTGGCATACAAGTACTGGATCAGCAAGGCGCCGCAAATACAGACAACGGTGGTGATAAACCAGACCATCGATGTCCTTCAATCGGCTGAGAACAGCCTTGATGTTTGCGACCACGGCGGAGGACGGGTGAGCCACTGCACGCAGAGGCGACCACAGCCACTGACGGCAGTCAACGTGACGACCAGCGGTGGACGGTTAGTTCAATGCTCTCAACAAGATACGAGCCCATCCCACACGTCGGCGAATCATAGCGATGCCCCTCAGGAGTGTCAAGTGACAACGGGCCCCGATCTTCCTCCCTCGCCGCTGACCCGCGGGGACGTCATTCTCGTGGTGGGTTGGCTAGTGCTTGCGGCATTCACCGCCCTGGCGGGACCGACAACTGAACGAGACGGCCCGCTCCGTCTCGTGATAGAGATCGATAATGGCCGTCACAGCCAGGCGCCACTGTCGGTTGAGGATCGTCCGGTTCACCAGATAACGATCGAAGGGCCTATCGGACCCACCGTGCTGGAGGTTGGCGCAGGCCGGGCGCGGATTCTGTCAGCTCCATGTCGCCAACAGATCTGCCGTCTCAGCGGGTGGCTCTCGGAACCCGGTGACCTGGCCGTCTGTGTCCCCAATCGGCTGGTCCTGCGAGTGGCGGGTCGCAAGGTGGGGCACACCGACTCTGAGAGGATCGACGGTGTCACCCGCTAAAGAACACGCCGCATCAACCTCGGGGGAGCCGGTCAGGTGAGCACCCGTCATCTCACCCGACTGGCCCTGCTTGCCGCCGTGGCCCTCATCCTCTTCGTATTCGAGGCGGTGGTCCCGCGTCCACTTCCGTGGATGAAGTTAGGTCTTGGCAACGCTGCCGTCCTGACGGCACTGATCCTGTTCGACTGGCGTGGCGCGGCTGCGGTCACGGTCATCAAGGTCTTTGTCGGCAGCCTGCTCACAGGGGCATTTGCGGGCCCTACGTTCGTGCTCGCGTGCGGAGCAAGCATGACCAGTCTGCTGTTGATGGCCGGTGGCCTGCAGGTGGGGCGCAGCCGCGTACGATCCTTGGGCCTCAGCGCCGTGGGACTTAGTATTCTCGGGGCCTGCACACACCAGGTAACGCAGTTGGCTCTGGCTTCGCTGTATCTGGGCCATCCCGGTCTGGTGGGGCTCGCGCCCCTGTTCATCGCCAGCGGTCTGTTGGCGGGGGCCATGACGGGCCTGATCGCACACTTTGCCGTTCAGCGACTCCAGCCCCATCCCGCTGAAGGTACCTACCCTTGACCGGAAGCTCGCATGTCGCTTTAATGCCGCCGCTGCAGGCGTTGCACCGGCTCCTTCAGGCTGGTGTATCTTTTGTAGGAATCACAACTTGAAAACTCAACGCGTTGTCCGCCCACCTGCCTCTACGACCAATGATGCCACGTAACCGAACGTTCATTTGTCAGACGCTGTATGGAATCGCGGCGCTGTTGGCGCTGGGTGTCCAATCGGCCTTTGCGAGCGTCAACTACGACGATCTGCGCGCGCTGGCCCCAGAGAGCAGGCTGCGCGAGACCATCGGTTTCCTGGCCGGTCTTGATTCGCGTGTCACTGGATACCCGGGGGCAGAGCAGGCGACACGCTACGTACAGCGCCAGTTCACCGAAATCGGCCTTGATGACATTACCCTGCACAAGTATGACGTGTCGGTGCCGGTCGAGAAGGGTGGGTTTCTGCAGGTCGAAGGCGACTCGCCACCGATCGATCTTCACGGCTTGTGGCCAAACCTGGTTCGCACGCCGACCCTGCCGGATGGCGGTCTCGATGGTCACCTCCTCTACGGAGGAACTGGCGAGTATGAAGAACTGGATGGACTGGATCTCAAGGGCGCCGTCGTCTTGCTCGACTTCAACTCCGGCGACAACTGGCTCAATTGCGCCTACTTGGGGGCGGCGGCCGTCGTGTTTTCTGAGCCGGATTCCACCGTCTATCTCGAGGGCGAACGCAAGTTCCTGACGATGCCCCTCGACCTGCCCCGCTTCTGGGTCACGAAGGCGGCGGGGGATCAATTGCGGGCAGCGGCACGCACCGGTGTTTCACAGGTCCATCTCGAGTACCGAATGGACTGGGAGCGACAGCCCGCGTGGAATGTGCTCGGGTTCATCCCCGGCTACGATCCGCTGCTGCAAAAAGACGTCATCGTCATCGAGTCGTACTATGATGCCATGTCCGTGGTCCCCGCCCTCGCGCCCGGTGCCGAACAGGCGGCAGGGATTACCGGACTACTCGAACTGGCACGATACTTCCGCGCCCATCCGCCCGCACGATCCGTCGTCTTCCTGGCCACCTCCGCCCATCATCTGGCCATGCGGGGCATTGACGACTTCATCCAACGTTACCTGCGCGATGAGGATCCCTTCATCGATCGCATGGTCATTCGTCGAGTCGTCGAAGCATCTATCGCGAATGGATTCATCTCTGCCGGGGACGACGGGATCAGCTATGGCGTCGGCAGCCAGACATTCGTGGGCAAGGAAGGGCTGATACGGCACGTTGCCGATGAAGACTCGGTTCTGGTAAAGAGCATCCTGGCCGACGCTCTTGCCCGCGGTGAATCGATGATTCAACCCGTCAGTGAAGGCTTGGATCTCATCGTCCCCGACGGTGAGGATATCCGCACTGAGCACTTTGACGATGAAGAGGAACTTGCCGAGGCGCTGCTCGAGGATGAAGACCTGCGGCTGGGGTTCTATCGAAGATGGGTCGATCCCAAAGTCGATTCACTGGATGTCAAACTCTTCGTTAGCCTCGACCTGTCTTCACAGACCGACGAGCTAGGGGTCTGGAACAGCAATTCCAGCTTCTACTACAAGCGCTACTTCGCACCCTTCGGCAAGAATTTCATGAGATACTCGCGGCAGGTGAGCCGCGAACTGGGATACACGTTCCGCGATGTGCTGGTGAACGGTATCAGCCCGGAAGGTGGCAAGAGCTGGGAGACCTTTGTACCTGGGGAAATCTCCGTCAACAGCGAACTCGTGCTGACCACCGGCACACCCGCTCTGGCTTTCGTCACCGTCAATGATGCCCGTTTCCTGGTGGACACGCCGCTGGACCGGCCGGACAAGGTTCAATACGAGAACCTCGGCCGGCAGATCCGGGCTCTGGCGGGGATGTTCCACATGGCGCTGGAAGACCCCGAACTGTTCCCCGATTTCAAGATGCGATTGAAGGACACGCTTCGCTCGTTGAAGGCAAAGACGATGGTCTTTCCGCGACGCAGCATCGTGCCCGATCTGGCGCGTACCGATGCGGTCGCCGTCGTACGCAATGGCAAGAAGAAATCCTACAAAGGTGTGCGCGGAGAATACTTCGAAGTCGTCGACGACGAGGGGGCCTTCTTCGTCAATCGGCTGCGTGTCAACCAGGTGCAGATCGAGGGGTACTATATGGATCCGGCAACGGGCCGGATCACGTATGCCCCCGATCGCGGAATCCAGGGTGACGAGTCGTATCCGATGCTGATCAAGATGGACTGGCGCGACAAGGAGTGGATGGTCGTCCTGTTCCCCTGTGAGGCCTACAACTTCTACGACATCGTCGATCCACGGTATCTGACCAAGTTGTCGCAGGTGACCGTCTTCGACGAAACAAACACGTCACCTGTCGAATACGGCTACACCATCGGCGAGGGGCCATCCGCCAAGGATGAGCCTGTGGGCGTTCTGTTCGCGCGTCCGGGGACGAAAGTCAAGATGGGCCTGGGAGCTGGGCTGCTCGGATTCCGCTCGCTCCTGCTCAACTCCGTGTCTGCCGAGAGCAAAGCAGAAGCCCTCGGTGCCGGTTATTCGATCGAACCGCAGACGAGTTTTGCACAGACATCTTATCTGGCCGCCCGAGACATGTGGACGCTGGATGAAGCGCGAATGCAGGAACTCAAGAGTTTTTCGATCGAAAATCAGCGACTGACGAATCTCCACAATCGTGCACGTGAAGAACTCGATCTGGCCGAAGAAGCCATGGCCTCCCGAACGTGGAGCGAGTTCGTCCGCCGCACACGCTCGGCGATCGGTCTGGAATCCCGGGCCTATCCGGATGTGAAGTCGACACAGAACGACGTCATCCAGGGCATCATCTTTTTCATGGCCCTCGTGTTGCCCTGTGCCTACTTCGCCGAACGTCTGCTGATCACGGCGGCAACGATCAAGAATCAGATTCTGGGATTCGCGGCCATCTTTCTGGTGATCTGGATCATCCTCTCTGTCGTGCATCCTGCTTTCGAACTATCGAATCCGTTCGTGATTCTGTTGGCTTTTGTCATTCTCGTTCTTGCCGCGCTGGTCATGTCGATCATATCGGGTCGCTTCAACGAGCAGATGAAAAAGCTGCGTACGGAAGTTGCCGTGATCCATGACACCGATGTGAGTCGAGCTGGTGCATCCATGACGGCTTTTCTGTTGGGCATCTCCAACATGAAGCGTCGCAAGACGCGAACGGCTCTCACCTTCCTGACACTTCTTCTACTGACCTTCACCGTCCTTTCCTTTACGTCGATTCAGACGGCGTTGCGCTTCAATCAGATCGAGCGCGACAACGAAGGACTGTATGAAGGACTGTTGATCCGCAGCAAGGCATGGACGCCGCTCGAAGAGTCAGTGCTCGAATACGCGAACAGCAACTTCGGCGACATTGCATCGATTGCTCCGCGTAGTTGGTATGACAACAAGAAAAAAGCGCACATCAAGCTCAAGTACGGCAACAACGCCCACAATGCGCTAGGTGTGCTCGGACTCACACCGGGAGAGGTGGACGTCACCGGCCTGGATCGGGCGCTGATCGCCGGCCGTTGGTTCCTTCCTGGGGAGGAGCGCGTATGTATCCTTCCCAACGGGATGGTAGCTGCGTTGGATATTGCTGCGGAGGATGTGGATCGGCAGGACGGCTCGGTCAAGATCAGAGTCTTTGGACAGACCTTCACCGTCATCGGCATCATCAATTCGAAACGCATGAAGGAGCTGAAGGATCTCGACGACGAGACGATGACACCCGCTGATTTCGCCGTCACTGGTGGTGCCGCCGTCCAGGAGATCGCCGAGGAAGAGCAGCGTGAGAAACAAGGCCTGGAGGACGCACAGGTCGTCATCAAGCCCTTCGTTCACCTCGAGCCAGCCAACACCCTTCTGGTGCCCTATCACACGTTGCGCAATATCGGCTCGGGTAATCCTCTTCAGTCCGTGGCCGTCCGTTTTCAGGAGGGCGTGGACGAACGAGCCGAGATCGAGCAATTCCTGTCGCGCTTGGCCGTGACCCTTTTTGCCGGCATTCGCGAGACAGGCGACGACTTCGTGAAGGTCTCCATCTATTCGTCGCTTGGCATGACCTCACTGTCCGGTATGGCCAACCTCTTCGTGCCCATCCTCATCGCGGCCCTCATCGTCCTCAATACGATGATGGGATCCGTGTATGAGCGCTTCCGTGAGATCGGCATTTATTCTTCAGTGGGGTTGGCCCCTGGGCACATTGCCTGGTTGTTCATGGCCGAGTCGTGTGTCTACGCCGTGCTCGGCGTCGTCGCCGGCTACCTGACCGGTCAAATCACAGCGACGGTGCTGATCGAGTTGGGCCTCGTGACAGGGTTTACGCTGAACTACTCATCTCTTTCAGCAGTCCTGTCATGCATCCTCGTGATGGCCGTGGTCATGCTGTCGACGGTGTATCCATCACGCAAGGCATCCCAATTGGCCGTACCCGATGTGACTCGGCGCTGGCGGCTGCCAGTGCCGGATGGGGATCGTTGGCATTTCGAATTCCCCTTTACCGTTTCGGGCCACGATGTGTTGGGACTTTGTGTGTTTCTCATCGGGTATTTCGATTCCTACTCCGAAGAGTCGATCGGGACGTTCTACACCGATGGGGCCAAGCTGGGTCGGCAGGACACGGCAGAGGGCGACGGTTACACGATCGACATGAACATCTGGTTGGCTCCCTTTGACCTTGGCGTCAGCCAGCACGTCGTGATTCGGGCTCTGCCGGTGGGCGAACACAACATCTTCCAGGTCCAGTTGGATATCACCCGCCTCAGCGGTGAGGATGCTTCCTGGCGTCGAGTGAATCAGCGCTTCATGAATGTGATCCGGAAGCAATTCCTCATCTGGCGTACCGTGGACTCAGATGCGAAGTCCTCCTACCGAGATCAGGGGTCGGCGATTCTCGCTGGCGAACAAGTGGCAGTCGAGGCATGACAACAAGACACGCATGCCTTTCGAGGCATGACATGAGGAGAAGGCGCCCCGTTGCTGGGAGGTAAGAACCCAAACCAGGAAATCGAGGAATATCGCGACCTGCTCGAGACGCCGACGGAGTACGCCGACGGCTTCACGAGCAAGGCCGTCGTCGGTGTGCTCTTCGTCGCCTTCGTCATGATTCCGGGGAATATGTACCTCAGTCTCATGGTCGGAGGCAATCTCGGTGCAGCTGCGGAGTGGGTGACGATCATCCTCTTCGCCGAGATCACGAAGCGCTCCTTCACCTCTCTGTCGCGGCAAGAGGTTTACGTCCTCTACTACGTTGCGGCGGGCCTGATCGCGGCTGAGACGGGTGCCTTCGAGGGGTTGCTGTGGAACCAGTATCTGCGGCAGTCTCCGGCGGCACAGCAATTTGGGATCGCNAATCTGATTCCGGACTGGTGGGCACCACCTCTCGATTCGCCAGCGCTGCTGCAGCGCACTTTCTTCCATGCGGACTGGGNGGTTCCGATCGCCATCCTCATCGCCCATATGGTGATTTCACGCGTTTCGTGGTTCACCATGGCGTATGTGCTGTTCCGCGTGAACTCCGATTACGAACGCTTGCCCTTTCCCTTCGCGCCTGTCGCCGCGCAAGGCGCCACGGCGCTGGCGGAGACGACGCAGGGTGTGGATTCCTGGCGCTGGCGCGTGTTCTCGGCGGGGGCCATGATCGGCATGGTATTCGGCACGCTCTACGTGGCCATTCCGGCCATTACGGGCGCGCTGTTGACCGAACCCATCCAGCTGATTCCGATTCCTTTCGTCGATTTTACCCAGATCACGGGCAACTTCATCCACGCGACGCCCCTCGGTTTTACGGCGCACCTCGGCCCGATCTTCGCAGGACTGGTGATGCCCTTCTGGGGCGTTGTTGGAACGTTCTTCGGTATCGTGGCGCACTCGGTTGCCAATCCTATTCTCCACAGCTACGGCTANCTGGAAATCTGGCAGCCGGGCATGGGCGCCATTGAGACTTTCTTTGTCAATTCCGTCGATTTCTGGATGAGCTTCGGTATCGGCACGACGATCTCCATCGCTCTGATCGGCATCTGGCAGGTCATCAGTGGCATGCGGCGCAATGCGGCGGAGGTGGCTGCCGGCGGTGCGGGACGCTCGTGGGCCCCACCAGCCGGACGTGGCGACTTTCCGATTTGGGTGGCCATCGCCCTCTATTCACTGGCCACGTGTGGCCTGATCGTCATCGCCTGGATGTTCCTACCCAGCTTCGGGCGATTCTGGACGTTCTTCATCTTCTTCGGGTTCATCTTCACGCCCTTCCAGTCTTTCGTNAATGCCCGTCTTGTGGGTATGGTGGGCCAGACGATCTCGATTCCGTATGTCCGCGAAGCCACGATCATTCTGTCTGGATATCAAGGCGTCGACATCTGGTTNATGCCNTTTCCCGTNGGCAACTACGGCGCGCAGACGCAGAAGTTCCGTGAGATCGAGCTGACGGGAACCAGTTTCCGCAGCATCATTCGGGCGGAACTGGTCATGGTGCCGATCGTCCTGTTCGCCACCTTCCTCTACTCTTCCTACATCTGGAAGCTGGCCCCGATTCCGTCCGCTTCCTATCCCTATGCCCAGGTGATGTGGCGGCTGAGGGCCCTGCAGACCTGTATCTGGTTTACGGGAACACTCAAGAGTGAATTGGCCGTGGCTCCGCAGGGTGCGCAGGCCACGTGGAAGCCGTCAAATCTGGTGGGGGAGGAGTGGTGGTATTGGAAGGGAAGGGCCGCCGACGAAGAATGGATCACAACCGGCGGCAAACATGGCAATGCCGGACCGTGGACGACGACACGCGCCTTCTACACCCGCTTTGCTGACAGCGATGTTCTACCGCCGCCGATGCCGCCAGGGGCTCTCGCGATAGGCAGCGATGCAGAGTCCGCGGGACCGCGTCTCCAGTCGCAGTCTCCTGAGGGCCTTCAATCTNTGCCGCAGCAGATGCAGGGACTCATCGCAGAAGCGGTCTCGGTCAATCCTATGGCGCTTGTGAGTGGCGATGATCCGCGGGTGGGACTGATGAATGCACCCAGACCTGGTTTGAGGGTTACCGCCGACCGTGCCCTCCCGCAAGGCTGGCATTACTATTTCGCCGTCGACACGGATCCGAATTTCACCAGTCCCTGGATTCAGCGTTCCTCCGATGAACCGTGGCTGTTCCGGGCGATCAAACCCAACCTCATCATGGCCGGAACGGCCGTTGGGTTGGCCAGCTACATCATCCTATCGGTTCTCGGCCTGCCTATCCTTCTTGTCTTCGGATATGTGCGGGCCCTGACGACGATTCCGCATTGGATGGTGACGGAGATCATCGGTGCCCTGTTGGCCCGTTATTATTTCTGGAACAAATACGGACGCAAGGAGTGGCGAACCTATGCGCCGGTTCTTGCCGTCGGGTTTGCCTGTGGTATGGCCCTGATGGGGATGGCGTCCATCTCTATCGCTCTCATCCAGAAATCCGTTTCCGTCCTCATCTTCTGATCAGCGCTCCTGTCTGCGTTGAAAGACGTGANACGGAGTCGCCTAACCGTGCGATAGAATGAAGCCCACCAAAGACTTTGGATGGCAGGGAATACGCCTGCGTATCCCGGAAGAATGGAATCTCGGCAAGGTCGACGGCGACGCGAAGAGTGGCTACGCTCGTCTCGACGACGAGGAACTGGTCCGCGCTGAGATCGAATGGCGATCATTGCCTGTGGGCGGCCACGTGACGGTGGAAGACCTCGTAGATCGCTATATCTCCAACCTGGAGAAGAAGGCAGCAAAGGCCGGTCTGGAGTTCTCCTGCCAGCGCCGGGCACGG
The DNA here is from genome assembly GCA_002712305.1 of Gemmatimonadota bacterium. GTDB lineage: Bacteria > Latescibacterota > UBA2968 > UBA8231 > UBA8231 > UBA12574. The sequence goes on along the minus strand of PATE01000045.1, from coordinate 90,454 downwards.
TTCCTCTCCGACAAGCGTTGGCTCGAAGGTTCCAGCTACGAAGCCTTCATCTGGGAGGCTGATTTCCGCGCCTACAATCTCGCTCGAACGCACCCAGGTTCGCGACGCGTCGTATTGATGCGGGTTCTTGCTCGCCACGACGAGTCAGTAGAGGCCATGTCGCGTCTGGCGGACGAGATCTTCCAGACCCTTGAAGACGAACCTCGATCAGGGGAGGGGGTCTTGTGGGGCGTCTACGGGCTGAACTTCCACATGGCTCCCGATTTCAAGCTGGAGGAACATCAGTTGCGCTCCGGCCACATACGACTGAGCTTCGAGCGGGGTAGTGGTCGACAGCAGCATCAGGTGAATGTGCATCGGGTGAGCATGGCGGAGCTCCTGCTCAAGGACACAGACCTGGCGACTTGGTATCGGGNGTTCTTCCACAAAGAGCTGCGTGAGCTNTTGGTCGAAACCGAACCGAGTTCCGTCGATGTTCAGGGTCTCGAACATGACGCCTTGGCCATCTCAGGGATGCCCCGCTCACGGCTGCGAATGCTCCTGCGGCCGTTGCCGTTGGTGAACCCGCGCCCACGACGTTTCTTGCACGCCGTACTCTGGCACTGCGAGCCATCCAATCGTATCTGTCTTATTGAGCATCTACACCGAAAACGCGAAGATGAAGGTGGTCTCGTAGACTCCCTGATCAAAGACTATGCTTGCCACACGAAAGAAGCCGCGGCTGACGCGAGAGGCGATGTTGAACTCGCGTCCGGCTCGCAATGAGCTGCTAACCTGGGAAACCAACGAGACGGGAGAGGCGCAGATTACGGTCGCCCGTTCCGAGTCGTGGAAGACCCGAATCCTGTCCAAAGTCTTCTACATTCCTCTGGAGCGCACGATCACTCTCGATAGCGTAGGGACGGACGTGTGGAACATGTGTGATGGGGATACGTCCGTNTCAGCGATGATTCAAGGACTTCAGGATCGCTACAAACTCGATCGCAAGGAGGCAGAGGTTTCTCTGCTCTCTTATTTGAAGACGTTGGGACAGAAAAATTTCGTGGGTTTTCTCATCGACGATCCGCGAAAAGCGAATGACTCAGGCGAGGCGAGTGACAGATCTTCATCAGGCAGCAGCAAGGGCAAGGCAAGCGGGAAGAAATGGTAGAAGGAGATGCTTCGCATCTCTTTGAGTTTGGCAAACTGNCGCCAAACTCTGGGTCGTGGAGGAGCGAGGTGCCCGGAGTCGCTTTGCACTGCTGCCAACTCTTGTCGATGAGCATCTGAATTGGGCACATCCGGATAGGCCATCCTTGTCGTGCTTGGCGAGATCCAGAACGGGAAAGCCAGGAGCGAGGGAGAGCCTCGATCCTGGCTTTTTTCCTGGCGTAGCGATCGGCGNGGGGGTCGCCGGAAATCGCTGCGCGATTTCTTTCGAGATTTGGGTCTGAACTGCGACCCAAACTCGTGATCGAGTGTCTGTTGGTGCTCCGGTTGCGGATCGAGCCCAGNAGCCCGATCCGCATCCGAGCTTTTACTGTAGCAGCGACAGTACCGTCTGTGGGACCACGTTGGACTGAGCGAACATGGCGGTCGAGGCCTGGGACAGCACCTGCGACCGTGTGAAGCGCGATACTTCGTATGCGATATCGGCGTCGCTGATCGAGGCTTCCGAGTTCTGGATGTTCTCGATCGAGTTCTCCGTGAAGGAGANNGTGAANGCGNGCCGGTTCNTNANNGCNCCGNGNTCACCGCGTTGTCCGGAGACCTTGGTGATCGCTTCGTCGATCTGACTGATCGACGCACGTGATGCGGTCAGCGTACCTACTGAGGTGGTGTTCAGGTTCAGACGCGGACCCGAAGCCCGCATGTCACCGATGTTCACCTCGATACGATTGTTGATTCCATCGTCTGGACCGACCTGGAACGAACCACCTGTCCCGTCCGTGACGATGAGGGTCTGCGTGTCAAGTTCGCCATCGACGTAGGAACCGGTTGCATTGGTCACGGCATCGCCGGCCAGTGTAACTTGAATACCAAGTCTGTCGAAGTTGGCAACCACCGATGTCCCCGTAGCGACGTTGTAAGTCGTGTCGAGAATCTGGCCGATGTTGATCGTCTGCGTGACGACGCCGTTGCCAAGGGTAATCTCGGCGTCGGTGCCACTATCGATGAAGTTGTACGTCCCGGAAGACGCACCTGAGACCTTGACATCGACGACACCGCTGGTGTTGCTGGCGGTGACCACCGTCGACGCTGTGTCGATGGTGTTGCCGAAGCCTGTAAGCAGGACCTGATCGTTGTAGGTTGTCGACAGGGAGATCCGGTCGATTTCCTGGATGATCTGGTTGAATTCTGCCTGGATGGACTCGCGGTTCAGATCGTTCATCGTGCTCGACGCGGATTGAACGGAGAGTTCCCGCATCCGGATGAGCATGGCGTTGATTTCGTTGAGCGACCCTTCTGCAACCTGCAGCAGGTTGGTGCCCTGCTCGGCGTTGAGGACGTTCTGCCTCAAGCCGCTCAGTTCAGCTCGCATACCCTCGCGAACCGAGAGGCCGGCTGCATCGTCTGCGGCGCGATTGATGCGCAGACCCGAGGAGAGCCGCTCAAGCCGCAGCCCTTGATCTCGGAAGTTCGCATTCATATTACGGCGCGCATTGATCGCCATAATGTTGTTGTTTATCCGTAAAGGCATTCGATACCTCCTTGTATCTCAAACACGCCTGTCGTCCGTGATAGTTACGTCTGTGTCTTGTTCAGCTTACTGACTGTATTCGTGGCTCCTTCAAGTTGATCCTTTCCCGCTCATTTTTTCCAGGCACTCCAAACTGCTGAATAGGGCTAGTGTATATCAAGCGTTACTGTGTGGTATCTCTACGACTACTATCGACGAAGAGCAGGCTCAGCTTCACTTTTTTTTCCGTGTAATGACTAAACATCAACAAATACAACATATTGAGTATATCTAATCAATTGGAAATCAGCGTCCTGTGCCCAGATATATCACTCTCATGATGTGTGTATCGGCAGAGCAAGCGATAATAAATAGTATTTCATGGCAATACTTTGAATAGGCTTCCCACAACTGGCCTTGCGAAGGCTATTTCCCATCTGGTGAATCCGGCGGGTGCAGCCGCAATTGCTCTGTGCGGGTTGTCCCGTGATCCGGCTGCGGGCCCCGTAGCCTGGTTGATCCTGTGTCTGGGGCTCTACGTGGCAATCCCCCTGGCGGCGATTCCCCTGGTCCGACACCGCCTCACAGGCCCCGACCCTGGACCAGAGCGGCGGTTCACCGATATCTATGATCCGGCACCAGAAGCTCGGCAATTGCTACTCACAGCCGGTGTGTCGATCTACGGCCTATCGGCAGGCCTACTCTGGGCCCTCGAGGCGCCGGCTCCCTACCTCTGGGCAGCAACGACCTTCCTGTGTGCTGCGACAGTCGTGTGGGGGGTGAATCGGCTCTGGAAGATCAGTATCCACACCACGGGGGCAGGGGGGGCGGCGGGCCTGCTGATGATTTCGGGGGCACCGGGGTGGCCCCTGGCCATCGGGCTGCCATTGACGGTGGCGTGGGCCCGTTGGGTCCGCGGTGCTCACAACGCAGCGCAAGTGGTCAGCGGCGCCCTGCTGGGGGCTCTGGTCGCCTTTGGCTGCCAGGTGTTGACCCGATGACGGATCTGTTCGGTTCAAGGGACACCGGATCGGCCACTGACGCAGCCATGAAGCGTCTGAGAGGTGTTATCGAGGCGATTACCTTCCACAATCCGGAGAATTCCTTCACCATAGCTCAGATGCACCCTGAAGGAGCCAAGGGGCCTGTGACGCTGGTCGGTTCCATGACCCTGCGTGCCGGGGAGAGCCTGGAGGCCGAGGGGGAATGGGTCGAGCACCCCAAATTCGGTCGCCAATTCAAGGTCGAGCGCTACGTCCCCGCCTATCCGGCCACGGTTGAGGGGATCGAGCGCTACCTCGGTTCGGGCCTGATTCCGGGGATCGGGCCCGTGATGGCAGAGCGGATCGTCGAACGTTTCGGGGCCGAATCTCTCGAGGTGATTGATCAGCAGCCCCGGCGGCTGTTGCAGGTCGCTGGCCTGGGTCGTAAACGGGTGAAGATGATCGCCGAGGCCTGGAAACAGCAGCGTCAACTGCGGGACGTGATGGTTTTTCTTCAGTCGCACGGTGTTGGTACGGCCCACGCGGTACGCATCTATCAGCGACACGGAGATGAGGCGATCAACACGGTCCGTCAGGATCCGTATTCTCTCGAGAGGGACATTCGCGGGATCGGTTTTCAGACGGCCGATCAGATCGCCGAACATCTGGGCGTCGCCAGGGATGCCCCCAGCCGAGTCCGGGCAGGAATCCGCTACATCCTGGAGGAGGCGGCTGACGATGGACACGTCTACGTTGGCCTTGTCGACTTGCAGTCGGCGGTGACCGCCCTTCTCCAGGTCGACGAGAGTCTGCTGGCGCCGGCAGTCGAACAACTGCGCAAAGACGGAGATATCGTCATCGAGCCGGGGTCTGGCAGTTCGGACCGCCACTTTCGAACCAACCTCCACCGTGCCGAGACCGGGGTCGCCGCAGATCTGCTTCGCATTCTTCAGGAACCCGGACTCTCCCTCGGCAAGGCCGATCCAGCGATGGATGGTGAGGAAGGCGATGAAGATGTGAAGGGTCTTGCCGCCGATCTCGGGGAGGATCAACTCCGTGCACTACGGCTGGTGTACAAGGCCAAGGCCATGGTTCTGACCGGCGGGCCCGGCACGGGAAAAACGACGGTGACCCGACACATCGTCGATCTGCTCGAGCGCGCCGGGCTGCGCGTTCTGCTCTGCTCGCCGACGGGTCGGGCAGCCAAGCGATTGGCGGAGGCAACCGGTCGTGATGCACGAACCATTCACCGACTTCTGGAATTCGCACCTGCAGAGGGGGGATTCCGGCGAGATCGAGACAACCCTCTCGAGGCACAGGCGGTGATTGTCGATGAGAGTTCGATGATCGATGTGTCCCTCATGCACGCGCTGATGCGAGCCGTACCCGATGACGCTCGTCTGATCCTGGTGGGCGATGTTGACCAACTCCCCTCCGTCGGTCCCGGCGCGGTCATGGGCGACATCATCGCTTCCGGCGTGGTGCCCGTGGCCAGACTCTCCAAGATCTACCGCCAGGCCGGTGAGAGTCTCATCATCGCCAATGCGCATCGGATCAATGGTGGGGAATGGCCACAGATGGAGAACGGCCGCGAGGATGACTTCTTCTTCATCGAAGAGGATGAACCCGAGGCAGCAGCGCAGCGCGTCGAAGACCTGGTGGCACGCCGCCTGCCCGAGGGCAAGGGATTCGATCCGCACCTGGGACAGATTCAAGTGTTGACACCTATGTACCGGGGTGAGACGGGTGCGATTTCACTCAACCAGCGGCTGCAGGCACGACTCACACCGGGACGCGCGGCGCACGCCGTGGGCGATCGAGAATTGAGAGAGGGTGATCGAGTCCTTCAGGTGAGGAACAACTACGACAAGGGTGTGTTCAATGGCGACCTGGGTCGTCTGTCTCGCCTCGAAAAGGAGGACGGTTTCGCAGAGGTGGTCTTCGATGCGGGAGGACTGCAGCGCTACGAGTTCGCCGAACTCGACGAACTCACCCTCGCCTATGCCATCAGTATCCATCGCGCTCAGGGGTCAGAGTTTCCCGCCGTGGTGCTTCCCCTTACGACGCAGCATTACCCGATGCTCCAGCGCAACCTGCTCTACACAGCCGTGACCAGGGCCCGCAATCTCCTCATCATCGTCGGCAGTCGGCGAGCTCTGGGGCGAGCCCTGAGCAATGATCGTCAGGCACGCCGGCACACGGCTCTGGCGCAGCGTCTTCAAACCACCGAATGAAACATCTGGTGGAAGAGGCGTTCGCTACAGGGACATGCGTTTGAAGATGGGCTCGGGGATCCACCGGATGATGAACAGGATCCATCGCCAGAACCACGGCGTGTAGAGAACATTTCGACCCTTGTGCCAGGCACCCACAATGTCTCTGGCCACCGCCTCGGGCGCGGCCACGAGGAATAACCCGGGCATTCCCCGTGTCATGGGTGTATCGACGAATCCTGGTTTGACCGTCATGACGTGCACTTTGGCGCTGACCAGGCGATTTCTCAGGCCCTGCAGAAACACATTCAAGCCGCCTTTGGCTGCCCCATACACGTAGTTGGACTGTCGACCGCGATCGCCGGCGACGGAGGTCAGGCAGATGATCCCGCCCTCCTGACGCTTCTCCAGGTCATTGGCCAGTTGACCCAGGCAGACGGAAACGCCCGTGAAATTCGTCATCAGGGCCACAGCCGCTTCCTGACTGCTGGAACGCGACCGCACCGGATCTGGAAGTGTTCCTACGACACAGACCACCAGCTCCCATGGCCCGGCCAGGTCGCGGACGCGATCGGCGAGTGAGGCATGGGCATCGAGGTCGAGGGCGTCGAACTCCAGAAGATCCACGTCGACTTGGTGTCGCAGGCGCAGATCGTCGGCAACGGGTTGCAGAGACTGGCAACGACGGGCCCCCAGCACCAGTCCAACGCCCTCACTGGCCAGCTGATGGGCGAGGGCCTGGGCAATCTCCGAGCGAGCACCCAGAATCAGCGCACGAGATGTCTTCGATGGTTTCATGTCAGTCCCAGGCGATCAGACAGGGCCGACCTGAGACGGGAGCGAGGATCATAACGATGCTTGATGGCGAGAAACTCCTCGACACGCGAATACATTTCCATGAAGTGTTCCGCTGTGACCACCGCGTCCTTTGCCAAGTACACCCGGCCGCCGGCGGCGGTGATCACACTTGTGGCGTGTTGAAGCATCTCGATGGTCTGCGTTGTTCGACGAAAATCAAGGGCAAGGGTCCAGCCAGGGCGTGGAAACCCCAGCATTCCTGTGGGGAACTCGCCGAACGTTTTCAGTACGGCCAGACTGCATGCAGCCCCGTCGATCCGATCCAGGAATTCCTCCATGCACTCCCGGCCGGCCTCGAAGGGCACGACAAACTGATACTGCAGGAAACCAGACCGGCCATATACACGATTCCAGTCGCGAAGGCCATCGAGGGGGTAGAAATACGGGTCGTAGTGCATCACCGTTGTCTGGGTTCGGCGCAGCTGCCGCCGGTAGTAGAGACGATTGCCCATTCGCAGTAGGGGCCTGCTCACGAGCAGGCCACCCAGTGCGGGGATGGACCGCGCTTTGGCTGGATGGAGATCAAGTGGGCCTCCGGAGGCGTGCCGCCCAAGCATGACGAGCCCCCGCCCGCGTCTTCGTCTCGACAGTAAGTCCAGCCAGGCTACAGAGTAACGGAATTCGGTCTGCGTCAAGAGTAGGAGTTGGCACGTTTCAGCAAGGTCTGCGGTGCGGTGTGTCTCCACCTCGATTCGACTGTCACTGATGCGCATGAGCCGGAAACAGACGGCATAGACAAAACCGGTCAGGCCCATACCACCGAAACTTGCCCAGAACAGGTCGGAGTGTTCACTGCGATCGCAGCGCAGCACGTCTCCTTCGGCAGTCACGATCGTCAGCGAGTCGACATGGCTGACGAGGGATCCATCGCTGTGATGATTCTTGCCGTGGACATCTGCTGCGACACATCCGCCGATCGAAGGGTGTTTGGTCCCCGGTGTGACGGGCAGGAACCACCCCTTCGGCACGCAGAACTGCAGGATCTCGTCGAGTGTGACCCCCGCCTCGGTCTCCAGAAGCCCTGTCTCTGCGTCAAAGGCGAGGAAGCGATTCAGTTCGAGGGTCGAAAGAACGGAGGATGCAAGACCGGCATCTCCATACGACCGCAATCGCCCCTGGGCCAACGTGGCAGGAGGCGTCTGGCTTGTGCTCAGGTCGGACTGCCACCGAACACGATGAACGACCGAATCCACCACCGGGTAGCGTCCCCAACCGCTGGTAGGCAGGACGTCTTTCTGGGGATTCATGGGTTTGAGATCATCGGCGCTCGAGGTTGTATGGGGTCGACACCTATAGGTTCAGTCCCCGGGGCATGCAGGTCAACGAGGCTCACTGGGCCAGAGTCATTGTGCCGGGGGCCGTGGACCGATTCGGGCGGCACCCATAGATTTGTCTTCGCCGCCCCAGGGGCGCTTCTTGATGGACTCCCAGACAATCTTCCTCGTATTGAGCCTTGTCGCTCTCGTGCTCGGGCCGGCGGCCTATCAGATGGCACGCCTGGCCGGACCGGTCATGTCGGCCCTAGATGGTTTCATCTTCGTCGCCATCGGCGGGTTGGTCTTTCTACATATTCTCCCAGAGAGTGTGGAGTTGGCGGGATGGGTCGCGGTCCTTGGAACCGCGGCGGGCATCTGGCTGCCGTCCCTGATTGAGAAACGACTCCATCGACTCGCTCATCAGGTGCATACGGTCACTCTGGTTTTTGGCCTTGTCGCCATCGGTCTGCATGCATTTGCCGACGGTCTGGCCATCGGCACCGGAACTGACCATGGGGGAGAAGGCACCGTCCCCAGCGTCCTGCCTGTGGCCGTCGTGCTTCACCGCCTTCCCGTAGGACTCACCGTCTGGTTTCTGCTTCGACCGTTGTATGGATTGAGACGTGCTTCCGCAGCACTGTTGCTGATTGCCGTCGCCACCTCTGCTGGATTCGTTGCCGGTGTACCCGTGCTNACCGCCATCGAGAGTCGGGCGTGGGGGCTGTTCCAAGCCGTCGTCGCTGGCACACTGCTCCACGTGGTGTTGCATCGTTCCTACCCGCTCACCGCGACCAGCCCGGTACCCGGTCGTCGCAGTGCCGCCCTCGGCGCCATGGTCGGAATCGGCCTCTTGTGGAGTATGACCGACGATCATGCGATGGCCATCGCCGAAGGTGCCGAAGCCTTCTATGCGTTATCACGAGAAGCGGCGCCCGCACTCCTGCTTGCATACATCGGGGCAGGCCTGGTGTGGGCCCTGATGCCTCGTGGAACCGTCGCCTGGATGCGCCGAGGCTCACGAGTCTCCCAGGCCATGCGCGGCATGGCCTTTGGTCTGCCGCTGCCGATCTGCTCCTGCGGTGTCATCCCTGTCTACCGATCCCTGGTCGTGGCCGGCGTCCCTGGCACGGCCGCCATGGCGTTCCTCATTGCAACGCCGGAACTGAGTCTCGATGCCATTTTGATTTCGTTGCCCCTTCTTGGAGGCGAACTCACGGTCGTCAGAATCATAGCCGCCGCCATCGTCGCCCTGGTCACCGGATGGGCTATCGGTCGGTTCGCCCTGCCACTTCTGCCAACTGTGGCTGACCCCTCAGAGAACACGACGCCGACGGCGAGCCTGAAGGAGCGCGTGGCCAGCGGGCTGCGACTCGGGCTCGGTGAGGTCGTGGATACGACGGCCCCCTGGATTCTGGTGGGGTTGGCCCTGGCCGCCGCCGCTCAGGCGCTGCTGGGGTCGAGTCTCCCTAGTCTGCTTCCACAGGGGTTCGAGGTGGAAACGCTTGCCCTTCTCGGGATGCCCGCCTACGTCTGCGCGTCCGGCGCCACGCCGCTGGTGGCCGTTCTGATCGCCAATGGAGTTTCTCCGGGAGCCGCATTGGCCTTCCTGCTGACGGGGCCTGCCACAAATGTGACAACCGTTGGCGTCTTGACTCGACTCCACGGTCGTCGTGTCGCGGTCCTTTTCGCGGGCGCTGTGGTCTTGCTGGCTATCGTGCTCGGGCGTTCGGTCAATGTGTTCTTCGATCTGGGATCCAGTGTTCCCGCGCTGTCGCTGTCCATGGACCACGAGGGGGGATTCAGTGATCTCTGCCTGCTGCTGGTGGGCCTTCTGTTTGCCGGATCTTTGCTGCGGCGAGGGCCAAGAGGCTTCGTGGGTGAACTCTTTGATGCCGATGGCGACGACGCCGTCGACGGTCACGACCACGTCCATGGCAATGGCCACGACCATCATCATGAGAGCGACTCGTGTTGCGAGGAAGATTGCGGTGCCGAGGTCATCGGGGCCGGTGCCGCAGACGAACATCGCCAATGAACGATAAACAGGATCTGCTCGCCGGTTGCCATCACGATCCCTTCGCCTATCTGGGGATGCATCCGTGCGACGATCGAGTGGTCGTGCGAGCCTTCCTGCCCCATGCCGAGTCTGTTCAGGTCGCCGCCCTTGGTTCGGACATACTCGCGGCCTGTGAGCGCGTGGATGATGCGGGCCTCTTCGAGGCCCGGCTCGAGGCAAGCGATCTGTTCGCCTATGAGTTGGTCGTCTCTCGACAGGGGCATCGGCGTCGCGTACGTGACCCCTATTCTTTCTGGCCCATGGTCAGCAGCTACGATCAACATCTGTTCGCTTCGGGGGCACATCACCGCATCCACGAGGTGTTGGGTGCCCATCTGCGGGATGTTGCCGGCGTCGCAGGTGTTCACTTCTGCGTGTGGGCGCCGGGCGGTCGTCGAGTCAGTGTCATCGGTGATTTCAACGATTGGGACGGCCGAGTTCATCCAATGCTGAGTGTCGGTGACAGTGGCCTCTGGGAACTGTTCCTGCCCGACCTGACGGCGGATACGGTCTACAAATACGAGATCCTGACTCAGGCCGGTGACGTGTTGGAGAAAGCCGATCCCTGTGCACAGGCGGCCGAGATTCCACCCCGCACCGCGTCGCGCGTGGCATCAGGTGACGAGTTTGCGTGGTCGGATGATCAATGGCTCGAACAGCGAGGTGAGAAGCGATGGTTGGGTGAAGCGGTGTCGATCTATGAGGTGCACGCAGGCTCGTGGCGGCGGGATGACGGCGAAACCCTTGGTTGGCGACGTCTCGCACACGAGCTGGCTGATTACGTCGTGGATCTGGGGTTTACGCATGTGGAGCTGATGCCCATCGCGCAGCACCCCTTCGATGGCTCCTGGGGCTACCAGGTTACGGGGTATTTCGCTCCGTCCTCCCAGTTCGGACCACCAGAGGATTTCGCCTACTTCGTCGACGTCATGCACGACAAGGGAATCGGGGTCATCATCGACTGGGTTCCCGGACACTTTCCCCGCGACGCCCATGGCTTGGCTCGATTCGACGGCACTGCCCTCTACGAACACGAAGATCCCCGTCAGGGTACGCATCCTGACTGGGGCACGATGATCTTCAATTTCGGCCGTAACGAGGTGAAGTCTTTTCTCCTCTCCAACGCCCTGTTCTGGCTGGAACGATTCCACGTGGATGGACTGCGCGTCGATGCGGTTNCGTCCATGCTGTATCTCGACTACTCACGCGAGCCGGGGGAATGGGTTCCCAATCGACACGGAGGGCGAGAGAATCTCGAGGCGATCGATCTTCTGCGTGAGATGAATACGCTTGTTTACGGTCACTTCCCTGGTACGATGACCCTCGCGGAGGAATCCACGTCCTGGCCCGCCGTTTCCCATCCGACGTACGCAGGAGGTCTCGGGTTTGGCTTCAAGTGGAACATGGGCTGGATGAATGACGTACTGGGTTTCATGGCCAAGGAACCGATTCACCGAAAGTTCCATCAGGGCGACATGACCTTCGGAATGTTGTACGCCTACCACGAGAATTTCNTCCTGCCCTTGAGCCACGATGAAGTCGTGCACGGCAAGGGGTCGCTGCTTGGGAAGATGCCCGGAGACGATTGGCAACAGTTCGCCAATCTCCGGCTGCTCTACTGCTACATGTACGGATTCCCCGGCAAGAAACTCCTTTTCATGGGTTCGGAGTTCGGTCAGCGGTCGGAGTGGAATTACTCGATCCAACTCGAGTGGCCCTCACTGGATCACAGACCGCATCAGGGCGTGCAGTCTCTGATGCGTGATCTGAATCATCTTTACGGAGCGCGTCCTTGTCTCTACGCCAGCGACCACGATCCCAGCGGATTCGCGTGGATCGACCATCAGGATGTGGAGGCGAGTATCCTGTCTTTTGAGAGACGACACGGGGACGACGTTCTCGTTTTCGTCTGCAACTTCACACCCGTCGTTCGCCGGGGTTACCGTGTGGGATTGCCGCGTCCAGGCACCTGGTTGGAGCAGATCAACACCGATGCGGCCGACTACGGCGGTAGTGGCGTTGGCAACACCGGTTCAGTCGAGGCCGAAGATGAGGTGAGTCACGGTCGACGCTGGTCAGCTGTTTTGGATCTGCCTCCTCTGGCGGCCCTGGTGNTGTCACCGCCAAGGGCTGCCCCGTCGTGATCGACTGCTATATTACNGGGGCATCNAGGTCGTCGGTCCCAATCGTCGGCGAGACTCTCCATCGGGTAGATCCCGCAGGTCGATCGCAATAAGACTCGCCTCTCTCTGAGAAAAGTCCCATGGCCAAAGCGGATCCGAAAAAAGAGAAACTCCTGATGCAGGTGCTGCAGAAGATTCCGATCTTCAACGGTCTGGCACTGACACAGGTACGCAAGATCCTGGCCTTGTGTGTGCACAAGTCCTACGCCCCCGGGGACAAAGTTTGCATTAGTGGAACACCACCAGAAGAGATGTTCGTCCTCCTATCCGGCGCGGTGGGGATCATCACACAGGAAGGCCTCAAGGTGGCCACGATCCTGCCCGTGNCCATGGTGGGTGAGATGGGGGTCATCACCGGTCAGCCAAGAGTGGCGACGGTGGAAGCGACCAAACCGACGGCCATGTTTATCATTCAGAAGGACAAGTTCGACGCGGTGTTGCGTGATGACGACGAGATCCGCTCGAAGGTTTATCGGGCGATCATCGATGTCCTGTCGGGGAAGCTGTCCAATGACAACGTCCGATTGAGAGACTATCACCAGGAGAAGAGCCGCTTTGAGGGGCAGATCGCGGACTTGGATCGCCGACTCAGCGAGCAGGAGCGCCGGGCCGAGATCGCCCTCGATCTGGCAGCCGAGTCGAGCGGCCGCGATCAGGCTGAGTTGGAGCTGCACGTGGGCGAACAGGTGAAGGATCTGCTCCCCCGCGCCCTGGTCGTGGACGATGAACTTGAATTCCGCAAGCTTCTGAAGGACGCCCTGCCGAGTTTCGACGTCTTGGAAGCCACCGATGGTGCCGAGGCCCTCGAAATGGTGGGCGAAGAGAAACTCGATCTGGTCATCACCGACATCCGCATGCCCGAGATGGATGGCTTTCAGTTGCTGGAAGCACTTCGAGCGCAGTATCCGGACCTGCCTGTTCTGGCGACTTCCGGTTACATCGATGAGGAAGAGGCACAGGAGCGCGACTTCGATGGATTCATCGAGAAACCCCTGTCGATCGGGCCGATGCAGCACGCCGTCGATTCTGTCCTTGGCCGAGAGAAGAAAACCGAAGACTCCGCGGACTGACGGTTCATGCTGCTGCTGACCACGACCTGGGCATATCTGCGCCATCGCCCGATTCCCCTGGCGGGAGCGGGCGTGGTGGGAGGACTTGTGCTGGTTGCGGCCCTGGCTCCCTGGATCGCCCCCTTCGATCCGATTGCGCAAAATCTCTACGAAAGACTATCCCCACCCTCGTGGACAAACTGGATGGGGACCGATGAGTTTGGCCGAGATATCCTCAGCCGGGTGATTTATGGGGCTCGGATCTCGCTGCGGATCGGATTGTTGTGCATCACGATCGCCCTCAGCTGCGGCACGACGCTTGGCCTGATCTCCGGCTATCGCGGAGGCGTCACCGACACGGTGATCATGCGAGTCATGGATATCATGCTCGCCTTTCCCAGTATCCTGCTGGCCATCGCGATCGTGGCGGTCATCGGACCTGGCATCGACAATGTGATGGTGGCGGTGAGCATCGTGCTGATTCCACAGTATGCGCGTCTGGTGCGTGGCCAGGTCCTGACCGTTCGTGAGATGGCATATGTAGAAGCCGCACGTGCCCTCGGCGCCAGTGGCCCCCGAATCGTGCTGCGCAGTGTCCTGCCGAACTGTACGGCGCCCCTCATCGTGCAGACGTCTCTGTGCCTGGCAGTGGCCATCCTCGACGCGGCCGGGCTCAGTTTCCTTGGCCTCGGTGCACAGCCACCGACGCCCGAATGGGGAGCGATGCTCAACAGCGGTCGCGAACTGCTGCTCAAGGCGCCGTGGGTGATGACCTTTCCCGGGCTGGCCATCTTCGCTGTAGCTCTGGGGCTCAATCTGTTCGGTGACGGGCTCAGGGATGCGCTGGATCCGCGGCGTGTGAAGGTTGCCTCATGAGCCCGAATGCCGATGGCCGTCATCCTCGACGCTGGTTCGTACTTGCGACAGCGCTTCTGGTGGGGCTCACGATCGCCGGGTGCGCCCCTATGCTGACCCGGGCGCCCTCGGTTGACTGGGCGGCAGATCAACGTCAGGCGACGCAGTATTTCATTCAGGCAAAGACCTTCGAGTTTCAGCAGAACTACCTGGGTGCCATCGTCGCGTTGCGCTCCGCCGCAGACCTCGATCCCTCCTCGCCCATCATCTTTGCGCAGTTGGCGCGAAACTATCGCCAGATCGGTGATCATCGTATGGCGGCGGTCTTTGCCGAACGTTCGCTGCAACTGGATGAGCAACAGGATGGACTGCGCTTCCAACTCGTGCGTTGGTATGACGGGCTCGGAGATGCGGTCTCCTCAGCGCGGCACGTTGAGATCCTGATCGAACATGATCCGCACAACTGGCAGCTGTACTCTCATCTGTCCCGGCTCTATGTGACCATCGGGAAGCACGGCCGGATCGATGGCCTCTTCGACCGATTGCTCGAAGCCGACGACACGCCCGTGGATGTGAGAGTGAACATCGCCTACGTCATTTCACGAGGGGGGCGCAGAGCGAAGGCGGTCGAAGTATTCCGCTCGATTCTTGACGCGGATCCTTCCATTGAAGACGCCTGGCTTGGGCTGGGAGAAGCACTGGTCGCCAGCAACGAAACCGACGCGGCGCGGGAGATCTATCGTCGGGGGGCTCGGCACGTACCAGACAGTTCGCTGCTGATCTACGAATTGGCCCGTCTGATCGAAACCCCTGTCCAGTTGGGGCCCGTGTTGGAAAGTGAGGATCAGGCGTATCTGTATCGTCTGGGCGCATCACTGTCTGACCTGGAGCGCTTTGAGCTGGCGACTCGGGTGTTCGAGAAGATCGTCGGTCGCCGGCCCGACAGCGTCGAAGGCTGGCTCGATCCAGTCACCTACTATCTGCGCATGGATGATGTCCCCAGAGCCCTGGCCATCCTCGAGGAGGCCGTCTCCGTGATGCCGGACAGCCTCGAGATCTCTCTGGCTCTCGCCTCGACCCTCGACCGTGCCGGACGCGAAGACGAGGCGACGGCCGTCTACGAGGGTCTCGCGGCGGGCGGCGTCGATGATCCGCAACTGTTCCTCTACTGGGGGATCCACCACGAGCGAGCTGGGAGGTGGGCCGAAGCGATCGACGCCTATCGGCACGGGATCGTGGCCGGTGGCGACGATGCTGATCTCTACATCCGCTGGGGAATCGCTCTGAGTCGACAGGAACGTTGGCACGAAGCGGCCGATCGGTATCGGAAGGCGGTGGCCATCGACTCCTCGTACGTGGAGGGTCACCTGCATCTGGGTGTGTCCCTCGACCGAATCGGCCGTCATCAGGATGCCGTCGAGCGCCTCGAGGTTGCCCGTCGCCTCGATCCGAGGTCGACGGACGTGTTGTTCTATCTGGGAACAATTCTCGAGCGAGTCGCACGAGAGGAAAACGACGCCGGCCTCTTCGAGCGTGCTGTGATAACGTTCGAGGAGTTGATAGAGATCTCTCCAGGGGATGCCTACGCCCTCAATTATCTCGGCTACATGTTTGCCGAGCGCGGGGTTCGATTGCAGGAAGCCGTGGCCTTGCTGAATCGCGCGATCTCCATCGATCCTGCCAACAGCGCCTTTTTCGACAGCCTTGGCTGGGCTTACTACCAGCTAGGCAATCTGGTGGAGGCGGAGAAGTTTCTCGGCAAGGCGATCGCCCAGATGATCGAGACCGATGATGGCGACGAGGAGGAACAGGCGGTGATTTTCGATCACGCAGGGGATATTGCCGCCGCTCTGGGGAAACAGGGGCAAGCCCTTGAGATGTGGCGCCGAGCCCTCCAGCTAGCCCCTGAAGATGACGAGATCCAGCGCAAACTCGAGACGCCGTGATTCGACCGAGNCGTCTGGTATACCTACTGCTGGTGGTCGTGNTGCATCAGTCATGTGCGCCGCCTCCGGCGCCCGTGCGCCGACCCGGATGGATTCCCACAACCGACATCTCCGGCCTGCTTGGAGAGCCGACGACCCTGTTTGAAGAGATCCACGATCTGACTGCCGCGGCGCAGGTGACCGTGACAGATGAACAGACAGACCAGTCGGCCAGCGCATCGGTGCAGTATCTGCCTCCACAGTTGATGCGGATCGATGTGCGTGGTCCCTTGTTTCGTCATGTCCTGACCGCCGTTTTTCATGCCGATACCTTGTGGTCTCTGTCCGAAGGACGGCTTGTCCGACTCGATGCGAGACGCGGTCTCGTCGACCTGCTCGGTATCAATTTCTCCGGTCAGAGTCCACGCGAGGCGTTACTCGGCCTCGTGGTGCCTGTCCACTCACGGGATTCGCTGAGTGTCGAATTCCCCCGCGCCGATCGTGCTGTCGCCGTCATCCACAACCCCGCCGGAGGTCAGCGTCGTCTGTGGGTCGATGTGTTGTCAGGGTGGGTTGTGGCGGAAGAGGGGGTCGATGCGACCGGCCAGCGACGCTGGCGTCGACAGTTGGGGCAATACGAGCCGGTGGGTGACACAGGCATCTATCTGCCTCGCCACGTCAGGATCGAGAGTGGTTTGCGATCGATCGAGATTCGATATGGCGAATGGCGAGTGGATCAGGGACTGTCAGCGGCTTCTTTCTTCAAGGGGCTGGCACTCTGAGCTGATGTCTCGTCGTCGTGCGGTGCCGCTGTGTCTAGGGTGTCTCGTCAGCGTCGATCGTATCGAATCCGGGGATCAAGAAGAGCGTAGAGCACGTCGGCGAGCAGATTGATCAGAATGAAGAGAATCGCCAACAACAGAACCCCGCCCTGAACTGCACGAAAATCTCGCGCCAGCACCGCCAGGAAAAGCCAACGACCGATACCGGGCCAGGCATAGATGGTCTCGGTGATAATGGCCCCGCCGAGGAGATAGCCGAACTCCAGGGCGATGACAGTCAGCGTGGGAATAAAGGCATTTCGTACCGCATGTCGCAGAAGCACAAGTCGGCGCGGCAGCCCCTTGGCCCAGGCCGTGCGAATGTAGTCCTCGCCAAGCACCTCCAGCAGACTCGAGCGCGTCATGCGTGCGATAACGGCGAGGGGAATCGTCCCGAGTGTAATCGCCGGTAGGGTGAGGTGGCGCACCACATCTGAGAATGCCTGCAGGTCACCCGCCAACAGCGCATCGATGAAGGAAATCCCCGTCTGTGACTCGATGAACGTGTGCGACGAGACTCTGCCGGAGATCGGGAACAGGGGAAACTGAACGGCCAGCAGCAGGATGAGAACCAGCGCAAGCCAGAAGACGGGCATGGATATCCCCGCCGTCGCAACGCCCATACTCAAATAATCGATGGTGCTGCCCCGCCGAACGGCGGCGAGCAATCCGAGGCCGAGTCCACCGGTGATGGCGAACGCCATGGCTGCCATGGTGAGTTCGAAGGTGGCAGGGAAACGACGAAACACTTCCGTCGTCACCTTCTCGTGGGTACGGAACGAGCGACCCAGATCGCCGTGCAGCAGATCACTGACGAAACGGCCGAATTGCCGATAGAGGGGTTGATCGAGTCCCATCTCGTATCGGAGGGCGGCCAGCGTCTCCGCGTTGGCCCGTTCGCCAAGCATCGCCTGCGCTGGATCGCCGGGTACGAGATGGATCATCAGAAAAACGGCGACGGAGATCCCCGCCAACGTTGGCACTAGCAGCGCCAATCGACGCAGGATAAAGCCGTGCATGAGCTTAGGCTGGTGGGGTCACCGCGGCGTCAACCGAGTGGTCTGAAACCACTTGCTGCCCGTCGGATGCAGCTGGAATCCTTCGACACCTTCGCGGAAGGCCATGGTTTGGGTCGCATGTACCAGTGGCACCCACGGTGCGTCGTCGTGAATGATCTCCTGCGCCTGGCGATACATCTGCGTGCGATGCGTCAGGTCGGTTTCACGTCGCGCTGCTACGAGAATCTCATGCAGTTCGTCACTTTTGTAGAAAGCCACGTTCTGCGCCGGTTTGATGGCTGCCAGCTTGTCGAGCAATACATAGAGAAAGTTGTCCGGATCTCCATTGTCTCCAGTCCATCCCAACAGGCACATGTCGTGATGGCCCTTGAACACCTTGTCGAGATACGTTGCCCATTCCAGTGACACGATCCGTGCGTCGATACCGACCTGTGCCAGGTCTGCCTGGATGGCTTGAGCAATCTTCTCGGGCTGTGGCATGTACGGACGTGCGGCAGGCATCGCCCACAGCTCGGTCTCGAAACCATTCGCCAGACCGGCTTCTGCCAGAAGTTGCCGAGCTCGATCAGGATCGTAGGCGTAGGGTTCAATGTCGTCGTTGTAGCTCCACATCATTGGTGGAATCGGATTCTTGGCTGCCTCGGCCAGCCCACCGTAGAAATTGTCCACCAGGGACTGCTTGTTGACCGCGTGATTGACGGCCATACGAACCCGCACGTCATCGAAGGGAGGTTTCTCCATGTTCATCGCCAGATAGCCGATGTTCATCCCTGGTTGCGTCAACAGTTTGATCTGATCATCTGCCCGCAACTCGTCGAGGAACTCCGGGCTCAGGTTGTCCATGCCATCCAGGCTACCAGCGCGCAACTCGAGGTAGCGAACCAACGGATCCTGAATCGCTCGGAAGACGAGGCGACCGATCTGAGGGGCGGTACCCCAATAGGTGTCGTTACGAGCCAGAATGATGCGCTCATCCTTCAGCCATTCGACGAAACGAAAGGGGCCCGTGCCAACGGGGTGTTTGAAGTAGTCGGCGCCATGTTTTCGAACCGCTGTGGGGCTCACGGCTGCACAGAAGTTCATCCCTAGATTGGATAGGAAGGGGGCGTTGGGTGTGGCCAGTTGGATGACGAAGGTAGAGTCGTTCGGGGCCGTCATGTCGGCGATCATGTCATCCATCCCCATATCCTTCCAATACTGGTAGGATCCTGCGGCTAACTTGTGGAAGGGATGGTCGGGGAAGAACTGGCGCCCGAGCGAGAACAGCATCGCCTCTGCGTTGAAAGGGGTCCCGTCGTGAAAGGACACGTCCGTCCGCAGATGGAAGGTCCACTCAAGGCCCGCCTCATCCACAGACCAGCTGTGAGCAAGCTGTGGGATGACCTGCGTAGATCCGGGTGCGTAGGTGACGAGGGTTTCGTACAGATTGTCGCAGACTTTGAAGGACTCGCCGTCTGTTTCGAGGGCGGGGTCCAGGCCGACGCTGTCGGATCCTCGACCGAAAACCAGTGTGTCTGATGTACCGCTGCTGCTACCGCCGCCACAGCCGAAGAGCAGGACGCTGCAGGCGGTCAGCGCCGCGAGGCGTGCCGTCGAAGCCAGTTTTTTCAAGGGGTTTGGCTGCTGTCGCGTGCCGCGATCTGTGCGGCGCTGCGCAGCAACACGATATCTCGGGGTTCGCGTCGCAGTAGTCGAAGCCAGCGAGTCATCGCCTGCAGGTCGGTGGCGACCTCGGTCCTGTGCATCAGGCGCAGCCATTGTCGACGACCTGCACTGTTGTCGGTCGATATGGGGCCCGGAAGACCTTTGTCCTGTTTCGGATAGAGCAGTCTCGTTTCGCTCGTGTATACCCACGCCTCGTCCCCGCTGGCCAGATTCTGCAGGTAGTAACGGGCACTGGGCCATCGTGTGCTGCGAGTAAACAGGGCGACTCTTTTTCCCCATTGAATGAACTGGTCCTCGAAGGTCAGTGGGTAAAGACCCAGGTGCGGGTCGTGGAAGCGCTCCGGATCATATCGAACGATGATGTCGTACACGACAGCTGTGTCTGTAGAATCGGGCTGAATGACAGCCTGCGTCAGGACCTGGAGATAAGCTCTCTCCTTTGGGCCAGCCATGGCCGATCTCAGATAGGACGAGACGGAGTCCTGCTCGGCTTCTGTGAGGACCTGTGCCTCAACAGATCCGGGGCCGGCTCCTACCTGAACAAGCAGGACTGCCAACAACCATATGTGGACGGCCCATCGCCTTGGGTGTCGCCGAGGTAGGGTCACCACCATCATGGACTGCCTCGCAACAAAAAGCCTACTCTGCGAAAGCAGCGTCGAAGGCTGCGTCCGAGGGTTCGAAGTCGACTTCCTTGACGAAGGCACACGCTTCGGCGGCCCCGTCTTCGCGATCCATTCCGCCGTCTTCCCACTCCACCGAGAGGGGACCTTGGTAGTTGATGCGATTCAGGGCACGAATGATCTCTTCGAAGTCGATATTGCCGCGGCCCAATGAACGGAAATCCCAGTATCGGCGACGATCTCCAAAGGCCAGGTGGCCACCAAAGACACCGGCTTCTGTGGCGGAGATCGACCACCCCACATCTTTCATGTGGGCGTGAAAGATCCGATCGGAGAAACGGTAGATGAACTCGACGTAGTCAACGCCCTGGTATCCGAGATGGGATGGGTCATAGTTGAACCCAAAAGCTGGATGGCCGTCCACCGCTTCGATCGCACGTTCTGCCGAGGCGATATCGAAGGCGATCTCTGTTGGATGCACCTCGAGGGCGAACTTCACACCGTGGTTCTGGAACTGATCCAGAATCGGCGTGAAGCGGCGTCCAAAATCGGCGAACCCTTCGTCGATCATCGAATCTGGCGTAGGAGGGAAGGAGTAGAGCAGATGCCAGATCGAACTGCCAGTGAAGCCATTCACGACATCTACACCGAGTCTAGCCGCTGCGGCAGCCGTGGCCACCAACTCGTCAGCCGCTCGTTGCCTGACGCCCTCGGGCTCACCATCGCCCCACACATGGGGAGGCAGGATCGCTTCATGGCGGGCATCGATATTGTCACAGACCGCCTGCCCGGCAAGATGCGCCGAGATGGAGAACAACTGAAGGTCATGTTTTTCCAGGAGTTCGCGGCGAGAGGCGCAGTATGCGTCGTCGGCCTTGTCGACCTCGAAGTGATCGCCCCAGCACGCCAATTCCAGACCGTCATACCCAAAGCTGACGGCCTTCTCGCACATCGTTTCGATGCCAAGATCGGCCCACTGTCCAGTAAAGAGGGTTACGGGTCGCGCCATCTGTCGTGCTCTCCTGAAATGTGGATGGGGGCAAGCGCCGGGTCTTGACGTGCCATCGAACGAGGGGTGCGGTGTTGTTTCGTTGTAAGTACGCCGCTACGAGGCGGGTGTCAACAACGGGCCGGGCCTGCCTTTTTTAGCGGCGGGACGCCTTCATCCTGCGCAGATCGATGTCGAAGATTCGTAGCTGTCGGCCGGAGAACTCGCCGATGACCTCGGGGATGCTGTCATCATCGATATCGAGAAGCCCAATCCGTTCTCCGAAGGATTCCGGCGATTGCCATTCGAGGTCACGATAGCGGGCATCGAAGATGAACCCATCGTTGAGGATGATCTCCTCCACCTCGTCGCCATCCACATCACCTACGAGCATTTCCGTTGCAGTGATGTTGTCCTGGTCAGAACGCCATTCCTCGAACTGGTCGCGCCCGTCGTAGACGATGAGGCGCCCGTCGCCGACGAACAGGATCTCCTCTTGAGGATCGTCATCGACATTGTACAGATGCATGGCCGAAATGCGTTTGTAGTCGGTCGGTGGATTCGACCAGATCGTGTGGTAGTCACGGACATCGAGGAAATGGAATCGCCCAGATTCGGTGAACAGGATGATCTCGTCGAGCTTGTCGAGATTGATGTCGGCGATGAACACACCGGCGATGGGGCCCTCGAAGTATTCACTGACCCAGATCTCATCGAAGGCTTCCGCCTCACTTCGTTGCTCGTAGACGTGGAGGAATCCGTGGGCGTCACCCAGCATCAGGCGCGTAGCCTGGCCCTCGACCTCGGGGAGGGTAATGGCGGCGCCGAATTCACCGAGGGCGCCACGCCCTAACTGCAGCGTCGACTGACCCTCTGAGAGCAATGGCAGACCGAGGAGCTGCAGACAGACAGCGGCGAGCAACAGTGGGTGGCCTCGTCGGCAGATCTGCATGGGCGGCTCCATCATCATAGGGTCGTCTCATCGGCAACATGGGCTGCTGTGGCCGCCGAATACACCGTCAAGATCGGGATCCGGTGCGCCTTGGCAAGTCGAGCACAATCTTCGTATTCGGGTGCACCGCGGGTACGGCCGCCCACTGAGGTGACTTTCACGCGGACATCCCCATAGGGTGTGGAGACCGTATCCCATCTGCGCGGCAGTGTTTGCCGGGCCACCTCGTGGCTCCGTACGCCGAGACTGGTGGTTTCGGAGAGGACAATCTGGGCGATCTGATCGACATCCGAGGGATCTGTCAAGACACTGAGCAGGTGACCAGGCCTGCCTTTCTTCATCAGAATCGCGGTCACGAAGACGTCCCGGGCTCCTGATTCGAGAAGGCGGTCAAAGAGAAACGAAAAGACCTCGGGGTTCATGTCGTCGAGATTTGCTTCGACAAGCACGCAGTTCTCGACGGCGGGTTTTTCATCAAACTCACCCAGGCGCACTCGCAGGACGTTCGGTCGCACGGGCAGATCCCGCCCTCCCGCCCCGTACCCAGCGGCTTGCAGTTTCATCGGTGGGCAATCGCTGCCGTATCCTTCAGTCAGCGTGGTAAGGATTGCTGCCCCCGTGGGGGTCAACAACTCGGCAGCGACGTCGGTCTGAACCAAGGGCACGTCGTGACACAATGCCACGACACCTGGAGCGGGAATCGGGTATTGTCCGTGAGCGCACCGAACGATTCCACTGCCGCAATGAAGGGCGGAGCAGAAGACACGATCTACACCCAGCGCGCCCAGGCCTGCAATGGCACCGACGATGTCGACGAGCGCGTCGGCGCTGCCTACCTCGTGCAGTCCCACCGTCTCGACGTCTGCGCCGTGGACGGACGCTTCAGCTTCGGCCAGTCGACGGTAGATCCGAACCGCATCGTGCTTGATCTGCGTATCGAGTGAACTGTCCTCGATCTGCTCGACAAGGGCTGCAACCCGGGTATGCGCATGACCTGCATGGTGATGGTCGTGTTCGGCTTGCGCCCGTTCACTATGCTCGTGTGTACCATGCTCGTGCCCGCCATGCTCATGCGTGTGCCCGTGATGGTGATGATCGTGGGACGAGCCCGAAATGACCTCCGCTGCAAGGTGGTGTTCCTTGGCCGGTGTTACCTCTTGGTCCGCGATCTCGACGCTGATTCGTGTGGCGGACACACCGCATCGCATCACGCGCTCTGCACGTAGCCGTGCTCCAATGTCAAGTTGGTCGATGGGCTGCTGCAGTTGGGCCAGGGGTAGACCGGCGTCCACAAGGGCACCGAGGATCATGTCCCCCGACGCGCCGGACTGGCAGTCAAAGTAGGCGATCATTGGCATGGACGGTGGGGCCCGATCAGAACCAGGCCGAAAGGGCAGCGCGAAAAGGGCGGGCAATCATGGGGACGCAGCAGAAGCTGTAGCAGAGCGCCTGAACTCATCGCGACGTCGGCCCCAGTCCAACTCGTGGGCAAAATCAAAGACGCCATCGAAATCTTCGATGCAGTCGTCGTCGGTGCGACTCATCAGGTTACCCTCGACGAGGTTGAACACGATCTCACCAAAATTACGTGTCTGCGTGACACCCCAGTGCTCAAAGACCGTGAGGGTCATCGGGCCGAATCGGTTGAGGGCATATTCGCTGATTCCGTACACCAGGTCACGCCCAGAGACATGTCGCTGCTCACTGGGCATCGACGTCTTGCCCAGCTTTTCTACCGTGTGCTTGAGGGCGTCGAAAATGAACAGATAAGCGGCGCGTGAGTATCGGCCGTCCGCTTCGGCGACCGCTTCGATTTCCTGGAGGAATCCGTCATCCATGAGAGCTAAGACAGTCCGTGATGGCGAGGGTTGTCAAGGGCCAACGGCGCCGACATCCGCCAACTGAATCGTTTCTTCTGCCTTCGCTGCAGGCAACTGGGCAAGGAGTCGGTCGCGGTGAACCGCAAAGGCAGGCAGGCTTTGCGGGCCCAGGGGATCTCCGCGCCCGCTCTTGTTGACGATAGTCGGATCGATGTGCCGCCCATTGCGAATCAACTCGTAATGCAGGTGAGGGCCGGTGGCGCGTCCGGTAGCACCGACGCGGCCGATTACATCTTTCTGCTCGACGGACTGACCTTTTCTGACGTGAATCTGACTGAGATGGGCGTATCGAGTGCGATATCCATTGGGATGAGAGACCTCCACCATCTTCCCGTATCCGCCATTCCAGCCGGCATGGGTGACTCGACCTCGGGCCGTGGTATGGACCCGTGTCCCCTGATTGGCGGCGTAGTCGGTGCCGAGATGGGGAACATTCCTCTTCAGGATCGGATGGAAACGTCGACGGCTGAATCGGGAGCTGATTCTGCGATAGTCCATCGGCTTGAGCAGAAACATGCGCGCCAGAGATTGGCCCCCTTCATCGTAGTACCCATCGCGCCCTTCGAGATCGCTGTACAGGACGCCCGTATGGTTTGCTACCTGGCCGCGGTATCGGGCGAGTCGCACTTCTTTGTAGCGGATGAAACGATCGTCGAGATAGGACTTGACGACGATGAGTTCGAGTTCGTCTCCCTCGCGAGGATCGGTGTGGAAGTCGATGACGGCGGCGAAGATATCATCGGCCACGATGTCGGTGAGGGCATCGCTTTCTCCGACATCCCGGATCGCATTGGACAGATTGTCCTTGATCACGACACGGAGCACTTGATTGATGTCGATCAGCGGACGCTTGGATTGCCGGGCGACGAGGCGATCGCCTTCACGTTCGACGAGGATGGGATACTCGGGTCTCTGGGCCGGGGTGTATTCGAAACGAACCACCACGTTGGCCGAGTCGAGGGTCAGTGAGAAGGCGTCGTCGGGTCGTGATTTCTTCGCATCGAAGACCACCTGCAGGGCATTCCCCAGACGGGCGATCTGTAGTTCGGGAACCTTGTGTTGCTTCAGCGACAGGTAGATCGAACCCGCCCGCCCCAGCGTATCCTCGATCACCCGCTCGACGACGGCTGCTGCAGTGACTGTATCGGCTGTCACCGCAAGCGGCACGGCCGCCGCCGGACCGGTGTTCAGAGGAATGACGACACCTTCCTCTTCGGCGGGAGCCGATGGCATGGCATTGGCCGACTTCACGAGAGACCCACCTGCCTTGTGCAGATCGATCCGCAACCAGGTCAGCCCGACCAGACAGGCTAAGAATCCCCAAAACACCAGGGAGCTTTTCGCCGGGGCGCCTGGCATGGACACACGGGACTTGCTCGTCGTCGCGAGGGGTTCTCGCGTCGGATTCTTCATTGGGTTTCGTCGGGAGATCGGGTGGAGTTTGCCGTTGGCGATATGTGCGCAAACCGTGTATTATTATACACCTACGCGCATTTTGCGTCAAGCAAATGTAGAGATTGACCCTCACCATCCGCGGCGATTTCCGTGACCATTCCCCTGCACGACCTGAAGGGTCTGCTCCCCGACCAATTGCGCCAGCTCGCGACAGATCTGGGTGAACCCTCCTACCGCGGTGATCAGCTGTTTGAGTGGCTTCATGTTCACCAGGCACGTGATCTGGATGGCATGACGAATCTGCCAGCTCGCTTTCGTCAGGTCCTGGCTGAGGCCGGGGCCCAGATGCCAGGACTTGAACTGCTGGAAAGCAGTGCCTCCGACACGGGCAAGGCGGTCAAGTTTCTCTTTGACCTGGGCCAAGGGGGAAATGGCCAAGGGCTCGGGCAAGTCGAGGCGGTATTGATCATCGACGGGGATCGACGCACCGCTTGTCTGTCATCGCAGGTAGGATGCGCCCTCGACTGCAAGTTCTGTGCGACGGCTCAGATGGGCTTCGTGCGCAATCTACATGCAGGGCAGATCGTAGAGCAGTTGCATCGATTGCACCAGGAGGCCCAACGCCGTGGTGAGCGGCTGACGAACATCGTTATGATGGGAATGGGTGAACCCCTTTTGAACTACGAACAGGTGACCTGTGCACTGCGCCTAGCACGGGCGTCGGATGGGCAGTTGCAGATCGGTGGACGAAAGATGACCGTGTCCACAGCGGGCCATGTGCCCGGAATCCTTCGGCTTTCCGAGGACGATCTCAACGTAGGGTTGGCGATCTCTTTGAATGCAACCGAGGACGAGACTCGGTCACAGATCATGCCCATCAATCGAAAGTGGCCCATCGCCGATCTGATGGCGGCGGCCAAGACCTATTTCGATCGCAAAGGCCGGCGAGTCACCTTCGAGTATGTGTTGATGGACCAGGTCACCGATCTGGATGCAGATGCAGATCGTCTCGCGGTACTCACCTCGTCGATTCCCTGCAAGATCAACCTGATCCCCTACAATGAACTGGCACCGGGCTTGCAGATAAGCGACCGCGTTTACCGTCGACCTTCTTCGGCACGACTTGATCGATTCACGCGGCGACTCAAGAACGCGACGCGACACACGGTGACGCGCCGGGACAGTCGAGGTCGCGACATCGATGCCGCCTGTGGGCAACTGCATCGTCGCGTGACTGACGCCCAGAGCGCCGTGTCCGCCACTCCACAGCGGGCCTGAGATCGCATTTGCGGGCTCGTGGTCATCTGCTGGGTGGTGTCGTGGCCGGTGCCTCCGTTGCCGGAGTCGGCACGCTGACCGGGCACCTGCACGGTCCAGCTGAATTCAACTGGTGGGTCGTGGCTGGGACGGGTGTCTTCTTCTCGCTATTCCCCGACGTGGACACAGACTCCTTGCCGCGCCGCTGGTTCTATCGAGCCGTTGTCGTCGCCCTCGTGGGGCTGGTGTGGATGGGGGAGTCGCGACTGGGGATCTGGCTTGCGATCCTGGCGATGCTGCCCCTTCTGGATCATCACCGAGGATGGACCCACGGCCGCTGGATGCCCCTGCTGGGGCCGGGCCTGTTGGGCTTGGGGGCCGCGTTTGCATTCCGCACCGATCCGCTAAGCGTCACGTCATTTTATGGACAGGTAGGATCTCTCGGTGTCGTCTACTTCGTGGCGGCCGTCGTCGGGTGGTATACGCATCTGCTGCTTGACGGCCTTTTTCATCTGTTTCCAGACGATCCTCAGTAGGGCGATCCTCAGTAGGCGGTAAGAGCCTCAGGCTTCCGACGCCTCTTCTTCGTCGGTGTCGTCGTCGCTGCCATCAGTCTTCCGTTTGTCAACGAACCCCTTGATCTTCGACACCGCGTCTGGCACCATTTCCACCAACTGCCCCCAACTCACTTCCTTTTCCTTCAGCGTCATCATTTCGACCTTGCCGTCCTCGTGGACGACGATGAAGCCGATGGGCTCGACGCTGGCGCCACCGCCTGTACCGGAGTGCTGCTTGCCTTCTCCGCCGCCGGCTCCAAATCCCATGGAGATCTTCGAGACGGGGATCAACGTCACAGGCCCGGCCGTTACCGGTTCACCGATGACGGTTCGGGTCTGAAGAATATGATGCAACTCGCCGAGTACGCGTTCGACGAGGGATTCAAGAGATGTCGCCATAACGTCCTTTCAATCGGTCACCGCAGACAGTGTACGAGCAGTCTGTCTCAGTCGCCACCATCTACGCAACCACAGGTATCCGGCGTGCAGCCCGAAGCGACCCGCCGCCGCCACGAGTCGCGCGAGATACACATGCAGGATCAAACTCGCGCTCCCGTGGGTCGAGGGCCGCACGAAATCCGCTTGAATCGCGACGTGGGTCCATGGCGGAAGAAAAGGCCTGATCGCCTGGGCCTGGCCCATGAGCTTCCCGGTTGCCGCTGCGTCGTCGAGGCCCACCGTGGCGTCAATCTGGACTCGTCGCAGGCCGATCACCCGAAGCAGACTTCTCAACAGCCGTTTCGTGGGCGGCAGGAAGGGGCGCACGTCATGCCATCCTTCACGTATCCGCATCAGTAGTCCTGGTTCCGCAGGTGAGTCATCCGCTGCCACTGGCGAGGGCGTGGCAGCCGCTGTGTCGCCGGTGGGTTCGGTGGTCGGCCGTGGCGTTGGCCTGGATGTGCTTGTCCCAGACTTGGCTCGCGCAGACGAAGGGGCTGGGGATGGAGTGACTGGATCTGGGCTGATCACCTCAGATCGGGGCTCGGGGGGGGCCGGCACCTCCGAGCCCTCTTCTGTCACCACCAGCCGACGATACAGGCAAAACCGTCCCAGCAGCAGCAGCCTGCCTTCCCAACCGTCCACGACCTGGCGCACACCGACGGCCAAGGCCCCAAACCACGGTGCCACAACGGCATCCACATCGGGCGTGGCATCCGACTCTGGTCCTCGGCCAGCCTCTACCCTTACCACGACTGGCAACACGACAAAAGCCACGAGTACCGCCATCACCGCGCCGAGAAGCACCAGGAGGGTTTGCAGGACCCAGAGCAAGACCTGGAGCAACACGGGCAGGAAGTCAGCGATCATGGGCGTGTTGAGGTTGGAGGAGGGTCATCTACTGGCAATGGGCTCTCGAGACGAGCCCCGGCGAAACAACCTACCCCGACTCGAGTTCGAGCGTCAAGAAGGATACCCTTGGACCTGGGGCTTTGGTCGGTCGTTTTCGAGTGCTTGACAGTCTCTTCACCCCATGTTAAGGTAGATTGACGCAAGTACATGTGTCTAAAGGAGTTCAAGCGAGTTTGACCATGCTCTTCCGGGCTTGGCGCGCGCTCCGTCCTCTGCTGCCTATCTGCGCTTTCTGCTTCCTGCTCACCATCGCAGTCTCGGCGCCGAGGACGGCTGACGCCGTCAGCACTGTTTCTCCACGTTTTGATGCGCCTGCTGTGGCTGTGCACATGCCGCAGTCCATTTCCCTGCTTCTGACGTATTTCCCGGGCAATGGCGAGGCCATCACGAGTGCGACGCTCACAGTGGCGCCTGGCGCCAAGATCGAGGCGGTCACCTCGGCGAGGGGACGGGTCCGATTCAGCAGCGACGAGATCAACGTGGACTATCTCGAAGATCCCATCGGCACCTCCGTAACCGACACCCTGCAGCTTACGCTGATGGCCCATGCCGTGGGTCTGCTGGACTGGCATGCTACACTCGCCACCACCTTGGACACCGAATCGACCTCGCTGCATCAGCCTACCTGGTCCTTGAGTGTGGAAGAGTCACTGGCGGCCCGTTGGGCGATTTCACCTAAGAAGTGGTATGTCGGAGAGTCGGTTGAGGTGACGATCGACGTGATGAACGAAGATTCCCGGTCGCTTTCGGGACTGGATATCGAGTGGTCGACTCACGTGCGCACTGATGCAACGTCCGAGCCTCCATGGCCTCAGCCTGGCCAGAGCCAGATCTCGTATCAGGTCACGGCCCATGTCGGCCAATCAGCGCCCGCCACGGCGCTGGAGATCTCAGGAGCCGCCGTCAGTGAGCGGCTTACTCACTCCGTCCTGTCACCTCAACAGATTTCCATCCTCCCCCTTCCACAGCTTCATGTGCAGGGAACGGGACTTCAACGCGATCAAGACGGCACGGTCACGTGTGTCTGGTCCCTCGATGGAAGCCGCCCCATGAGGGTGAAGGATCTACGCTTCATCGTGGACGGTCTCAGATCTGCCGCCGCCGAGGGCGCGACGGTGGACTTCGATGCGCAGGCGGGACGTGCTCAAGTGTCGATCGCCGATCGCGAACTATCCCCGGGGGAGGAATTGTCAATCACGATGCGACTGGTGCCGAGGCGATCGGGACCGCTGGCCTTCCGGCCCCAGGTGATCCCCTATGATCGGGATGAGCCGATTCAGGTGGCCACCGTCAGTATTCTTCCCGTCGTCGACGGTGAACTGGTGTCGACGGACGCTGCTGCTCGTCCACCGACCGATCTGGAACTCGCCCGGGGCGGGCTGACAGAATCGTGGACATCTGCCCTGGCCGATCTGCCTGTCCCGGCCGGTTCGACGGTCCGACTCAAGGCCGAAGGGCGACACGATGCCAACTGGCTCGTAGAGGAGGCGATCACGGAGGCTCTGCTGCTGCGTGGCGATCGGCTGCCACTGGATGATGAGGGGGCTTCCTATGAGTTGGTCTTTCAGGTGGCCTCTGCCGGGGCCGTTTACGAACCTCAAGGATCCAAATTGAATCCATTCGGGTCACGACAGGCGCGCAATACTCGTGTGCAAGTGAATGCACGATTGATCGATGGTGAGCGTGCCGATCGCCAGATTCTTTGGGCCCGCCGAATTGAGTCCCGTGCCGAAGATGAGGTCGGCTCAGACGCTGCAGCACTATTAGGTGGCGCAGACGCTGTCGATCAGGCGATTGTGCCGGCAAATCAGCGTGTCCTGGAGGCCGGTTTATCCGGGCTTATTGTTGGGGGACTCTTTTTCGTATTTTTTTCACCTTAGAGCGGGGGTGATGGTGTTTACATCACGCCGTTGAGGATGGTGAGTCGGTGAAATTCCTGCTGGTTCCGTTGCTGATCATCGGCATGTTCGTGTCTTTCACGGCAGCCATGCTGGCAATGCTCTTCTTCACCGAAACCGTGAAGTCGCCGGAGGAGTTGCAGAGCATGCTCAGCGGCGGCGACTCAGACCCGAGTCGTCTGGATCAGAGCTTCGTCGACGAAGAAGACAAGCTTGGGCAACTCGCCTCGCTGTTGGAGACATACCGAGGCGAATACGAAACGAAGCAGGACAGTCTGGAGGAGCAGTTGGACAGGCTCGCCCTCCTGCAGTCCAGTCTCGCAGCAAGAGCTACGGAGTTAGACGAGCAAGAAGCGCGGATCGGAATGGTGGCGGATTCAGCCTTGGGTGCCCGGCGCACAGAGCGAATCGCAGAGCTGGCTACCTTCTACAACAAGCTGAAACCGGCACCGGCTGCCGAAATCCTGCAGACGGGAACCTTGGATGACACCACCGTCGGTCTGTTGATGCGGCAGCTTCAGGCTCAGCACATGGCAAAGATCATGGCGTCTATGGATCCAGAGTTCGCCGCCAGGATCACCAATCTGATGAAGGAACTGGAGTGACGCTGTTACCTGACCATCCAACGTCGTGCACGCGCAAGGGGCGATTCCCCGCTGTGCAGGACGCGACGACCGCTACGGGGTAGACATGGCTTGGGTATTCATCTG
Organism: Gemmatimonadota bacterium; assembly: GCA_002712305.1. GTDB lineage: Bacteria > Latescibacterota > UBA2968 > UBA8231 > UBA8231 > UBA12574. Next base: position 59,302 of record PATE01000045.1, on the reverse strand, counting down.
CATCGCCGCCGGAGCCGGGGGATTCCTCTTCCTCATCGTTATCGACTATCGCAAGGTTTCTGCCGGGCTCAAGCCGAAGGCCGACCTGGCGAAGGCCGAGATCCGCGATTGTGAGACAAAGATCCAGGCGGAGCAGAACGCGACGGAAGAGACGAAGGAGCAAGTGGGATCGCAGCAGAAGGAAATCGAGGAGCTCGAGAAGGAACTGGAAGAGCTGAAGCCGAAGGTCGACAAGTATCGCGAACGCGAGAAGCGTCGCAAACCGACCAAATACAAACTCGAAGAGTAGCTGCAGGCCTCCCAACGATTCACTGACCATCAGACAGATCGAGCTTCAACAAGAAGGGGCGTACCGAGAAAGTCGGTCACGCCCTTTTTTTTAATTCCGGCCCAAGGGCCAAGATGCCAGCTCTGTTCAGAAACGACGCTGTCGGCGCGTTGGCGTATCTGCGACGCCGTGTAGCGGACAGTTGATGGGCGGGATCCCATCGGCGAGGAAGATCTCATCCGACTGCCGCGGGCAGTAGCGGGTTGCCAGCTTGTGACTGTCGGCGCAGACCGAGTGGTAGGCCACCAGATTCTCGGGATAGTCGAAGGTTTCCCGTCGCCGGTCACGGAAACGTTTGACTTCTGTATAGACATCCTTCATGAACCCCGCCCACATGGGTAGGGCCGCTGAGGCACCTGCCTGGCGGGCCAGGGTATGCGTCGGGTCATCAACGCCGACCCACACGCCGGCTACGAGATGCGGAGTGAATCCGATAAACCAGGCGTCCCGATAGTCGTTGGTCGTGCCCGTCTTGCCCGCTGCAGCGACGCGGAAGTTGTATCGTGTCCGGGCACCGTAGCCGGTGCCCCCCGCTTCGTCCATGACCGAACGCATCAGATCGGTCATCACCACGGCCACCGATGGACGCAGTACCTCACGCCGCGTGGGTGTCGACTCAAAGATCACGTTGCCGTCCGAATCGATGATCGACGAGATCCCCGAGGGCTCGACGTGAATTCCCTTGTTCGGGAACACGGCGTAGGCGGCGACCATCTCCAGCAGGCGAACGGATGACACGCCGATCCCGATGGCATACACCTCTGGAATCGGCGTCGAGATCCCCATAGCGCGCGCGTATTGTCTGACCCGTCCCGGACCGATCTCGCGGGCCAACTTTACGGCAATAATATTGCGCGATTCTTTGAAGCCCCGGCGCAATGTCATCTCGCCCTTGAATTTCCGGTCATAGTTTTCCGGATCCCAGATGTCACCATTCTGTTCTTCGACGACAATGGCATTGTCATCGAAGACATCCACCGGGAATCGTCCATTGTCGATGGCCGCTGTGTACACGAAGGGTTTGAAGGACGAACCCGCCTGGCGCAGGGCTTGCGTCGCCCTGTTGAACTCGCTCTCCCGGAACTGACGACCACCGATCATCGCCAGGATATGCCCGTTGGTCGGGTCCATGGCGACGAAGGCGGCCTGCACGATGGGAGGGTTGGCTGCTTCGGCCGAGTCGGCCGGTTCGAAGACGGCATCGACCTTCTGCTGAACCTCGCGCAGACGAACGTTGAAATGACGCTCAGCGATCTGCTGCAGTTGAGCATCCACCGTCGTCTCTACAGAAAAACCGTCGCGATAGAGGGCCCCACCGTATTCCTCGTTGAGATCCTTGCGTAGATACTCGACGAAGTAGGGGGCCAGCCCGTACGTGTCGGCCCGCTGACCGCGTCGAGCCCTGACCGGTTCGTCTTTCAACTGCAGAAACTGAGACTTTGTCAGTTTGCCGCTGCGAATCATGTTGAGCAGAACGAGGTTTCGGCGCTCCTGGGCACGTGCTGGATTCACGTGCGGGCTGTAGGAATTGGGTGCTTTCAGCAAACCTGCGAGCAGTGCACACTCTTCGACCCGCAGATCGCCGATCTCCTTGTCAAAATACAACCGCGCCGCCGATTTCAGGCCCCACGCGTCATGCCCGAAGAACACGGTGTTCAGATACATCACCAGGATCTCGCGCTTCGTGTAGAGGCGCTCAACGTGAACGGCCACGATCTGTTCGCGAACCTTTCTCGCATACGTGGCCAGCACACCCTCCAGCGAGGCATTCGACCGCTGGCCGCCGACCTTGTGGTACAGATTGCGCGCCAGTTGCTGCGTGATCGTGCTGGCACCTTCCTTGGTGGGGTCGAGGTAGATAATGTTTCGGTAGATGGCCCCGAAGATGCGTCGTAGGTCGATCCCCCAATGGGAGAAGAACCGACGATCCTCGATCGAGATCAGCGCGTCCCGCATGGCCAGCGGGATTTCATCAAATTCCCGGATGATCTCGCGGTTTTCCTCGCGGAAATCCATCAGATGTTGACCGTCTGCGGCGTAGACGTGGGTCACTCGTTTTGGTTGGGTTGTCTCCAATTCGTCGATGTTCGGCAGATTGCTGCTGAACATGGCGTAGACAAACACGCCACCGATCGTGTACAAGCAGGTGCACACGACGGCGGCGAGAGCTATTTTTGTTGCGAGGTTACGATTCATCGCAGCCCGGTTTCGGGTGTCGCCTTTGATCCGCTCTTAGGAGGTACATCGTTTTGGCCGGAGATTGGCCAGTTGCCATTGGAATTCTGATGGTTGCCGTCATCTGGATTCAGATATTCGTCGACTATCGCCGCAAACTTGGCAAGATCATGCCCACTGTCTCTCAGGTCTCGACTCGTCGCAATGAAATCAGCAAAGAGATCGACAACGGGGAATCTACGCTGTCATCGATTCAGAGTAAGATGGCCTATGCCCGCAGTGAGTTGGAGGAGTTCGAAGAGCGGCGGATCGAGCTTCAGGAGCAATTCAATCCGATGGAGATGTGTTGATCCCGCCTGGGAAGCTGCGGATGGGAGCCAATACCCCCGGCCGCGATGACGAGAATCCCGAACACCTGGTCAGCCTCAAGGGATACTACATCGATAAGTATGAAGTGACGAATCTGCAATACAAGGAATTCGTTCAGGTCACCGGGCATCGTTCTCCCAGCCACTGGCGCAACAACACCTTCCCCGACGCCCGCCTCGCTGATCACCCTGTGGTCAACGTCTCATGGGATGATGCCAAGGCATACTGTGACTGGGTCCAGAAGCGCCTGCCCTCCGAGGCGGAGTGGGAAAGAGCAGCTCTCGACGATGGCCGTGATGAGTATGCCTGGCGGGGGTCTTCCAATGCTGACTACGCCAATTTCGACAATCCTGACGGCAAGACGACGCCCGTCGATAGGTATCCAAATGGCAAGAGCGGTCTGGGCGCCTGGGACATGTGCGGCAACGTCAGCGAATGGGTCAACGACTGGTACGATGACAAATACTACCAGACCAGCCCTGAGTCAGATCCCAAGGGCCCCGATGGTGGACATCAGAAGTGCCATCGTGGTGGCGGATACCATGAGAACAGAATGGGAATCCGTGCCAAGAGCCGTCACATGGCCATGTCCGGCGCCTCGACGGACTATATCGGTTTCCGCTGCGCCCTCGACGAGATCATCGATGAGGAGACCTAGACATTCAGTGGGAGCTACTCGTAGAATCCCTTGATTCTGCGTGTGTTGTAGTCGAGGCGATAGCTGACATGCTCCGGTGACTGTGGATAGGTTTCATCTGGGCCGTATGGATACCGACTCATCCCGTGAAAGGGAAGAGGCTCCACTGTCAGAGAATGGGCCGAGTGAAAGTCCATATCCTTGCCGAATCCATCCGCATAGAACAGGAAAGAGCGCGTCCATCCTTCCCGGACCGGGCCAAAATTGTCCGCGCCGACGGTCAATGTCAGCTCATCCCCGTGAAACATGATGGCGAACCGATCGTCGATCTGATCGGTGAGTTCGCTCACGTCGCCGAATCGCGTGTATGCTCCTGCGTGTGTTCCCCAAGGCGCCTCTGTGTTTACCTGCGAATGATCGTAGCGGAAGGCGAAGGTGCCATGGATCGATTCATGGACCGGATAGCCCCGCCAATGCAGGTCCGCTTCGTCGAATCGCGCTCGCTGCACGCTGTATTGTCCGACGGAGCGGCCGACCTGGAACTGGTCCCAGTAGATGGACATGGATGTTGTGATCCGAAGGCGCACACGATCGACGTCCTCTGTCAGGGCGTCGGACAGATCGAAGACCATGTCCTTGGGCAGACCAGCAGGGGTGCCCATGTCTGTCGTGATCAGTCGCCATGTGCCGTTTGCATCCTCGACTTCCAGACGTGGCGGGAACAGCGAGAGCTCTCGCTGTGAGGCGGCCCAGTTGCTCGTGGAATGCGCATAGTCGACCCACCCGTGGGCGACGAGGACCGGGTGCTCCCACGAACTCAGATCTCCAAGATCCAATGTAAGGCTGTAGGGCGCCGCATAACCGTGGATCGGGCGATGATCAAAGTCCGTATACCATTCGTCATCGACGGCCACCAGGGCTGACGTCACGTCCCGTCCAGCGTGATCTGTCACCCTCTGTGGCGGGCGCAGATCTGCCAACGCATAGGGTTGGTGCGACGGGTAAGGGGGAGATGAAAGCAGTCGCTCGTTCGGGAACAGCGTTGTCCCTATTGGATGATCGACGGCCACAAGCTCGGCTGCGTCCAGATAGAGAATCTCTTCCAGCTGGTTGCCGATCTGGAGTTCGTAGCGACCCTGGCGTGGTTGCAGATGCGGGATACGCACGTATTCATCGGTGTCTGGCGGGTAGTATTGGCCCGGCTCGGTCAGATACCCGATGATGGCCCCACCGAGGAAGTCGGAGACGAATCGGTAGTCGGTCCCATCCCACGCATACAGGATCGGGCAGGATGTGCCCTTTCGATTCAGTTCCTCAAAGTGCAGCATCTGGTCTGCCGCCGTTGCCAGTTCAGCCTGGCGAACGCCGCTGGGCCATAGGATCCGAATGAACTCCACCGAATCGGCGGACCCGATCCCGACGTGCAGAGTCCTCCCGTCACCCGCACCGGCTCGAACCTCACGTTTCTGCTGCGTCGTCGAGGTATGGATCTCGACTTTTGAGCCCACTCCGTCGGCGACACTGTTGAGGCCCGACAGGCTGATATTGACCCAGTGTCCGAGGTTCTTAGTCTCGTTCATCAGCACCTGGTTGCCGGCCACGATGTCGATTCGCCCGTCGCCATCCAGGTCGTTGACGACCACCGTTGATGCAGGCCTACCTGTCGCGATGGGCTGCGGCGCTTGCAGTTGCCCCGCCGACGACAACACGATCTGGACCTGGTCGTCTCCTCCCAGAACCAGGTCGAGATCGCCATCGTTGTCGAGATCAGCAACCCTCACCGTGTGTGCGTCCTCCACCGGCATCTGCTGATGGATCGAATACCCTCTCCCCGCGTCATTGCTGGCCACCTGCAGCGCATCTGGCCCCAGGCCAACCACATCGAGGTGCCCGTCGGGAAGCAGATCGAAGACGGCCAGATCGAGGGCGCTGTCGAGTTGTGTGAGTTGTCGTTCGGTGGCCAGATCTGTGAGCGTGCCGTCCCGATTGTTGGAGAACAGGGCCATCCTCGAACCGGCGGCGATCAGGTCCACGTCCCGATCGTTGTCGGTATCGGTGAACACGGCGCGACTTGGGGACAGAAACTCCAAGCCAAGGGCCTCATCTGTGATGTCCGAAAAGCCTCCGGTGCCGTTCCCTGAGGCCAGACGCAGTCCCGATGAGAAGCTCACCACATCGTAGTCACCGTCGTGGTCGATATCTCCCAGGGCGTGGGCGCTGCCTTCCAAGCCGAGGGCCTCGGCCACGAACCGGCCGTTCTGCTGGCGCAACAGCTTGTTTGTCGGATCAGAACCGAGTTGGCCGCTTGAGACGAGCAGGTCCAGATCGCCGTCATCATCGATATCACCGATCAGTGTCGTGTGTGCCTGGATGCCTGGCGGCACGTACCACGACGATGCCGCGGTCCACCCATTGGACTGCTTCGCGAGGATCTGCAGCGTATTCCCATCTGGGGAGGGGCCGATCAACTCTGCCAATCCGTCGCCATCGGTGTCCACCGCCACGTGGGCCCTGTGCAAGCCCGTGATCGGAACAGGATCAGCTAGGTGAATCGGCGACATTCGATCATCACCGCCCGATCCGAAGTGTCCCTCCACACGAGCCTCCGCGTACTTCCCCTGGCCCTGGTAGGTCGTGCTCACACCCTCAAACCCAGCCTTCGACAGCCGGTCGAAGACGGACAGAGCCTGCCGCCAGTCTTCGGTCCGGCCCAACTGACGCAACTCGTGTGCTCTGGCGTAGTGGGCGGACAGAAGATTCTCATCCAGCTCAATCGCCCTGCCATAGGCGGCCAGAGCATCGTCTGAACGACCCAGTTTCGCCAAGGTCCGTCCGAGGTGATACTGGACGAGAGGGTCGTCGCCATCGATATCGGCGACCTGTTGGAATGAGGCCAGCGCCCGTTCGTAGTTGTCGCCTCCAGCGAGGTCGATCAGGCCAAGGGTATAGTTGGCGTGCAGATGCTTCGGGTTCAGTGCGAGACAGGCGACCAGCTCGGCGCGTGCGCTGTCGAATTTCCCAAGGCTGTAGAGGGCAATTCCCAGATTTGCATGAGCTGTAGGGAACAGAGAGTCCAAGGCCAGGGCCTTCTCGAACTGACTGCGACCTGCCGTGTAGTTGTGCTGATCCATGTAGACGACGCCCTGGCTGTTGTGCCACCGGGATCGGGTCTGGGACTGCGACAGATCGGTCTGATACGAGTCTGAGCATCCCGTCAGGACCACTGAAATCAGGGCAGCGAACAGGACGATCATCTTGACGCTATTTTTGGCCACCTCTATATTCCATTTCTGCTCCAAGCGGGAGTAGCTCAGTTGGTAGAGCCCCACGTTGCCAACGTGGTTGTCGCGAGTTCGAGTCTCGTCTCCCGCTCCATTTCTCGGCGTCATATCAACGGCCCGTCGTCACCGACGGGCCGTTTTTTGTCAAAGTCCTTTGACGATCAACCACCGCTTGCAGCTGGCCACCGATCGCTCTGGCCAGGAGTGTGGATGGATAGACTAATCCGAACGTCTCTCGATCAACTGTAGCAATGCAGGCAGCAGAGACACGGCGGTGATGAAAGCGCATCCCAATCCCAGTAGAGATACGGTGCCGATCCAATACAGTGCCGGGTGATGGGCGGGGACCAGTCCCGCGAAGCCCACCATCGTTGTCAGCGTCGTGGCCAGCAAGGCCATTCCCGTCGTGCGCATGACCAATCGAAGAGATCCCACGCCAGCTTCGCGATATCGATGAAAGATGTGGACGGCATTGTCGATCCCCATGCCGATGATCGTGGGGAAGGCGACCATGTTGTAGATGTTGATGCGGAAGTCGAGCACATACATCAGCCCCGTCACCCACGCCAGTGCTGTCAGCAGGGGAGTGAGCACGAGAGCGGCGCTCAAAATGCTACCCAGGTCGATGACCAGCACGACGCCCACTACCAGGAGTGTGACGATGACGGCGATGACGGCGTCGTCGAGCATCAGTTCCAGCATCTCCGCAAAGATGATGTGGGAACTGGAGGCGTAGAACGTGCCCAGTTCGGTCTCGATGACCTTCACCTCACGGGCAAAGTTGATAGAGTTGCGACCATCGCGCAGCGGCACGGAGGCGTTGATCTGCACGAAGTTCAGGATTTCGCCTTCCTTGCTCGAGAAACTCTTGGTCATTTCCCTCGGCAGATCCGTCAGGGCCAACTCCTGGACATCGAAGTATTGGCGCAATGAATCGACACGACTTCGATCCTTCTGGTCCAGCAACTCAATGTTGGTATCGATCATCGTCTGCAGATCGGTGATCAGGTCAAGCTTCTGTTCTTGGTCGGCAGGCAGGAAGGAGTAGACGCTTTGCACGGACAACACGGTGGAACTGTCGCCGCGTTCGGTCCGGATTCGTTCGACTTCAGCCACGACGGCCATCGCCTCGGCGCGACTCTCCGTCAGCACAATTGCCGGTGAGCGTGTCTCCTTCAACTTGTCGGGGAGGCTCGCCTCCGGGCCCGTCGTCTCGACCTCCGGTTTCAGCTTCCTGAAGTCCCACTCAAAACGAAGGTCGCTGATGTGGTAGAGGGAGTAGGCGGTTGCGAGCACACCCAGCAACAGGGTGAGATGGGGCACCGGGTAACGCCCACGCCGGATGAGATGCTCTGGAACGCTGGCCTGCTGAAACCGAATGAGGGTTAGTCGTTCGGCCAACACGATGAACGCAGGACAAACGACCACCATGGCAACCAGAGAGAAGAGGATGCCTGTGCCGACGATGAACCCAAACTCGCTGAATCCCTTGAAGTCAGAGAATAAGAGCGAGAAGAAGGCCACCGCCGTTGTCAGTGCCGTCGTCGTCAGCGCACTGCCCGTGTGGCAGACGGTTTCCACCAGAGCCTGCTCAATATCCATGCCCCGCCGCCGAGCCTCGCGGTATCGGGCGAAGATGTGGATCCCGAAGTCGATGCCCAGCCCGAAGAGGATGGCGAAGAGACAGACGGTAATCTGATTCAGGTTGCCGATGACGAAAAAGGTGACGCCGAAAGTCCAGGACAGGCTCATTAACAGCGGAAAGACGATAAACAGCGGCGACAGAAGGCGTCGGAAGTAGAGACTGATCAGAACGATGACCCCGAAGAGTGCATACAGGGCCGTCGACTTCAGATCCTGGAGCACGACCGTATACTGGGTCGATGCATTCTTGAAGCTGCCCTTGTAGATCACCTCGAGGCTGGGGTGATAACGTTTCGCATCGAGAGCTTCGATGGTTTGGTCGAGCTGTCCGAGCAGCTTCTTGGTGAACTTGGAGTCGGTAATGACCCCCGTGGGATACAATCGGAGGATGACGCCAGTGCCCTCCTCGGTCAGGTAGTAGTCTCGATCGTACCCACTCAGCTCGTAGTGTTCGTATTTGGCCTCGATGTCACTGACGTCGAGGGGATCTTCCTCTTCCTCTTCGAACCCCATGTAGAAGGGGTTCTTTTTCAACGTCTCCAGCTCGATCTTGTCGGCAACTCGCTGATGGAGTTCCTGAAGATCCTCCAGATCCATGTAGAGGAGCCGATTCTTGCTGAGAAACTCCATCTCCGCTGTGCGGCCGCGGATCACGGAGCTGATCAGGGGACTGCCGTCGAGAGAGTCGGCCAGGGCATGCATGAAGTCGACGCAGGCAGCCAGGTCGTCACCACTGACGATGACCATCAGTGGTCCAATCCCTCCGACGCGTTCCTTGATCCGATTCAATTCGCGGACGCTGACATAGTCGTCAGGGAGCAGATTCGCCGAGTCTGCCTTGATCTTCAGTTGGGCCGCGAACGAACCCGCCACGATCGACAGCACCAGCGACACCAGAATAATGCTGATGTGATGGTGGAAGACGTAGTGGACGATTCGTTCGTAGCTGCGCATGTAGGGTCAGATACCTGAAGGGCTATTCGTCGGTTTGCTGTAGCGCCGACAGTTGAGCGCGCAGGCGCTCCATCAGCTTGTCGAAGGAGTGGCGAGCGATGTAGCGGCCATAGGTTCGGCGATTCCCGGTGACGGTGCTGGCTCCATCGATGGATAGATCGTAGATCCGCCAGTCCTGGCCCGCTGGCTGGTGAAGGGCGTAGACGATCTGTTTGGTCTCTCGTTTCATCGGCACCTGGGCCTCGACGCGAGCCCGGCCGCCCTCATCGATGGCCTCGTCGACATAGTTGATCTCGCCCTCTCGATAGTATTGGACGAAGATGTCGAAGTTGCGCCGTTCGATGATCCCCTGGTAGATCCTGACAAATTCGTCGCGCTCCTGGGCTGTGCGCTCATTCCAGTGATCGCCGAGGGAAAGTCGGCTCAGCTCTTCAAAGTCGAAGGCACCATTGATCAGTGTACGGACCTGGGCGTTTTCCTGCGCCGAAAGGGTGTCAGCTCCGTCGGCTCGGACAATGGCCTGCACGTTTGAATCCAGTTGTTTCAGGTAGGCCGTGGGCGCCGAGAAAGCCGCCGTGTCACCTTCTTCGGCGAAGGCGAGTGTTACGGCAAAGATCATCACGACTGTCGGTATCGGTTTCATCTTCATTCTCCCGCCGCCTTCGCTGCAGCGCCGGCTTCAGTGGAGTTGACCGCAAATGTGGTGCGGCTTTGACCGCCATGCCCCGTGGCCGGTTCCCGCAGATCTCCACAGTAGTCGGTGATCTGCCCATCCTCTCGCGCTTCACGAGGCCATACGCGGATGTCTGCGTAGTAGGCCGCAGCATAGGAGTCGGTGGAGTTTGCATCGGTGAGCAGTCCAATCCCCAATGTACGATCCTTCGGAGATGATCCGAAAACCCTCTCATAGTCCTTCACAACATCCGTCATTTCGAAGACCCACTCACCCTTGTGTTTTTCGCCACTCTCCAGGACGAAGAAATAAGGGCGGGCAATCATGTCCCGGCGGTCGACGGTACCCTCTGGGAGGGTGGTACTCCACACATACTTGATCTGTTTTGGAAGACCGAGCCAGTTCTGGCTGTAGATCACGTAGATGCCGGCGGCGCTGTCATTGGTGTGACTGAAGCGCTCATCGCCGCCCGGTGGCAGGGCATCGGCCCTCCAGCACCAGGTCATAATGGGATGCTCGTGTGGATTCCAGTGCGACCACTTCAGCAGAATGACCGATGCGCCTGTGTCCTGGGCCGCAAGATATCGCTTGTTCGCCGTTTCCTGAACGCGATACAACTTCGCCTTGCGATCGTCACGCTTGCGACGCCACCCCCAGCCCTCGGGCAGAACGCCAGGCCTGGAACGGGAGAAATCCTCGATCACGACGTCATGGCGCTCCTTCAGTCGTGCCTTCAACACGGCCAGTGAATAGTCGCTGTCGAGAATGTCAGCCACGAGTCGGCGATAGTGATCGCTGAGTCTGATCTGCTGGGTACCTGCGTCGGTGACCGACCACTGCCCATCTTGTCGACGCAGATACAGTGTGACGGCGTGAGTATCGGCCGACACGGTCACATGCCCTGTGCCCTTGTCGAATTTCGCGTCCACCAATTGCCACTCACGACCCTCGTCTCCGCCCAGCCAACCGTTAAGGTCAGCGATCAGTCGTGTACGGATGGCATCGTGAAGCTGGAGGCGGTGTTGTTCGACGAGATGGAGCAATTCCTCCGGCGCCAGGAACTGCTCATAGTCTTCGAGGCTGCGTTCGAGGTAGTCGTCGAAAGCGCGCTGTGAGAAGCGATCAACCCGAACCAGGCGTTCCACCAGATCTACGGCCAGCGATTGGGGATTCGACTGGGCGCGAGCTTCGTTCAGGTGCGTCAGTTGCTCCACGAACCACGTGTGTCCGTCGGCGCGGCTTGCCAGAGAGGACGAAGCCCAACCCAGTATCAGGACTGCAACTGCAGCACATCTTGTCATGATCCGGTAGCCGTTCATGGATTCACCGGTCCTCCGATAGCACGCTCCAACTCGGCGAGGGCAAGATGATCCCGATGCAGGGCGCGGTAGTAGGACTCCTCGGAGGCCGCCAAGGCCTCGAAGGCACTCACGAGTTCCTTCACGGATCCGGGTTCCAACTCGTATTCGTCCTGCGCCAATTGCAGCCACTCCCGGGTCAGATTGCGGGCCTTGAGTGCGGTGGCCACCTCTCGTGTGGAGGCGTGGTATTCGTCGTAGGCACGACGGATATCCACACGAATCCCCTGGGCCGCCGTGGTCTGCAGCGCCTCGAGTTGGAGCCTCTTGGCGCGGGCTTTGTCGAGATCGGCACCGAGCATGTCCCACTCGAAGGACTGACGCAGCCCGAGAAAGACGCCACCGTTGAAGAGATTGAACTCGTCTTTGACGAACGGGTTGTGCTGATCGGTTCGCCCCGGCGCCACGGCATACCGAATCCCGCCGCTGAGGAACACCTGCGGATAGTAGGCGCTACGCGCTGCCTGTTCCTGGGCATGGCGCGCCGCCAGTCCTGCCTGCAGGTGGCGCCACTCGGGCCGCTGCTGTAGACCTCGCGAGTGAAGTTCCTCGATCGAGGGAAGGGCGGTATCGGTGGGGGACAACTCGTCGGCGAGGACGAAGTCGTCCGCTTCCGAAAGCCCCGTTTTCCAGGCCAGGGCAGATCGCGCGAAGCGGAGTCCATCCTCCAACTGAGCCGATCGGTTCTCCAACTCAAGCAGGGCCAGTTGCAGTTTGTACGGCGCTGATACGGGGATGTCAGGGTTATCGAGGGTCACTTCATCCTCCCAGGTGGCGAGTTCGTCTCTCAGACGCCGCGCCAGGCTGGTCAGATCCTGAGCAAGGAGGATTCCGTAGTACAGCTCCTTCACCTGGTGAATGATTTCACCTCGTGAATCGGCAAGTTGCGCCTGCTGGGCGGAAACCCCCGCCTCAGCTGCTCTGTGCAGATGGGTCAGCCGGCCGAAGGTATACAGGGGTTGGATAAATTCGAGTTGAGCACGGGCGAAGGGGCCCAGAGCGCGAACACCCGATGTATCCGAAGGAGGGTTGAACACGTCGCCTTTCGCATCTGGCGTGAGGCCACCATAACTCTCCAGGCGCAGACGGGGAAGGACAAAGGCTCCGCGCGCTTGACGCTGTGTCGCACGTGCTTCGGCGACTTTGGCACGACTCTCCAGGATCTCGGCGTTGTGCTCCAGGGCGCGGTCGATGAGCGTCGGCAGATCGTACGTCGCGGGTTCGGCCTGCGACGTTGCGGCGCACAACAGCAATGTGCCGGTCAGCAGGCTATACATCGGCCTCCGCCACCAGATGCGCGGCATCACGAGGCTTCCCCGCGGGAGACGACACCCATGGTCGAGTCATCTGTCGATGGGAAGGCGGTCATCGAGTGAAACGAACGACTCAGCTGGGCGAGAAAGAGCCAACCCAGGCCGATCCAGAAGATCTTGCGCATGCGCTTGATGATACCGAGAGACAGGCCCATCGCCGGGTCGAGTCCCAGGGTCAGGAAGAGAAATACCTGACCGCCTTCCAGCACGCCGATGTTTGACGGCATGAAAAAAAACAGACTGTTGATCAGCAGGGTCAGCGCCGTGATCAAGAACGCCACATCGAAGGCGATCGGCGCACCCAGCGCACGAAGGATCACAAAGGTTTCGCACGCGCCCAACATCCAGCCGGCGGCGTGAAACAGCATGACCAGACAGAAGCGGCCCTTTGATTCTCGATAGAAGCGGGAGATGTTCTCGTCGATGCGGACGGCCTTGGCCATCCGGCTCTCGAGGGCCTCCAGATGCAGGCCAAAGCGCTTGAGGAAGTTCAGCAATGATGTGAACATGTGCCGCTGCTTGCGCACCATCAGTACCAGCAACAGCGCGGCAAAACAGAAGAGAGCCAGCAATCCGCCCTGCACGGGGACGGGCAAGGCCTGCGGCAACTCCCAGTGAAGCACCACCAACAACAGCCCAATCGCCGTAAAAGCGAGTCCCGTGAACACCTGACCCGTCTTGTTGATCACGACGGATGCCAGGCCACGTGACGTGGGGGATTGATGGCGCAGGAGAAAGGCCTTGAGCGGTTCGCCTCCGAGATTGGCCAGGGGCGTCAATTGATTGACTGCTTCGCCGGCCAGTTTCGCCCGAATCAGTGTCAGCAGGCCTGGCCGGAAGGCGCCTGACGGAAAGGCGAAGGACCATGCGATGGAATTGGTCACATGCCAGCCGGTGGCCAGCAGCAGCACGAGGGGGAAGGCCCATTTCATCACGGCAAGGTTAGACAGGATCTCGCCCAATCCCAGGGTACCGATGAGATAACCGAGCAGCAGAAGGCCAAGCCCGGGAAGCAGGAACCGGAGAATCTTCACCGTCAACTCTTCATCCGTGAGCTCTTCATCGGGAATCCTGCGCCGCGGCGCCCGTCGCAGACTGCCCAGGCGAGGGCTCCATCGAGCCATTCTCTGCGTGGTAGGTCAGCATCTTTCGCTGGGAGATCACGACACCCAATGTCATCAGATGCAGACCACCCACAGTGTACAGATAGATCATGTCAAACTGATTGAGGATGGCAAAGACGAAGTGGACGAAGGCGAAGAAATCTCGCTTCGCCACGAACGAATAACGTTCGAGAAGCCGATACAGTACGCCCTTCTGTTCGGGCGGTAGTGCCGCATATCCCACAAGGTATTTCTGCAGGGAACCATTGCCCGTCTTCAATGCGTAGTGGTACATGATGCCCAGACTCAGCAGCATGGCCAGAATGGCGGAGTAGCCTGCGTAAAGGAACAAGGGCTGATCCGGATGCAGCTTGGTCACTGCAACGAGGAAGGCCACGTAGGCACTCAGGTAGGCGATATTGTCAGTCACGGTATCGAACCAGGCGCCAAACTGTGATTCACACAGTTTCACACGGGCGATTTCGCCATCACAGCGGTCGAGGACGGCTGCCATCTGCCACAGGAATCCGGCGAGGGCCAGGCGCCAGTGTGGCATGGGATGTGACATCAGATAGGCTGCGGTCAGTCCGGTGGACATCACAAACAGTACGGTGACCATGTGTGGAGAGATGCCCGTCTCGATCAGAAGCTTGCTGATCGGGATCGACATGCGAGCATTCAGATGCCGGGAAATCGGGCCACTGGTGGCTTTCGTCACCTGGCCAAAGAGCATGGCTCGGGCGGCGCGGGCCGTGCGGCGATCGATGACGCGCCGCCACAGGTGGGCCTCGCCGGCCTTGGTTCGCAACGCCCATCCGGCACTGCGGACCCTCAGGAAGTCAATCAGAGGGGCACCGGAGGTTGAGATTTCATGGGGCGTCAATGCGCCATCGACGAGGAAAGCCCCCGTGCTTGCTTCTTCGACAGGGCCGGGGGCCCATGCCAACTGCATCTGGTGGCCCGCATCCAAGTCGCTCACCTGTGCCACCAGCAGCTCGATCTGCTGCGAGGCGGGTGCCACCTGGATCACCACCTCGTCGGCGCCGGTGCCGTCGGCGACAAGGTCGCTCAGCGACGTGTGATGGTGAGCGTGGTCTCCGAACAGGCACAGAACGTCTTCGCCCGCCCCGAAACGCATATGCGGTTTGGTGCCCCACTCCACAAATTCAAGCTCGAGATCCAGGCGGTCCGTCACCTTGCCGACCGTCGTTCTTGTACCTGGCGCCGTCACCACGAGCAGGCGCCGCACCCCGGCACGGGCCATGGTACGAATCCCACGCTCCAAAAGGCGCAATCCACCGAAGGATCGCTCTGCGATCTGACGACCGTCATCACTGTCGTCGAAGACAAGAAGGCCCGCCAGATTCATGCGAGCCTCGGTGCAGCAGAGGGTTGGGTGAGGCTTCCGTGCGAGCCAAAACGATCGAGTTGCTCGCGAACCTTTGCCAGATCCTGGGGCGTGTCGATATCGGCCCAGGGCACCTGCTCCGAATCCACACACTGAATGCTGATCCCGCCCTGGGCAAGGCGCTGGATGCCGTCGAGATAGTAGCTGCTCATGGCACCCTCGACCTGCACCGCTTCCTCGAGGATCTCGTGCAGTTGCCCCACGCCCGCTCCCCTGAAACCCAGCAGTCCCACCGACGCGGCATCGATACACTCGGCGGGCAGTTCCTTGCCGATCGCCTGCAACGACCCTGCACGAATCGTCACCTTCATGTCGTCGTCGTCATACCGTGGCTTTCTCTGAACAAGCAACTGGCAGTTCGAAGCGACAGGTTGCAGCAGATACGTCAGCATGTCCGGGTGGAAGACGTTGTCACCATTGACGATGAGAAGATCGTCGTCCATCTCGGCCCGGGCGGCCCAAAGACTGATGAGATTGTCGGCGACGGCGTAGAATGGATTGTACATCACCCTCACATGGGAATCACCGGCGGTCGAGGCGCGCACTTGCTCGAAGCCAAACCCCGCCACGACGACGATACGATCGACGCCCGCGGCACTCAGCAGTGAGATCTGACGCTGCAGGATCGATACCTGGGGTTCGATCGTCAGCAGGCACTTGGGCGTCTGCCGGGTATAGGGCCACAAGCGTCGGCCACGTCCGGCGGCCAGAATCAGGGCTTTCAACGGGAGGACTCGGGACGCAAGGGCATCGATCGGTGTGGGGGTTGGCGGCAGGGCTTGATGGAATCATCCACCTTCGGATGGTCGATGCCCGATGCTCGCCGGCATCATGCAGTTACACGTACGGAAAAAGGGCCTCCGGCTGGTCATGGACTCAGGCCGAAGGCACCCACGAGGCAACTAATTTAAGATAGCCATTAACCTACGTGTGGTCAACGAGATAGGACATGTTTGACACACCCCAAAACGGCTGCTGGGCGTCGTGGGTGGTCGGGTCCTATATTTGATCGCCGGTCGCACATCCGGCCAACCCAAATCCTCGAGTCGATTTCATGGATGCCGTCATTCTCGCTGCTGGCGCCGGTACCCGCCTGCGCCCTCTCACCGCCCAATGCCCAAAGTGCCTGGTGGCGATCGGTGCGACGGGCACCCTCCTCGACCACCAGATCCATTCGCTGGCAGAGGCGGGTGTAACCCGGGTCTGCCTCGTGGTCGGGTATCTCGAGCACATGGTCCGGGAGCACTGCGGGGACGGGAGCCGATATGGCTTGGACGTCACATATGTGAACAACGAGCGCTGGGAATCGACCAACTCCATCTACTCCCTCTACCTGACGCTCGGTGACTGGGGGCGACAAGGGACATTCCTGTGCAACTGCGACATCCTCTTCGATGCACGACTGCCTCACCGAATGACGCAGATGGGTGGGTCCTGCATCGCCGCTGACACGCAGCGGCCGCGACTGGCAGGTGAGATGAACATCCGTCTCGATTCAGAGGAGCGTGTGGAGGCCATCAGCAAACAGCTCGATCCTCTCACGACGCAGGCAGTCAGTGCCCAGATCATCCTCCTCAAGCCCTCCGACGGCGACTTGGTGCGTGAGGAAGTCGAGCGCATGGTGGCCAACGATACACTCGACACGTTTCCCACGGCAGCCTACGGCCCGCTGGTGGAGCAAAGACGGTTGTCAATCGCAGATGTGACGGATCTGCCATGGGCAGAAATCGATTCCGTCGAGGAATACGACCAAGCCTGCCAGACCTGTGCGCCCCTGCTTGAAAGGTCGCGGCCTGTGTAGGTGGGAGATGCTTGTGGCCGACTACTGGGCGGGGAGGCTGCGAAGGTAAGCGATGATGTCGCGCAGTTCGGACTTGGAGAGTCTATCTGCACCGAAGAAGGGCATGAAGTTACCCGCGGACAGAGCAAAGGCATTGGCATCGAGACCGCTCAGTACCGCCCCCAGTCCGTCTCCCTCGCGCACTTTGCGGGCATAGAAGGCGGGGTCCTTGTCTCTCGGAATCGGCACGCCGATTCCGCCGTTGGCATTGGGGTGGCACACGTGGCAGGCAGAATAGAACAACTCTCGGCCGCGGATTCGGTCCCCCCCGTCATGCCCCAGATACTGGCCGGTCTTGTCGGCTGCTGCAGTCAAGGCCAGGGCGTCGGTGAGCGGGCGAGGGCTTTTGAACTTGAGGTATTCGCTCAAGGATTCGACCTGACGAGCCGTTAGCTTGTCCGGGTTCTTCATGAAGTGTTCCACGCAGACGACGGCGGCGTCACCGATGCTCTGATATCGATCCGGATCGTTTTCCTGCTGCCCCCAGAATGTGGCGCGCTGGGTTGCATTGTAGAGAGGATGCCCTGCCCTCATCAGACCATCTGGTTCGCGTTGCTCGTCGAAATCACTGTGGCAGTTGATACACGCCAGGCCATTGGTGCTCAGTGCCGGAGAATGAAAAAGCACTCGGCCCTCGGCGGCTGTGCCGCGAGCACCTTTTTGAGCGAGGACCGCGTCGGGAGCAGAAAGGGCCAGGATGGTGAGCAACAGAGCGCTTGTGCGGATCATCGTCATCCCGCAGGCTAGTCGGCGTGGCATCGTGAGGTTTGTCAGGACGATCATCTTTCGTAGATAACCGGGACCTGTCGCATGTGTCAAGGTGAACCAAAGCGGGACGAGGCTGCGGCGGCCNTCGAGATTCGAGGTGCGCGGGCGCACAATCTGCAAGGTGTCGACATCGATGTGCCCGCAGACGCGCTGGTGGCAATGACGGGTGTGTCCGGTTCCGGCAAATCCTCTCTCGCTTTCGATACGATCTACGCCGAGGCCCGGCGTCGATTCCTGCTGGCCGAACCGGGGGCGAGAGCGTTGGTCGCCGGCGTACCTCCGCCGGCTGCAGATCGCATCGATGGCCTGCGTCCCGCCATCGCCATCGGGCAGCAACGCCTGAGGGCTTCTCCTCGTGCGACCGTCGGAACGCTGTGCGGCATCTATGACTATCTACGGTCGCTATATGCTCGAATCGGGACCGCCTATTGTCTCGACTGCGGAGCGCCGGTTCATACGCACCGCTTCGATGAAGTTCTCGAACGCGCCCGTGGCGTTGCAGAGGGAACGCGATGGGTCGTACTTGCGCCCCTTCCGCCTGCAACAAATGCCACCGAGGTCACGCAACGGATCGCCGAGATCGAAAAGCGGGGATACCGACGCCTTCGGGTGGCAGGGCAACTGCAGCTGCTCGACGACGTGGAAGCCGAAGATCTCATCGACGCAGCCCTCGATGTGGTGGTCGATCGCGTCGTGGTCAAGGCCGAGACGGGTCGACGACTCAAGGGTTCCTTGCAGGCGGCAGCCGAGATCGGTGAGGGCAAGCTCGTGCTGCTGGACCATGACAGTGGCCAGGAGGAACGATTCGCCGTGCGACCCGCATGTGTCGAATGCGGGGCCATCTTTCCGCCCCTGACCTCCGCCCTGTTTTCCTTCCATACGCTACAGGGCGCCTGTGCCACGTGTCGTGGCTCCGGAATGACAGCCCGGGTGGTGGGTGAAGGGCTGCTGAGTGCCGGCGAGAGCCCCATCTCGGCTCTCAAAGACCTGTTTGAACAATTCGGGCAATCGAAACTACTCAGGCAGATTCAATCGTTGATGACCAAGAGCGGCGTCGAGGCCGGTGCTCCGCTGGCCGAATGGCCCGAGGAGGGCGTCACAACTCTCTGGGAAGGTGACCGCCGACGAGGTGGTTTCGTCGGACTCAAGCGCGTCCTGCAACGTCTCCGCGCCAGTGAGGATGACGCACTGACCACCTGGCTCGATGCCCACTCAACCATCGACACACCATGCCCCGACTGCGGGGGCAGCCGGCTCAGCCCGGCAGGCAGGGGGGTGAAGATCGCCGGTGAGGGCATCGACACGTTGGCGGCTCAACCGCTGTCCAAACTGGCAGATCGTATCCAGGCGTGGAATCTTGAATCGGAGGCTGCCGAGATCGCTCGCCCCCTGTTGCGGGCGGTCGATGAGGGTACCCAAGCCCTCGTCGATCTCGGTCTCGGTTATCTGACCCTAGACCGACGCGCAGATTCCCTCTCAAGCGGCGAGCATCAGAGGGTGCAGTTGACGGCGGCTCTGGGGTCGGGGGTAACTCAGGTGCTCTACGTGTTCGACGAGCCGAGTGCCGGTCTGCATTCGGCCGATGCCGACCGGCTGCTGGGCTGCCTGACGGATCTGCGCGAGAAGGGCAATGGTGTTATCGTGGTCGAGCACGATCCGGCCTTGATCGCGGGGATGGATCTGGTCGTCGAACTGGGGCCGGGCGCTGGCCGCAGAGGAGGCAAGTGTGTCGACGTCTCTCATCCGTCCACGCTGGCTGCGTCCACGGCGACGGCAAAGTATCTACACCCAGAAGATCGTCCCGCCGTCGCCCGGCGAGGCAGGGTTGCCGGCGAGGGGGGCTGGCTCCGACTCGCCGGGGCTGCAGGCCACAACCTGCAGCAGGTCGAGGCCGCATTTCCGCTGGGTCTTCTCACCGCCGTGACGGGCGTCTCCGGATCGGGTAAGAGTACGCTGGTGCATGATACGCTGTATCCCTTGCTCGCGGCTCGGCATCAAGGTTCAGAGCGGACCCCCTTGGCATTCGATCTGTGTGAGGGGGACGAGAGGGTAGAGCGCGTCGTTGCCATCGATCAGGCACCCATCGGTCGCAGCCGGAGATCCAACGCGGCGACCTACACGGGTCTGCACGGCGTAATCCGAAATCTCTATAGTGAACTTCCCGAATCTCGTGTACGTGGATATCGGCCCGGTCACTTCAGCTTCAACTCTGAGGGAGCTTGCCCACGCTGCGATGGGAGTGGCAGCAACACGACAGGACCTGAATGGGAGTCGGCAGCCAATCTGTGCGCAAGTTGCGGCGGGCGACGCTACCGCCGGGAAGTGCTCGAAGTCCGCTTCCACGAGCATTCCATCGCCGACATCCTCGATCTTGATGTGGCCCAGGCGTTGGAGCTGTTCGCCGCGATTCCAGAGGCCGCACGTCGTCTGCAGCTTCTGGCAGATCTCGGTCTCGACTATCTCGTTCTCGGCCAACCCGCCAGCACGTTGTCGGGTGGGGAGGCACAGAGAGTGAAACTGGCTGCGGATCTGGGACGCCCCACAATGGCCGGGACCGTCTACATTCTTGATGAGCCGACCTCTGGATTGCACCCGGAGGATGTGGGGTATCTGGTAGAATTGCTCCAACGCCTCGTCGACGGGGGCAACACGGTCATCGTCGTCGAACACAATCTTCAGTTGATCGCTGCCACGGATCATGTGATCGATCTTGGGCCGGGCGCCGGGGCAGATGGCGGACGTGTCGTTGTGTGCGGAACTCCCCAGCAGGTGGGAGTCACCGCAGAATCGGTCACCGGCCGGTATCTCAAAACGTGGATCGCGTGAGGTAGACATGGACAACATCACCCGAGCGCAGTCTCTGGTACAATCCGCTGGCCTCGACGCCTGGATGGTGCACGATTTTCGCGGCAACAATCCAGTGCTGGCCAGGTTGTTGCCGGCACCGGAGAATGAATCTCTGCCCATGGCGACCCGACGTGTGGCCCTGGTGATTCCCGCCGACGGCTCCCCGCAGTTGGTCTGCCATGCCATCGAGGCCGGTGGCTTCGCGCAGTCGGGAATCGAGGTCATCCCCTATGGCAGTCGGGATGAGCTGGAAGGAGCCCTCCGGCGCGGTCTGGGCACATCGAGAAACGTCGCGGTGGAATACTCACCGCGAGGAGAACTGCCCACCGTGTCCTGGGTCGACGCCGGTACGATCGAACTGTTGCAGGGAATGGGGGTCGAACCGGTGTCCTCTGCAGATTTGCTGCAGGGGGTCCTCGCCACCTGGGACGAATCCGCGTTGGCCGGCCATCGCAGATCCTGTGAAGCGACAGCGGCCGCCATGGAGGACGCGTTAGACTTCGTCCGCGCACAACTGGCTTCAGGTAGCGTGACCAATGAATACGAGATCCAGTCCAGAATCAGCGACAAGCTGGCGGGATTCGAGACCGATCATCCAGCCATTGTTGGCGTGAACGGTCACGCTGCCGATCCTCATTTTTCGCCCTCGTCCACAACACCCGAAAACATGAATCTCGGCGACTGGCTCTTGATCGATCTGTGGGCCCGCGTCCCCGGCGATGCCAACGTGTATGCCGACATCACCTGGGTCGCCTGCGCTGGCGAGCCGACGGTCAAGCAGCAAACTGTGTTTGACATCGTGCGACGTGCCCGCGATCTAGTCATTGAACAAATGCAGAGGACCTGGCAGGCTGGCGAACCCATCGCCGGTTGGCAGTTGGATCGACTGGCTCGCGATCACATCACCGAGGCGGGTTATGGAGACGCCTTCGTACACCGAACGGGGCACAGTCTGTCGCCGGGACCCGCGATCCACGGCATGGGTGTGAATCTCGATGATCTCGAGAGTCGCGATACGCGCGTGTTGTTACCCAACACGGGTTTTACGATCGAGCCGGGAATCTATCTGGCCGATGATTTTGGCGTACGACTCGAAGTCGACGTCTACGTCGATCCAAACAAGGGTCCCCAGGTGACGACCCCCATACAGGACGAAATCGTCCGACTTGCTTGAGAGAGAACGAAGAACAGAAATGACAAAGACGACCTACTTCTCAACACCCCTGTACTATGTCAATGGCGAGCCCCATATGGGTCATGCCTACACGACGGTGGTGGCGGACTTCCTCGTTCGTTTTCACCGCCTCGCGGGGGATGACACATTTTTTCTGACCGGCACCGACGAACACGGGGAGAAGATCTACCAGGCCGCCAAGGACTCGGGTGTGGAAACCCAGGCTTACGTGGATGGCATCGCGGCAACGTTCGCTGAGGCGTGGGAGCGTCTGCAGATCTCTCACGATGACTTCCTTCGGACGACCGAATCGCGACACACCGACGTCGTTACTGGCGTCCTGCAGAAGGTGTACGACCAGGGCGATATCTACTACGACGAATACGAGGGCACGTATTGTGTCGGTTGCGAACGTTTTCTCACCGATCGGGAGTTGGTCGATGGGAAGTGTCCAGACCACAACACGGTTCCCGAACTGCGTCGGGAGGGCAACTACTTCTTTCGAATGGAGAATCATCGAGAGTGGCTCGCCAATCACATCCGCGAGACGCCGGATTTCATTCGCCCTGTCGGTTACGCAAATGAAATTCTGTCAATCCTGTCCGAACCCATCGGCGATCTGTCGATCTCACGCCCACGGACACGTGTTCCCTGGGGGATCCCTCTGCCCTGGGACGAGGATCACGTCACCTACGTGTGGTTCGACGCGCTGCTCAACTACGTATCGGCCCTCGGTTATCCAGAGGGAGATCTGTACAAGAAATACTGGGGCAGTGCCCGTCACCTGATCGGCAAAGACATCCTAAAGACCCACGCCATCTTCTGGCCGACCATGCTTCGCGCCATGGGCGCACCGGTCTACGCGGGGCTGAACGTGGGCGGTTTTCTCATGGGGCCCGATGGCCAGAAGATGAGCAAATCACTGGGGAATGTGGTCGATCCGTTCGTGCTGGCACAGCGCTACAGCTCTGACGCGGTTCGTTATTACCTCATCAAGGATGTTCCGTACGGCCAAGACAGCAACATTGGCGAATCGGCGCTCGTAGATCGCTACAACGCCGATCTGGCCAACGATCTGGGCAATCTGGTCTCGAGAGTCCGGGCTCTGTTGCTGCGACACACGGATGGAAAACTGCCCGAGGTGGTGGCTACGCCGACGGAACAGGAGATCATCGACCAGGCTCTGTCCTTGCACGGAACCGTAGCTGATCTGGTTGGACAACTGCGTTTCTGGGCCGCGCTGGAGGAGGTGATGCAGTTTGTACGTCGTCTCAACCGCTACTTCAACGACGAGGAACCGTGGAAACTGGCCAAGGCCGCCGACGGGGCTGAGCGGCTCGGAACCGTCCTGTATTGTTGTGTAGAGGGTCTGCGCATCGTCAGTATTCTGCTCGAGCCGGCGTTGCCGTCCAAGGTGAAGGATCTGCGCCAGAGCCTCGCCCTGCCGGGCGGAGATCTGGAAGCGACGCGGCAGTGGGGATTGGCACCAGTAGGCGCTAAGATCCCGGAGACGGCAGACATCCTGTTCCCAAAGGCTGAGGCCCCTGAAACGGATGAGGCTGAGACGGAGAACGCACCGGTGGCGACGCCAGGATCGAAGAAGGGCGCGTCGAAGAAGAGTGATTCTGCGCCCCCCGCCGCTGAACCCGACGTCGAAGAAGAGCAAATCAGCATTAACGATTTCTTTCGCGTGCAGATGCGGGTGGCCGAGGTGGTCCGCGCCGAAGCGGTGCCCAAGACCGACAAGCTTCTGAAACTCGAACTGCTGGTGGGAGATGAGCAGCGGACAGTGGTCAGCGGAATCGCGCAATTCTACGATCCGGATGACCTTGCAGGTCGTCGCGTTGTCCTTGTCGCTAATCTCAAACCCGCCAAGCTGCGCGGTATCGTCTCTCAGGGGATGATTCTTGCGGCAGAGGATGCGGAGGGGAATCTGGCCCTGGTCGAGCCCGACAAGCAACTGCCGTCGGGGGCCACAGTCCGCTAGCCCCCTCCAAGCAGAGCATCGTCATATCATGGGGCGGCACCGACGGGTGCCGCCCCTGTTTTTTTATTTGTCGTTCATGATGCGTAGGTGGGTGGTTGGCAATGAAGATCGCCGATATATTGCCGCTGCCACCTCACAGGAGAAAGAGCGAAGGAAATGGATCGCATTCGCGTTGGATTTATCGGCTGTGGCGGCAACGCCTCTGGCCACATCGGCCGAATTCACGAAATGAAGGACGCAGAGGTCGTGGCACTGTGCGACCCGAGCGCAGACAGTCTTGACCGTGCTCGAACCCGCAACGACGGCTTGCCGGCTGACATTCCCACCTTTGACAACCACAAGGATCTGCTGGCCAATGTCGAGTTGGACGCTGTGGAGATTTCGACACCCCACACGCTCCATTTCGAACAGATCACCGACGCCCTGGACTGTGGCCTGCACGTACTGTCTGAAAAGCCGATGGTCTGCACTGTCGAACATGCTCACAAGGTGATCGCCCATGCGCAGGACGCGGGGAAGATCCTCATGGTCTCCTACCAGCGTCACCTTCAACCGGTGTACAGATATCTGAGAAACCAGATTGCCTGTGGCGAGATGGGGGAGATTCAGTTCATCACGGCCATGCAGGACCAAGGTTGGTATCGGGGGACCATGGGACTGTGGCGCCAGAAGCTGTCCCTGTCCGGTGGCGGGCAATTGAATGACTCCGGTTCACATCTGCTCGACATCGTGCTGTGGATGACGGGACTGGCCGTCGACGAAGTCCAGGCCTATGTGGAGAATTTTGAGTCTGAGGTCGACATCAATTCGGCGCTGTCGCTGCGTTTCAAAGGGGGAGCGCTGGGAAACATCTCCATCATCGGCAATGCACCATCGGGCGGAATGTGGGAGGATATCACCATTTATGGCTCGAAAGCGGCCGCCTACATTCGCAACGGTCACCTGACCTACAAGGCCGCTGGATCGGACGCGGCAGAGCCGGCCAATCTGCCGGGTGCCATGTCGCCGGATCGCAACTTCATCGACGCCATCCTCGGTCGGGACGAGGTGCAGGTTCCACCGATATGTGGTCTGCGCGTGATCGAACTGACGGAAGCGGCGTGGGAGTCCGCACGCACGGGGCAGCCAGCGAAGGTGACCACCTGTTGAGCGCGGTCATGGTCCGTGTCGGCATTGTAGGAATAGGGGTTGGCCCAATGGACGCGCACCGGATGCCGACCCGAGAGGGCAGGTCGTCGCCCTGTGCGATCTGCAGGCGGATCGGATGGATGAGTTCGCCGGTGATCTGTCGAGGGGCGATCAGATCAAGCGTTACACCGACTACCGTGAGATGTGTCGCGATCCGGAGATCGACGCGATTTTCGTCGGCACACCGAATCAGCTGCACGTGCCGGTGGCCCTGGAAGCGGTCCGTCGAGACAAACACGTGATGGTCACCAAGCCGTTGGCCGACGGCGAACGTCCTGCTACAAAGCTGGTCAAAGCAGCCGAGGCGGCAGGTGTGGTCAACATGATGTCCCTGTCGACACGCTTCAATCCACAGAATCGATATCTGCAGGACAAGGCGCGCGAAGGATACTTTGGTGAGATCTACTACGCCCGATCTCGAAGTGTGCGGCGCAACGGGATTCCTGCCTGGAATCCCGGCTTCATCCAGCCAGGGGAGGAGCCTTTCGCGATATGGGCGTGCACTTTCTCGATGCAGCGTGGGCGATCATGGGGCACCCCAGACCGGTGACCGTCTCCGGCGTGGGCGGCGCGTTTTTCTGTCTCCGTGGGCAAGGTTATTCGCGACCGACCCAAAGAAGGTGTGGCGCCAGTTCGATACAGACGATTTCGCCGGCGGTGTCATTCGGTTCGAGGATGGTGCAGGCCTTCAGATTGAAAGCTTCTGGGCTTCGCATCAACCAGCAGAGATACAGATCGAACTATTCGGAACCGACGCGGGGGCTCGTCTGAATCCACTGACGCTGTATCGCACCGACCCGCAGGGACGGGAGGAAGATCTGTCGATTTCACTGCCTCGCAGCGCCAATATTGATGCCTGGCAGGCTCTGGCGAGTCACTTCATCGCCTGCATTCTCGACGACGAAACCTGCTCGGCACCCCTGCGGCATGGACTTCAAGTACAGCGAATGCTCGAGCGATGTTGCGCAGCGCAGGATCAGGACGAGAGGTCACCCTCCGGTCTGCGGACTGATCGATCTTCGTGCTGATCGATTCCAGTGCTGATCGGTTTTCAGGCGGAGCGACAATGAGCGAATGGCAAACGATCTTCAATGGTCATGATCTGAGTGGTTGGAAGGCGACGGGCAATGCCGCAGGCTGGGCCGTGGCTGACGGCTGTATCCTGTGCAAGGCGGATGGCGGGGGGTATCTGTATACCGAGGCTCGTTACGAAGACTTCGATCTTCGGCTCGAGTATCGTACCGAGCCCAACTGTAACAGTGGTGTGTTCTTCCGTTGGTCCGATCTTAAGGACCCGGTACACACGGGACTTGAGATCCAGATTCTGGACACACACGGTGAGCATACGCTGAACAAACACTCGTCCGGGGCTCTCTATGACCTGGTTGCACCCACCCAGGACGTAGCGCGGCCGGCGGGCGAATGGAATCAACTGGTTCTGTCCTGCGTCGGCCCCTTGATGCGTCTGGAGCAGAACGGACTGCCCGTGTGGGAGGTGGATGTCGAGACCTACGATACCGCAGGACGATCGCCGGACGGCGAACTGAATAAGTTTCGACACGCGTGGAAGGATCTCCCCCGGCAAGGCCATCTCGGCCTGCAAGATCACGGAGGTGTCTGCTGGTTCCGCGATCTGAGCGTCCGCGTCAGCTGATGTCGTGTCTGACAGCACGCCAGGTCGAGACCAGAACTGTGAAGCAGATCCGACATGACCATGCCGCCCCGACACGGCACGACCAGACACCGCTCGACACCAAGGAATCTGAAGCATGGACGTGACCTTCGAACGACTTTTCCGCGCCCCCTACTCAGTTCCCAATGCGCTCGAACGAGTTGAGGAGGGGGTCTGGATCGCCGATCAGATTTCCGATCGCGTGGCCCTCGTCAACGCGGGGCCCGTCGGTGACTACGGCGTCACCTTTCGTCAGCGGGAGATTCCCAGTGACTGTTCCAACACCAGCGGGATGGCCGTGGGAGAACAAGCGCTGTGGCTTGCGGCCAACGGCGAGGCGGCTCTATGGCGAGTGGGGCGTGAAGTCGATGCCCAACCCGGCGCAGGGGAGATCCTGAAGGTCGATCCTGCCACAGGCCAGACCCTGATGCGTCGGCCGGTGCCGACGGGGGGCGGCGTCCATGGGATCGAATACGATCATGTGGACGAAGGGCATCTGTGGATCACGACGCTGAGAGAGAAGACCCTTACCCAGGTGCAGACATCCGACTGGGCCACCAAGCAGGTGATCCCTCTTCCCTACGGCCGTGCGCACGGGGTTGTTCGCACAGATGTCGGTGTCTGGGTCATTCACACCAGCGAACGCGTCATCGTCCTGCTGGACACCGATGATGGGCGGGAGCTGGATCGCATCGTGGTGCCCGATTCAGAGCCCGAGCCCCACGGACTGTCGGCCTGGGACGATGGTGCTTTGGCCTACTGTGATGCCACTTCCGGATGGGTTGTGGTGATTCGGCCGGCTGCGGCGAGCGCCCAGCTCAATCATCGCCTGTGAGCAATCCACCCATCTCTCCCGTCGTCAGATTCAGACGATGGGGCGTGTGTCTGCTCAGCGTAATTCTGGCGGTCTGTGTGGGCAGTTGTGCCGATGACGACAAGCCGACGGCGCCAGCGACGGCCGCTGAGGGGGTCTGGGAAATTGCCGAGGATGCCGAGAGGATCGTCACCGAGTCAGGCCTCACCGTTATCCATGTAGAGGAAGGGACGGGGAGACGGCCAGGCCGTAGCAGCATCGTGGCCGTCCACTACACCGGGATGTTGGAGGACGGAACCGTCTTTGACAGTTCCTACGCCCGAGGCGGGCCATTTCAGTTTCTGCTGGGGGTCGGACGGGTGATCGCGGGTTGGGATGAAGGCATCGCCTTGTTGCACCAGGGCGGCCGGGCACGGTTGGTGATCCCTCCCGCTCTCGGTTATGGACAGACCGGTGCTGGTGGGGTCGTTCCACCCGACGCCACGCTCACCTTCGACGTGTGGCTCGTCTCGGTTGACTAGCTCGGTTGAGGCAACTGACGCCTCGGTCGCGGCCCTGCAGATGCCGTATTGCTTCGCGCGTCAAACGACCTGCTGGGTGACGCGCCCTGTCTGAGGGTTGTGAAGGAGCCGCTTCGTCTTGCCATCCGGCATGACCTCCTCCTTGATCAATTCCTGCCCGTCGATCATGTGGCGGGGAATCGAGTCGCGGATCTTCTCGGTCGCCGCTGCCTGCCACCCCTCGATATGGATCGGTTCCCACCGTTTGCTTCTGGCTGACGCGTAACACGCGTCCGTGACGGCATTGACGACGTATCCGTCCCAGAAGGTTTCCCTCGGCGCGTGCCCCGCGTCCATGGCGGCGAACATGTCGGTGAACATGTCCGTGTAGCCGAGCTCACCCGCCTCATCACCGACGGGGAACAACCAGCCTGTGTTCTGCTCAGCCTTTTCTGCCACATATCCGCCCTGTCCGGCGGCGGTAAACATCTCGAACCCGGCTAACCAGTGATTGAGCCAGATGGTTCCCTCTGTCCCCGAGACCTCATCGCGCAAATCCATGCCACCACGAAAGGCCCAACTCACCTCGATTTGACCGATGGCCCCCGATTCGAAGCGGATCAGCGCGATGGCGTGATCCTCTGCTGTGACGGGATGGACGAGCGTGTCGCTCCAGCACATTACCTCTACGGGGCGATTCTGCTTGCCCACGAAGTTCCGGATGATCTCCACACAGTGGCATCCCATGTCGATCATCGCACCACCGCCGAGAAGGCTGGTGCGATGGGGTGTCATGGCCGACATCTCCGTGATTTGGGCAGTCGCAGTGGCTGGCGAGCAACATCGGTCGTGGGCGGGATGCCCACAACCATTGCCTCCGAATCCGGTGGGCTCTACCCTTGGCCACCCATTGGCATGTGTTTGAATCTGAGCGAGGTGAGCGTGTCTGAGATCGAAATACCGGTTCGCTACTACAAGGACTATCCCGGAGGGTACGACTACGGCTACGAGCAGCTGAGCTTGCCCCTCGAACAAAGCACTTTCCTTCTCGTCGATGTAGATGGGACGGCGCCGAACGCAACGACGCAGGAATTCATTGCCCCGGCCCTGGCCGCCGCCAGACAGGCGAAAATGCGCGTCGCCTATGTGCACAACGATCTACGTCTGGTCGCCGATCCGGGGAATATCGTTGGCGAATTCTGGGGCAAGACCAAGTATGCTGACGACAGCAACGTTCTCGACTACTGGCGAGACCTGGGTGACGACTACCGGCCTCAGTATCTGGAGGAGGTCACACCAGGGCCCGGGGAGCCCAATTTCCCTAAGTGGATCTGGTCGGGCTTTCATGACACCTTTCTCGATCAGCACCTGCGTAGTTGGGGGACCAGAACCCTCTTCGTCGTCGGCTATTCTCGACGCGCCTGCCTCCATTACACGTGTGCAGAAGCGGTGGGGCGGAACTATCGCGTCATCCTCTTGCGCGACTGCTCCAATCCGCCAGGGACGATCGAGTTCCCGGATACGCTGGACGAGTCGCTGCCTGAGGGCGGTTGGATCAATCGGATCACACTCCGCAACTTCGAACACTTGATCGGCTACACGACAACAGCCCAAGAATTCATCGACGCCAGCGGGAATCTCAAATGAAAATCACCGATATCGACACGTTGATGGTCGACTCGCCCGGTCGAAAGTGGACGATCGTTCGTGTTCATACCGACGAAGGCCTGACGGGCCTGGGAGAGGCCACGTACTCTCAGAAGGAACCGGTCGTGTGCGCCGCCGTAGAGCACATGAAGACGGAGTTGATCGGCGCCGACCCCTCTCGTATCGAATGGATCTGGCACCACATCTACCGACGCTCTTCGGTCAGCGGAATCTGGCGCATGGCCGGTCCCGTCTGGATGAGCGCCATGGCCGGCATTGACATCGCACTGTGGGATATCAAGGGGCAGGTGGCAGGACTGCCAATCTATGAATTGCTGGGCGGTGCCTTTCGCGACCGAGTGGACGTGTACACCCACTTCGGTGGCGCAACGCCCGAAACACAGGCCGAGATGGCACTGCAGAAGAAGGAGGAGGGCTACTTCGCCCTCAAAGGGGGGGCCTCCTGGACAGACCGTGCAGCCCTCGATTGGGATACCTATCTCGACGACGGAGATCCCGCCCGAACAGTGGCGAATTTCGAGGCTGTGCGACAGGCTGTGGGCCCCGGCGTCAAGCTCTTCATCGACTGCCACGGTCGTTTCACCGTGGCCAACTCTATTCGACTCGCCAAGAGGTTGGAGCACCTCGATCTGTTTGCCTACGAAGACCCCGTCGCCCCGGATGATCTGACGGCGTATCCGAAAATCCGCAGAGAGATTTCGATCCCCATCATGGGGTCGGAGCGGCTCAACACGAAGAGTCAGTTTCGGCGTCTGCTGGAGATGGAGGGGATCGATATCGCTCAGCCTGACATGATGTACTCCGGTGGGCTCACCGAATCGAAGAAGATTGCCGCCATTGCCGACACGTTCCACGTCCCCATCTCTTTCCACAATACCAAGGGGCCCATCGGCATTCTTGCGGCGGCACATCTGGAGGCCTCGATTCCAAATCCAGCGCCCATGGAGTTCGTCACAGGAATCGACTGGCGAGATGAGATCATCGACGAACCCCTGTGCGTTGAAGAGGGACGGCTTGTGCTGCCCACGCGCCCGGGACTCGGCGTCAAGCTGAACATGGAAGGCATCGAGGCACATCGCTGGCGTTCGGGGGATTCCCGATAGGGGTGATTCACATGTCCACGATGAAGATTGCCATGCTCCACGGTCCCAGGGACCTGCGCATCGAGGAGCATCCTCTCGACACGAATCTCGCGCCGAATCAGGTCCACGTGGAAACGCAGATCTCGGCCTTCAAGATCGGCACGGACCGCGGCAACTACGAGGGCGCCGAACCTGTGGCTGGTGCCCCGGACTACCCTCGTTGGGTGGGGGACAGCAATCTGGGTGTCGTCGTGGCCGCCGGTAATCAGGTGACGCGACTGCGTGTGGGGGATCGCGTCGTTTCCAGGCGTCCCCATCAGTCCGCCTATGTGGCGGATGCGGATGAGGTCTTGGTGAAGGTGCCGGAGAGTGTGTCATCGGAAGACGCCGTATGGTCCCATCTCTACACGCTATCTGCCTTTTGTTATCGCAAAGCACACTTTGTGCCGGGTGAGGCCGTTGCTGTGGTCGGACTCGGTGTTCTGGGACTCGGGGCAGTCGCCCTTGCGCCGTATCTGGGGGCAAGGGTTGTGGGCATTGGGAATCATCCCACGCGCCTGCAGATGGCAAGAGACATGGGGGCCGATGAAGCACTCATGTGGGATGACGAGGATCTGCAGGACAAGCTGGCGGATTTCACCGGTGGATTAGGAATCGATCTGGTGATTCTCACAGCCAATCCCTGGCCCGCATGGCGTACCGCGTGTGAGGTCGTACGACCCGAGGGGCGCGTCTCCGTCGTGGCTTTGCCGGGCAGGGGAGAGGCCCCGCTGGATTTCAATCCCGTTTCCATGGAATGGTTCTACAGCAAGGGCATTTCATTGATCGCTGTGGCAGGCAAGGGGGCCGATCAATACCCCACACGATCGGGCGAAGACCGATTCGATGCGATCCGGTCCTGTGCGCATACCCTATGCTGGATGGAGCGCGGCCTTGCCCCCAGCAAGCTGATCACCCATCGGATGCCATACGGACAGATGGCCGAGGCCTACGAGATGGCCTACCACCGAGAGAAGAACATGCTCGGTGTGATCTTTCAGTGGTAAGGATTCGAGTGGTCTGCGCAGGCCGGGAACTCGGTGTGAGAATCGATCACCGGGGCTGCGGAACGATCGTCGGTGAGGCACCCTCCTCGAGGATCTGTGGAAGGGGTTCAATGCCAGCCATGGCATCCAGACAACCTTCTTCGAGGGTCAGCGCCACGCCGTCCGTGACGAGTTGATCCCGCAGTCGGCTCATCCCGTCTCCAGACACGTACGCGGCCGTATCGAGACCGAACAAGGCTGCCGCTGTGCCGGCGGCCTGCCCCAGCATCATCATGGTTCGACTCAAACGACAACTCGACGCACCGATCGAACTGAAACTTGCCCCGCGACAAGCGACGAGCAGGTTGTCCAGTTCCTTCGGCAACAGACAGCGGAAAGGTACCCCGCAGGGGCCGTTGGAGACCGCCCGTGACGGCCGCGACCCATGGAAGTCGATGGCGTGGTCGGCGAAGGTGATGATATCGTCGTGAGACTGCGCAGCCAGCCCTGCGTCGAGATCCTGTTCGCGCAGAACATATCGCCCCACGAGGCGATGGGTCTCGCGGATTCCCAGGGCCGGACTCATCCAGACGAGTCGCCAGCGATCAAAACCGTGTCGGGTCTGCAGCAGATGCCAATGAGCACGGGCCCGGAGGAAGGCGATGTCATGCGCCTCGGAATCCAGGCGGAGGGCTTCGACCCCCGTCATCAGGTGCAGGGGGTTCATGTTCAGATCACCATTGGGGTACGTGCGAATGCTGGTGACAGGACGCAGATCATCGAGCCCCACATCTGCCCGTTCTGGAAGTGGCTCGATCTCGGGAGCCTCTGACTCACGCAGCGGTGACACCCGGTAACAGGGACTGGCGTTGTTGAGTACGACACCCTCGGCATCCGAGGCAGAGGGTTCGTCGTATTCTGCATGGGATTCGGGACCTACCCGGCTCTGGCAACCCGCCTCACGAGCCAAATAGATGTCAGCAGTGGCATCGATGAACTGGTCAGCTTCGAGGCGCTGCCGCTGGCCTGTTGCGTCTTGTGTGATGATGGCTCTAACACGTCGGCCCACACGATCCACATCCACCTCTACGAACCTCGTCTCCAGGCGCACATCGCACCCCGCCGTGGTGAGAAGCTGCCGCATCACACGATCCAGGGCGGCCGGTTCGAAGGTGATAGGCATCCCGCTGAGACGACTGAGACTGTGGCGGTAGTCGGTGTTGTTTAGATCTCGGTCGTACCACCCCCCAGGGGCGATCCGGATGATAGACGCAGCCGCGTCGCTGGAGACAGGCGTCGCCCGTCGAGATCAGTGCCTGGTAGAGCTGGGCCGGAAAACTCGTGCCTCCCGCCACCGGTTCCCAGTTGTTCACCCCTGCCCAGGTGCTGGTACCGCCAACGCCATTGCTGGCCTCGATGAGCACGACGCGGGCACCCAGACGAGCTGCCGCATACGCCGCGCCGAAACCACCACTGCCGGCTCCGACGACGACCAGATCTGCGTGGGTGGTCAATGGCGCTTAGTAGACCTGGGGGACGAAGGTCTGCTCGTCCAGTGGAGGCCGGACATATCCGGTGTCCTGCTGGCGAGGAGGGAGTTCCAGTTTGGGGGGCTGCAGATCCTCTTAGGGCAACAGACTGAGCAGATGATGAATACAGTTCAGGCGGGCCCGACGCTTGTCGTCCGCATCCACGACATACCACGGCGCTTGTTTGATGTCGGTATGACGGAACATGTCGTCCTTGGCGTGGGAGTATTCCACCCAGCGTACCCGTGCCTCCAGGTCCATGGGACTCAACTTCCAGCGCTTGCGGGGATCGTCCATCCGCTCCTGAAAGCGCTTCTCCTGTACGTCGTCGGAGACGGAGAGCCAATACTTGATCAAGATGATCCCCGAACGCACGAGCATGCGCTCAAACTCTGGGCATGAACGGTAGTACTCCTCTACTTCTTCGGCGCTGCAGAAGCCCATCACTCTTTCGACGCCGGCCCGATTGTACCAACTGCGATCGAACAGGCACATCTCACCGGCCGCCGGCAGGTGGCAGGTGGGGGACGTATCGCTGGAAGTACCACTGACTCTTTTAGCGCTCTGTGGGAGTGCCCAGGGCCACGACCCGTGCCAAACGGGGGCTCAGTCGTTCGGTAATCCGTTTGATGACGCCACCCTTGCCCGCCGCGTCACGTCCTTCGAACAGGACGACCACTTTGAGACCTTCGTTGCGCACCCACTCCTGCAATCGAACCAACCGGGTTTGAAGGCGCCGCAGCTCTTTCTCGTAGGCCTCTTTCTTCAGTCGTCCAGAGCGTCCCACAGGCAGTTTCGAGACCTGGGTCTCCTCCGAGGCGGCTTTCTTGCTGTTCTTCTTCCCATTCTTGCCCATAGACTTCAATCCTTGGAGCCCAAGGTCGCATCCTGCCGATGTTGGGTAACCAAGCCGGACCGGCCTTTCACGGCAAGCCCGGATAGCCTGCTTGATCCGGTCGCAAAGCAGGCGTTCTTTAGATCGGCCTGCCCCAGCGATTTGGCCGCAGTAGTCACTACGACCCCAACGAGATCCGGTTTGCTTTCATGACGACGATGGACGCCGCCAGCCGTGCCCTTGGCATCACCGGTGAGCTTGAACTGCAGGATCGCAAGGTGTTATGCCTTTTCGATGGAATGGCGCTGGCCTATCGCGGCCATTTTGCCCTGATCAACAATCCAACGATGAATGCGAAGGGCATCAATACATCGGCGCCGCTGGTCTTCACCAACACGCTGCTGGAGATCATCGATCGTTTCGAGCCCACCCACGTGGCGGCCGTCTTCGACACACCCAAGCCGACGCACAGGCACGAGGCCTATTCCGAATACAAGGCGCAGCGCGACAAGATGCCGGAAGATCTCGGCGTTGCGATTCCCTTTGTCATTCAGGTCTGCGAAGGTTTTCAGATTCCCGTCTTGCGGATCGACGGTTTTGAGGCGGATGACGTCATCGGCACGCTCGCGACCCAAGCCGAGGGGGCCGGGATCACGACCTACATGATCACCCCCGACAAGGACTACGCCCAACTGGTGTCGGAGAGGACCTTCCTGTACCGGCCAGGTCGTGGCCCCACGCCACCTCAGTTGCTCGGTGTGGAAGACGTGCTGACGAAATGGAAGGTCGAACGAATCGACCAAGTGGTGGATGTGATGGGCCTCATGGGGGACACGAGTGACAACATCCCCGGTGTGCCGGGTATCGGCGAGAAGACGGCACAGAAGCTGATCGCCGATTTCGACTCGGTCGAATCTCTGTTGGATCGTGTGGAAGAGATCAAGGGGAAACGCAAGCAACTGCTCATCGATCATCACGACCAGGCGTTGCTGTCAAAGCAGCTCGTCACGATCGATCGTGACGTGCCCCTCCAATTGCAGATAGAGGATCTACGCCGTCGGCCTGCTGATGCACCAGCCCTCAAGGGACTGTTCGCTGAACTCGAGTTCAATGCCCTTGGACAACGGTTGTTCGGCGACGACTACGAGATGGTGGTTCAGAGGGTCGCCGTGGGAGGCGACGCCGCCCAGGCCGGTGAGATCCACACGATCGAGGATGTCGACCACGAATACGGGCTGGCCACCACTGCGCAGCAGCGTCAAGCGTTGATCGAGTCCGCTCGAGACAAGGGAAGTTTCTCTCTCGATCTGGAGACGACAAGCCTTGATCCCAAGACATGTGAGATCGTCGGTCTCGCCGTCGCCATCGAGCCCCATCGAGGGACCTACGTTCCCTTTCCAGAAGGCACCGAAGCGCGACAGATTCTGGAGGAGTTCCGGCCGCTTCTGGAGGATGGGGCCATCGAAAAGGTGGGTCACAACCTCAAATTCGACATCACCGTCCTGCGGTGGCAGGGGGTCGAGGTCGCCGGACCCCTCTTCGACACGATGATCGCCGCATTCCTGGCCGTCCCGGATCTGCGTCGGTCTCTCGACTACCTGGCCCAGGCGATGCTCGGTTACCGACCCGTGCCGATCACCGATCTGATTGGGGAAAAGGGAGATGGTCAGAAGAGCTTACGTGAGGTCGATGTCGACGATCTGAAGGAGTATGCCGTCGAAGATGCGGATATCGCTCTGCAACTGGCCCAGGCTCTGCGGGGCCTGCTCGCCGATAGTGAGCAACAGCGACTCTACGACGACGTCGAGGCGCCCCTGATTCCGGTTCTTGCAGCGATGGAGATGGCCGGGATCCGGGTTGACGCCGGTTGCCTCAAGGTCATCTCCGATGATCTGGCCACACAGATCGAGTCCTCTGCCAAGAGAATTGAGGAGTTGGCGGGGGAGCCCTTCAACCTGAACTCACCATCGCAGTTGGGGATGATTCTGTTCGAGAAGTTGCAGTTGGATCCGAATGCGCGTCGCACGGCGAAATCCAAGCAGTACAAGACCGATGAAATGGTCCTCACCCGTCTGTCTCACGAACACGAGATCGCTCGGCAGATCCTCCACTACCGGCTCTGCACGAAACTGAAGTCGACCTACCTGGATATGCTCCCTGGCGCGATTTTCCCCAAGACGGGTCGGGTGCATACCCACTACGAGCAGGCCGTCGCCGCCACAGGCCGCATGCAGTCGAGCAATCCGAATCTTCAGAACATTCCTATCCGTACCGAGCAGGGCCGTGAGATTCGTCGCGCCTTCGTTCCAGAGGGACCCGAGTGGACGCTGCTTGCCGCCGACTACTCGCAGATCGAACTGCGGATCATTGCTGAGATCAGCGGCGACGAGCGGATGAACCAGGCATTTCGGGATGAGGAGGACATCCATACCGTCACAGCCAGCCGGCTCTACTCGTTGCCCCCTGACATGGTCGACGAGGACATGCGGCGGCAGTCGAAGACGGTGAACTTTGGGATTATCTATGGAATCTCAGCCTTCGGTCTGTCAGAACGGCTCGGAATCCCGCGGAATCTGGGGCATCAGATGATCGAGCAGTATTTCGAGGAATACCCCGGCGTGAAGGCCTATATGGAGCAGACCGTAGAGAGCTGCAAAGAGAATGGCTACGTGCAGACCCTGTTGGGCAGACGGCGATATCTGCGAGACATCAACTCTCGCAATCGGAATATCCGCTCTGCCGCTGAGCGAAATGCCATCAACTCTCCGATCCAGGGCACGGCGGCGGACATGATCAAGATTGCCATGATCAAGATCCATCAGGAACAGATCGAGCGAGGATGGAAGACGAAAATGTTGTTGCAGGTACACGATGAACTCGTGTTCGACCTGTATCGAGAAGAAGAGAAGGAAGTTCGCCAGGTCGTCGAAGATGCAATGAAGATGGCGATTCCCATGAAGGTGCCCATCGTCATCGAGATGGGTACCGCCGACACGTGGCTTGAAGCGCACTAGGGAGACATCGTGAGCCCTCGCATCGACACACACACCCATTTCTACGACCCCACAAGGCCAGAGGGAATCCCCTGGCCTTCGGCGGACAACGAACTGTTATACCGGACGGTTCTGCCCGAACATCATCGAGCCATCGGCGAACCCTGTGGCATCACGGGTACCGTCATCGTGGAAGCCAGTGCCTGGGTACAGGACAATCGCTGGATCCTCGATCTGGCTGCTGACGAGCCGTGGATCGTCGGGTTCATGGGGCACATCGATCCCGGGGACGAGTTTTCTCAACATCTGGTTGAATACGCTGACGATGTCCTGTTTCTCGGCATCCGCCTCGGTGGCGGCAACTTCGATGGGCAGACCGCCGCCGTCGATGCGGCCGTCGGTGACCTTGCCGCCCGTGATCTGACGCTGGACGTGCTCATCCACGGCCAACAACAGGCCGAAGGGGTGGCCCGTGTCGCCGCCATGCACCCTCAACTGCGGATCGTGGTCAATCACGTGGCCCACGTGGCCATCGACGGGCAGGCGCCTGATCCGGCGTGGGTCGAATCCATGGGACTGCTGGCAGCCCATCCACAGGTCTATATGAAGGTGTCGGGCTACGTGGAAGCGGCTACGCAGCAGCCAGCGCCCGAAGATCCACAGCACTATCAGCCCACGTTCCTTGCGTTGCTCGACAGCTTCGGCGAAGATCGACTGATCTTTGGCAGCAACTGGCCAGTGTGCGAGCGGTCGGGCACGATGAAGACCATCGTGAATGCAGTCGAGGTCTTCTGCCAGGATTACCCAGAGATCGAAGAGAAGATCTGGTGGCGCAACGGACAGGCTGCCTACCGCTTCAGCTTGGAGCGATAGCCCTGCATCGTCACGTTCCAGAATCTCATACCTGTGAGAATACGACCCATAGTACACGACCTTTGACCTTTGGCAACGAGTTCCTTACATCCATTTTCGGGCGACAGATCGCGCTCGTCACCTTTCGGATTCGTCGGGAGATACTGCGCATGCGATTTTCACTGAACTGGCCATCCCTCCACCGGTTGTTGCCGGCGGCGGCGCTTCTGATACTGGCTGTAATCCTGCTGCCTGAGCCGGCGCAAGCCAGTGACAGCCTCGATTCAGGTGACACGGCCTGGATGCTGACCGCCACGGCGCTGGTCCTGTTCATGACCATCCCAGGGCTGTCCCTGTTCTATGGTGGATTGGTGCGGGCAAAAAACGTGTTGTCCGTCCTGATGCAGTGTTTCGCCCTCACGGCGGTGATGACCCTCGTGTGGGTCCTTTGGGGGTACAGTCTTGCCTTCGACACGACAGGGATGGAAGCGGGCGTCGTAAACCAGAGTTCTTTTATCGGCGGCCTGGGCAAAGCACTTCTGGCCGGTGTCGGTGCCGATTCGATGACGGGTACCGTACCCGAGACGGTCTTCATCACATTTCAAATGACCTTTGCCATCATCACGCCGGCTTTGATCGCGGGTGCTTTTGCCGAACGGATGAAATTTTCTGCCATGCTCCTCTTCATGGTCCTGTGGTCGACGGCGGTGTATGCGCCGATCTGCCACATGACGTGGAGCGGCGATGGTGCCTATTTCTGGGACAAGGGAATCCTCGATTTCGCCGGTGGCACGGTGGTCCACATCAATGCCGGTATCGCGGCTCTGGTGGCGGCCCTCGTGTTGGGCAAGCGACGTGGGTATCCGGGAATCATCCCGCCCCACAGCCTCGTGATCACCGTCATTGGTGCTTCCATGCTTTGGGTCGGTTGGTTCGGATTCAACGCCGGTTCCGCCCTGGCTGCAGATGGCGCCGCCGGAATGGCGATGCTCGTCACGCAAGTTGCCACCGCGACGGCGGCTGCGACCTGGATGTTGATCGAATGGATCCAGCACGGCAAGCCGAGTGTCCTCGGCATTGTCACCGGCGCGGTTGCAGGCCTGGTGGCCATCACTCCCGCCTCGGGTAGTGTGGGCCCCATGGGGGCCCTGGCCATTGGAATCGTCTCCGGTGTCGTCTGCTTCTGGGGAGCCACGAGTCTAAAACACAAATTGGGATACGACGATTCTCTGGATGCTTTCGGCGTGCACGGCCTGGGTGGGATCGTCGGTGCCCTGATGACGGGCGCCTTTGCCGCCGAGTCTCTCGGGGGGCAGGGACTAGCCGAGGGCATGACGATCGGTTCGCAACTCTGGGCCCAGCTGATAGGTGTTGTGGTCACCGTTCTTTACGCAGGCATTGTCTCTTTCATTCTGCTGAAGATCGTGGATTCTGTCATCGGCCTGCGAGTTGCCGAAGACGAAGAGGAGCGTGGGCTGGACATCTCCCTACACAACGAACAAGGCTACTACTCCGAGGTGTGATACGTGCGAAGGTTGGCACGTCAATACACACGGACTCACACGTCAGGACTCAAAAATGAAATTGCTGAAATGTATCGTCCGTCCGAATGCGCTGGAACAGGTAAAGGAAGGACTCAGTGCTCTCGGCATCATGGGCATGACCGTTAGCGAAGTGAAAGGTTTTGGTCGCCAGAAGGGGCACAAGGAGGTCTACCGGGGTGCTGAGTACAACATCGACTTTACGCCAAAACTGAAGATCGAGGTCGTCGTCGGTGACAGTATCGCCGAGCGTGCCACCGACGCCATCAAAGAAGCGGCCAATTCGGGCAACATCGGCGATGGGAAGGTTTTCGTCGTGCCCGTGGAGGACGTCGTTCGAATCCGTACCGGGGAGACGGGCGAAGCTGCGATCTGATCGAATGCGCCACACAGAGATTCGCCACAAGGGGATTCGACGCGCAAGATTCGTCAGGAATCTCACGGCGAAAGGGACGGGTTGGTAGATCAGTCTGAAGACGAGACGAAGCCAACCAGGCAATGGGTAGTCGCCTGGGAGCCGACGGACTGGCTGGTGGCCACCCAGCACGGTCTGTGGCTGGGCACCCCCGGTGGTCGGTGGGTCTCCGGGCCATACGAACACGCACTCAACGCGTTGCTCCGACGGCCAGATGGCCTCGTGGGTGCGGCCGATGGCGGTGGTCGGTGTCCAGAGGCGAGCCACGGTGGCGCCAACTTCACGATGAACTGCTCACTGGTCGGATTCTCTTTGAGCACGGTAGCGAACGGCTCGAACTCGATTTCGACGTCGATCCGTCCAAGCCCATGATGCCCATGCGTTGTATCGGTTGACGATGACCCCATGTCCATAACGTCTGATATTCTGGCACGCGTCGAGGCCGCCGCAGAGGCGCTGGTTGGGTTGGGCACCGAATACGGTGGACTGTTCCCTTCCATGGTCGATCTGGACGGTGTGGCCATGCTGGAGCGCGCACCGGATCCCATCGAGGGGCAGCGAAGTGGCGACCGCTCTTACAGAGGCTGCAATCTCATCCACGATGAGGCGACGCTGTTGACGCTGCATGGGCTGGCAAAGGGGCGAAGTCGCCCCGACTTCGCCGCCGCCGCCGATCGATATGTCCGACGATACGCCACACACTGCACCGAAACGCCGACCGGCCTGTTTCCCTGGGGTGAACACGCCTTTTGGGATCTGGACACCGACGCCATCGGAGACAGCCATCGCCAGCGGGATCCGACACGAGAGGCAGGTGCAATACACGACCATCTGCGAGCCGCGCCCTTCTGGTTGTGGGAAAAGATCCTCCAGTGCAACCCTGCCTGCGTTCAGTCCTTCGCCGACGGCCTGCACTACCACTGGACCGACGGCGAACCCCGGGAATACATCCGTCACGCCACGATCGAACAACGCCGTGCCCATCCACGGTCAGCCCGATCATGCGATTTCCCACGCCATGGTGGTTTCTTTATCTGTGACTGGGCTTTCGCCTACCGAGCCGAACCACGCCGGCGGACGCTGGATGAGATCGAGTCGATGCTCGACTACTGGTGGCCGAAGCGGGACGACCGCGGATTGCTGCAGATCGAAAGCCGTACACCTGAAGAGAACGATCGCTTCCACGATGTGAATGCCCCATCCCAGACGCTGTCACTTGCCATCAGCCTGCTGGAGGCGGCTCCCGTGTTGGAGGCGAGCCAGGCGGATCTCGCCCAACGCATGCGAACCCGAGCCAACGCCTATGTCGATGCGTTCTTCGCCGCACCCCACGATCTGGAGGAGGGGGTCTACGTGATTCTGTCGCGCCGCTCGACCAATGAACTCTTCCAGGCCATGCCCGTCTGGGGCAGTGTGTATGGCGTGTGGCCCGCGTCCTACGTGGCGCTCACGGCCCTGCTCGGATTCCGCCACACCCAGGACACTCGTCTGCTCGAATGGGCGCAGTCGGTGGGGGAGCGTTATGCCAGCGAGCCGTTGCCCTCGTCGGTGAACGTGCCCGCCATGGACGCAGGACTTGGGCTGGGGTTGCTGGCCGATCTCTATGAGCTGACAAGCGAACCCCGATGGTTGGATGCGGCGCTGCAACTGTCCGCGCGCTTGCTCGATGTCTATTTCCAGCGTGTTCTACCGGCGGGTGCTTCGGGGATCGACTGGTATGAGTCGCAGATGGGTCCCGGTTTTCTCCTGCATGGTCTGGCCCGAACCGCACTGCTGTCGGAATACGGAACCCCGTGTTCGTTGGACGGCGATTACACGGCACGATGACGGCGCCGAGATCACAGTATGCTGCCAGCGCCTGGCACCCTATATTCTGTCTCCTTCCCCCCCGCAATAAAGTTCCACCGATGACTTCGGTCACGACCACCCTCTGACCCAGGAGCGAGTGTCCTCATGGAGGATGTAGTTCGTCACAACTGCGGGTTCTGCGTAGCACATACGCTGCACGATGCGTATGCGTTCATTCGCTCTCTGCAGCACCGTGGGCGGGAAGCGGCGGGTATCGCCGCCGTCGGGGAGGGCCGGATCGATGTGATCAAGTGGGCCGGTGGAGTTGATCGTTTCGACGTGACCGATCTGCACAAGATCTTTCCAAGCCCCAGCTATCACACCTACATGGCCCACGTCCGCTATGCCACGCGCGGACGCAAGGATGCCATCCTATCCGACGCTCATCCTCACACGTTAGGCGGCCACGTAGAGCGAAGGGGAAATCACATCCTCATCCGCGATTGCGAAATGGCTGCCGTCCACAATGGACAGGTGGATCTGAGTCATGTAGATGATCTCGACCTGACGCGAATGCAGTCGAATTGTGACACGGAGGCGTTGCTGTATCTGTATCGCCGGGATGGCGAACACACATTTCTGCGGACCGTGCCCGGTGCCTACACCATGGCCATCGCCGACTACCGTAAGCGGGATGTCATCGTCCTGCGTGATCGAACCGGGATCAAGCCGGGCGTGTTGGGATGGAAGGACGGCAAACACGGGGTTGCCTCGGAGGACATCGCCTTCCGCAAGAATGGCGGCGATTTCATCGAGGATCTGGAGCCGGGTACGGTGTATTACCTGTCGCCGGAAGGGGACTACTCAAAGGAAACCCTCGTCNAACCGGAGGTGCGCCACTGTTTCTTCGAGTGGAACTATGTGGCCGATGTAGACTCGATTCTCAATCACGTGAGCGCACGACGTGTCCGCGAGACCCTGGGTGAGGTGCTGGCTGAAGAGTTCCAGCCATCCGACGCTGACCTGGTGACCTATCTGCCCCGCTGCCCAGAGGTGGCGGCNCGGACCTATGCGAAGAAGACCAATCTGCCCTTCGAACCCGTCTTCTACAAGATGCGAGGGGAACGGTCTTTCCAGGGGTCCACTGCGCAGGATCGCAAGCGCTCGATCGACGA
This sequence comes from Gemmatimonadota bacterium, assembly GCA_002712305.1. GTDB lineage: Bacteria > Latescibacterota > UBA2968 > UBA8231 > UBA8231 > UBA12574. Next base: position 16,366 of record PATE01000045.1, on the reverse strand, counting down.
GAATCTGCATCTGCTGCCGGGTCTCGCTCCGTATCTCAACGGGAAAACGGTGATCCTTATCGACGACAGCATCGTGCGTGGCAACAACTCGGTACGGGCCACACAGTTACTGGTCAACGAAGCCGGCGTCAAGAAGGTCTATCTCGTGTCCTACACACCGCCGATCGGGATCATCCCCGCAGATGGGATTCCGAGAGGTTGCATGTTTGGCGTGGACATGCCACCGGACCCACCCGATGGGGAGGGATTCATCGCCCGGGGCCGAGACCCGGGTCAGATCAGCGAAGCCATGGGGCTGCCCGTTGTCTACATCTCCTTGGCGGGAATGCACCGAGCCTTCGGTCGACTCGGTCTGGAGGCGGATCAACTCTGCACATACTGCATCGGCGGGGATCACCCCTTCAATGGTCTGAAGCAGGTGGAACAGGTGCAGGTCGAGGGCGAACGCAAGCAGATGGACCTGCTGACGTAAGAGTGCAGACGGCGATGGGCGGGATTACTGGCCCGAGATCTGCCCGAGGAACTCAGCGGTGCGTGCCAGTGCACCGCTCATACCGAAGGGGCTGTGACCCGAGCCCAAATAAGTCCACGATTGCATCTGACCTCCCGCAACATCCACGGCCCCCTGCAGGCGAGTCGTCTCGCTGGGATCGACGATGTCGTCGGCTGTGCCATGGTGGGCGAGGATAGGGGGCAAGCGATCCGCGAATTGTCCGGGAGATCGTCGTAGCAACGCCAATCGCATCTGCGGTGTCGAGATCTCTCCGTCAGCCCACGGCAGGATCAGCTGCTCAGCCACCAGTCGTATCCTTCGGATCTGCGGAATATCTCCATCGACGATGCGGCGCAGCATCCCTTCTGAATACGTGCCGAAGAAATCACTTGGTCCGAAATAGTCGACGACGGCCTCGATGCCGGGTTCTCGTGCTGCCGCCAGCAGGGCAACCGTGGCGCCCGCGCTCAGCCCCAGCGCCGCCGCTCGGCCGTCCATGATCTGTGGCATCGACCAGGCGACCTGCAGAAGACCGAGAGCGTCGGCGATCTCGCCATCCAACAGAGAGCGTTCTCCCTCCGACCGAAACCTTTGACTACCCAGACGCAGAGACTGGCCCCGATAAGAGGGAATCACATAGGCGAACTGGTCGCCGCGCAGTCCGGCGACGGCGGTCAGTACGAGAACGGCACTCTCAAACTGAATGCCCTCGACGTCGAAGTGGCAGTAGAGGAGCGCAGGCAGGGCCGCCGTCGCACCGACGGGATACGTGATGGCGCCGACATGTCGTTCACTCTCTACCACATGAGACACGATGCGGACCACCACAGATCGTGAGGCGATCCTGACCGTGTCGACTGCCTCGGTCCGCACCTGTGTCGCCATCACCGGGGGGGCCCAGTCTGCCAGGACAGCCTGTTTTTCTGCGGCTGTGGGTGGCTGAAACAGCGCCGAGAAATCCGCGCCTCCCGGTGTGGTATCCGGGGCGGGGCCCGTGGGATCCTCTCCACAACCAGCCAGTGCGAGNAGGGNACCTGCGAACAACGATCGACCGTGTGACCTGTGCCCCGACCGCATCTGTAGCTCCCGTGGAATGGCTCGTGCCAACGCTTGCCCTGGTGGTCCGTGAGNATGAGCGAAAAGCCCGAAGGTGAATACAAAGAAGGAGAGGATCCGCAACGGATCCTCTCCATGTTCTGCGTCGGACCAAGTATGATCCGGTCAGATCGGCGACGGTGCTGCCGCCGTCCCTACATCGCGGGGCAGAGTATGGTGGCCGCAGTCATGTAATAGACCTACGACCACCCTACGTAGTCCGGTTCCATGAACGCCTCCTGTTACAGGACGTGAGACATCATGGGTCGCGATAAAACCTGTTGCGAAGGTATCGAAGTNCGAATGAATGTGTCAAGAATATTCAACTACAGATGGGGCTGGATTTCCTCCCACTCGGGAAATCGGCCCTGTTCGAGCTTCGAAAACACGAGTTCTCCATCAACAGTGACCTCGAACCGCCCACCGCGGTGGGGGACGATCGTCAACTGCTGCAGGTCGAGTTTCTTTGTAGCCAGNATTTGTTCCGCCAAACTGACGGTTTGGGAGATATACCCTCAACTGGCGCAGTATTGGATTTCGACACGGTCCGCCAAGGTCAGCTCCTGGTAAGGGGTGGATGAGGTCGTTGGGGCATCTTCTATCGATGGAGGAACTGTTCCAACTGTTGCTGCAACTCATCGAGCAATGTATTGGCCGAGTAAGTTCCGCGTGCGCCAGAGCCCATGCGTGGGTCTTGTCCCATCTGGGCAAACAACGGTTGCGCCGGATCGAATTCGACAGCCGGATGTTGTTCAGACTTCTCTGGCGGCCCCGATTTCGGCCAGATGTCTGACCCACCTCGGCCAGAGGTCATGGCTTTCATGTCCACCAGGTCGGGGAATAGCGCCAGGCCATAGGAGGTCTCCTCCAGAGCCGCATGATCGCCTGACAGACCGAGATCTCCGCCGACGGTCAATTCGGTGCCGGCCAGAATCAAGCCTTGGTCGTTGTCAGCACGCAAGGAGGGGACGATACGATCCAGCGTCTGTTGCCAGGGATAGTGACCTGCCAACAGAACGATGGCACGGAAGCCGTGATCAAACAGCTGCCCAACGGTGTTGGTCACGATCTCGGCATAGGCCGATTCGGGTTGATAGTGGGTCCAGCGGAACACATGATGGCCTCCACCGCCTCCCCACCACATCGTAGGCAGAATGATCCCGCCGACCCGGCGTGCCAATCGTTCGCACAATCCATCCGCCTTGAGGCCGTCGAAGCCGATGGGCAGATGCCAGCCATGGTGTTCCAGCAACCCCAGCGGCCAGTACGCCACAGGTGACTTGGCCACCATCGCCGACAGTTCATCGGGGCGCATCCGTTCGTAGCGACCGTACTCAGCGTCGACAGTCATGGTCGCCTGCTCAAGGCGTGCAGCAGGCGACGCCAACCTGAAACGCGTCCGGAGCTGGGGGCAACGACGAATGAGGCGGGCAGGGCTGGCAGATCCGGGATCGCCTCGTCGAACTGGCCGAGGAAGGTGTCCACCCGGACGCCGATCACCTGCAGACCGGCAGGCAGATGACGACTGAGCATGACCTGTTCATTGAGACCTCGGGCCGCCTCGTAGGCCTTCTCGGCCGCCTCTCGAACACGCTGATGCGCCTGACGCCGACGGCTGGCATACTCTGTCACGGCGTGGTCCAATTCATGAGCGGCTGCGTGTTGGGCACCAGGCAACACACTGACCAAACCGTGTTTCATGTAGGCGGGAGTGTCGGTCTGCGGCTCAGAAGGGGCCAGGCACGCGCCGAGTTGCTCGATGTTGAAACGTCGGACACTCAGCTCCAGCCTCGTCTTTTCGATCAGTGCCGAAACCTGCTCGCGGTGGATCTCTGCGTCGCGGCGGTCCTGCAAGGGCTGGGGGAGAATGTCATTGTCGCGGATGAGGCGACCGGCCACCCGTTGCTCCGGGTCTGCGTGAAAATACCCGTGCAGGTCCAGAGGCTGACCTTTGCCCGGAAGATGCCGAATTGCATCAGCGCTGGCCGCTTCTGTCAGGATGTCATTGAGATTGGTTGTTGCCGGTGTGCCGTCAGGATTCCGGCGGAGTCGACGGGCCATCAGATCGCCTTGCGGAGGTATTGTATGGCGAAGGTAAGGACTTGCTCACACCTGCGCATCGCCCGTCAACATTCGGCGCCGCGGACGTCACCACCGTAGATAGCCATGCGTTCCTCGGAGGTCGTCTCTTGTGTGCTGGCCGGTCGATAATGGAACTGCAGCGCGCATCGCCGTTGGTCGGAACGGTTGATGGGGCTGCCGTGCTGGGTCAGTCCGTGCCAGATCAGAGCACCCCCGGCGGGTAGGGGGACGGCCAGGTCACGACCTCGATCGATCTGCGTATCACAGATCTGCCAATCACGCCGTTTGAAGTGTTCCATGGGACCCAGCAGGTGCGAGCCAGGCTGCATCCGAAGTGCACCATTGTCTACGTTCGCATCCTCCAATGCAATCCACACACCAATGACTGGTGTGTCGATGGGCACGTTGAAGTAGGCCATGTCCTGATGCCATGGTTTCTCACTGCCCCCGGGGGGCTTGAGCAGTGCCATGTCCTGGAACAGGTGGGGCTGTTGGCCATCCATCAACAGCGACACGACGGCGAGCAGATCGGTGTCGTATGCCAGTTCATGAAGTCGGGGATCGAAGTCGACGAAACGCATCAGCTTGCGCACGGCTCGACGGCGGGCATCGCTCTTCAGTTCGGATTTGTCACCGTGGCCGGGTTCGAACTGAACACCGCGAAAGTCGGGCACCATGCCATCGATCAGGTCATCTACGGCCTGTATTGCCGCCTGCGTACGCTCGATGGAGATGGCCTTGCCGATGACGAGGAATCCGTCACGATCAAACATCGATTTTCTATCATGGGCGCAGGACAAATCGTTCAGGCGATGAGGGGCCGCCTGATCGGAATACAGGTCCACGTCATGGTCGAGGACACCACTCATCCGATGACGGTATCGTCGTCATAACTGGATCCCGACTTTGCCGCCTTGTGAGCCTGCTCCTCCTGCTCTTTCAGGTGCGGCTCGACGGTCGTTCTGTAGCAGTCGGGGCAGATCCCGTGTGAGAACCTTACATCGGTGTGTTGCTCGATGTAAGGTTCAACCTGAGTCCAGTAGTTCTTGTCGTCGCGGATTTTCTTGCAGTAGGAACAGATCGGCAGCAGACCATGCAGTGTCTTGACCTGCAACAAGGCCGCCTCGAGTTCGACGACACGTTGTGCCAACCGTTGCTGAAGCTCGATGACGCGTTCGCCTACACGAACACGAGCTCCCAGTTCGTTGCGTCGAAACGGCTTGGTGAGATAGTCGTTGGCCCCTGCATTGAGGCCATCAACGACGTCATCCTCTTTGTTGAGGGCCGTCAGCATGATGCCGTAGCGAAGCTTGCCCCAGGGCTGCTCGCGCAGCCACGTACAAACCCAACACCATCCATGCCAGGCATCATCGGGTCGAGGATGACCAGATGAGGAGCGTCCTCGACCTTCAGGGCGGCCTGCGCCTGCAGACCATCCTCCGAGACCACGACATCGTGTCCGAAGGACTCAAGCGACTTCACGATCAGAAGCCGGGAGGTGACCTCATCTTCAGCGATGAGAATGCGCATAGGAACCGAGCTTTTCAGATCCGCGACCGGATTGGAGGAGGCCGATCTCGTCAGAGGTCAGGCGCTGGCGGCGTCCTTGTCGACGCCGACGGTGGTGGCGGCGACCTCGGTGTCTCGCACGAGAATCGCCGCGGGAAGAAGGACGCAATACCCCCCCACCAACAGAATGGGTGCCGCAGTCAGTGACAGGAAACCGTCTGCAGGGGGGATGCTCAGCAGCACATACCCCAGACCGATCACAGCCAGGGAAGCACCAAAAAGAATCCAGTTGCGACGACCAAAAGGCAACTCTGAGTGGCTCACAGTCTGCCTATCGCTTTTCGCGGATGCGGGCTGCACGACCCTTGCGGTCGCGCAGATAGAAGAGGCGTGCGCGGCGCACACGGCCAATTCGGGTGCGCTCGATCTTGGCAATCCGGGGCGAGTGCACGGGGAAGATTCTCTCGACGGCGATCCCCTGCGTCACCTTGCGCACCGTAAAGGTCTCGTGCACACCGGAGCCACGTCGCTGAAGCACATCTCCTTCGAAGATCTGTACACGTTCCTTCTCACCTTCGATGACGCGCACGTGAACACGCAGCGTGTCACCGGCGCCAAACTCCGGCAGGTCGCTCTTGATCTGATCCGCGGTGATCTCGCGGAGTAGGGTGGCATCCATGGCTCAATCTCTTTCTGAGTGGTAGCGGTCGCTGTCAGGCATACGCCCGTGTCACGACCGGTTCATTCTTCTTTTTTCTGTCGCCAATCAGCAACTTGGCGCCGCTCTTCTTCATCCAGGTCGGCCCGCTCGAGCAAGTCGGGGCGTCGTTCGAACGTCCGCCGCAATGCCTGGCGTCGTCTCCATGACTGTACTTGCCCGTGATCGCCACCGAGCAGGACCTGCGGCACTTCCTCTCCACCGTGGGAGGCAGGCCGCGTGTACCACGGGCAATCCAGTAGCCCGTCGTCATGAAAGCTGTCGGCCATGGCCGAACTGAAGTTACCTAACACGCCGGGAATCAGCCGGGTCACAGCGTCGATCAAGACCAGCGCAGCCGGTTCTCCACCGGTCAGAACATAGTCACCAATCGAGATCTCTTGGTCGATGAGCTGCCGTCTCGCCCGCTCATCGACCCCCTTGTAGTGCCCACACAGCAGAACCATATGCGACTGCAGCGACAGTTCCGCTGCCAGATCCTGAGTGAGCGGTTCGCCGTCGGCGCTCAGATGGATGCAGTGCCCGTTGGCGAACTGATTCTCTGTCCAGCACGCTGCGACAGGTCCGGGCTTGATCACCATGCCACCACCACCGCCATACGGCGTGTCATCGACGGTACGGTGCCGATCCTGAGAGTATGTCCGCAGGTCATGGAGGTTGACCTCCAATTGACCGCCCTCAATCGCACGACCGACAATGCTGGTGGCAAGGGGCTCGACGAAGAACCGGGGGAATAGGGTGACGATGTCGACCTGCATCCGCCTTCAGTCCTCGAAGAGTTCCTCCACACCCCGAACTCTGATCTGTCGTGCCTGCGTATCGACAGACTCGACGAAATCTCCCACCATGGGAACCATCGCCTCGCCACCTCGCGGGCGGCGCACGACAATCACATCTGCAGAGGGCATCGGTAACACCTGGGTCACGGCCCCCAGATCGACATCATCGGCATCCACGACCTGACATCCGATCAGGTCAAAGACATAGTGCTGGCCCTCGGGCAGGGGAGCCAACTGATCCTTGGGGATCGTGACATATCCTTTTAGCACCCGCTCCCGAGCTTCTTCCGGCGTGTCGATTCCTGCAAACTTCAGCAACACAATGGTGCCTTCCAGGCGCCAGTCTTCAATCTTCAATTCGATGGGCTCTCGTCGATCGATCTCGACAACGACGTCTTCCACCGCTTCGAAGCGCTGCGGATCGTCGGTCAGAGGTTCGGTTACAACCCATCCACGCACACCCTTGGTGCGTGTCAGATAACCGATGGTGATCCGCTCATCCATCGAGCATCATCACCCCAGCAGGCAGCCCGAACCACCCGTAGGGGAATGCTTCGTTATGACTCGTCTGTGGCCTCGCCCTCAGCGGGCGTCTCAGCAGCGTCAGCACTGTCGGCAACAGCTTCCTCAGCAGGCGCCTCGGCCACAGCTTCTTCGGCGGCCGGTGCTGACGAAGAAGCCAGCTTCTTGCGTCGCTTGGGTTTGTCGTGGCTGAGGGCGCCTTCCTTCTCGACGCCTTCCTCTCCGGCATACTTGGCGAGGGTGCCCTTGCTCTTGAGCAGATCATGGACGGTCTCAGACATCTGGGCGCCATTGCGCAACCACTGCAGGGCGGCCTCCTCGTCAAGGTCGAACACAGCCGCCATCGGATCGTAGGTGCCGAGCTCGGCCAGCGCCTGTCCAGAGCGTGGTGCATTCGCATTCATGGCGACGATGCGGTAAAAGGGATGTTTCTTTCGTCCCAGTCGTTTCAGTCGAAGCTTGACCAACGGTTCACTCCTTGGTGGTGTGGGGCATCTTGTTCAATATCTGTCGTGTCAGCCGGTCATCGGCAGGGAAGGCATCTTTGGCCCCCCACGCCCTCGACGTGAAGGCCGACTCATCTGTTTCATCATCTTCTGCATCGCATTGAACTGTTTCACAAGGCGATTGACATCCTGCACAGTCGTTCCACTGCCCTTGGCAATCCGCTTGCGGCGACTGCCATTGAGGATCCGTGGGTGCGATCGCTCATCGCGAGTCATGGAACCGATGATCGCCTCCACCTGGCCGAGGGCGGACTCATCGATCTGCTGGCCCTGCAGAGCCTTGCCGGCGCCGGGAATCATGCCCAGCAGCTGATCCAGGGGACCCATCTTACGCACGGCCTGCAACTGGGAACGAAAATCATCGAAGGTGAATCGCTGCTTTCGCAGCTTCTCCTCCATGCTCTGGGCCTGCTCTTTGTCGAAGACCGCTTCGGCCTTCTCGACCAGCGAAAGAACATCACCCATGCCGAGAATACGAGAGGCGATACGCTCCGGGTGAAAGGCCTCGAGGGCCTCCACCTTCTCTCCCGTGCCGATGAACTTGATCGGCGCACCGGTGACCTCGCGAACAGAGAGGGCAGCTCCGCCACGGGCATCGCCATCCATTTTCGTCAGCACTACGCCATCAAAGGCCAGTTGCTCGTGGAATCGGCTCGCCGTCTCAACCGCATCCTGACCCAGCATGGCATCGGCCACAAACAGAGTCTCATGAGGAGAGGCGGACTGTTTGATCTGGGTCAACTCGGCCATCATTTCTTCGTCGATACTCAGGCGACCCGCCGTATCGAGGATGACGAGAGATCGATTCGTGACGCGACCCTGCTCCAGACCATCCCGACAGATGTCGATGGGGTTTGAGGAGTCAGCCTCCTCTGGGCCGTAGACAGGGACATCGATCGCGGCACCCAGTGTGCGCAACTGGTCTACCGCAGCTGGCCGGTAGGTGTCGGCGGCGACCAGAAATGGGAGTCGGCCCTGCGCCTTGAAGTGCTGCGCCAGTTTGCCGGCCATCGTCGTCTTGCCACTGCCCTGCAGGCCGACCAGAAGCAGAACCGTAGGCGGGTGGGGGGACAGACGTACAGGCTCGGACGTGGCACCAAGCAATTGCACCAACTCGCTGTGAACGATCTTGATGACCTGTTGGCCCGGTGTCAGCGATCGCATGACCTGCTGTCCCACTGCAGCCTCGCGAACACGCGCGAGGAAGGCCTTGGCCACCTTGAAGTTGACATCCGCCTCGAGTAAGGCGCGCCGGATCTCACGCAGAGATTCGTCGAGGGCTTTCTCGGTGATCTTGCCCTGCCCGCGCAGATTGCGGAAGACGTTGTCCAGTCGATCTGTAAGGCGATCGAACAAGCTGGGATTCTCTCCAGTGGAGTGGGATGCGAGCTAGCTGCCAGTTGCCGTTACGCAGATCCAACAGGGATCTTCAAGTAACCAGATGGGAGCTGTTAAATATAGGAGCCGGAACGAGATCTGGAAAGAGTTGGGGGCGCTCGTGCCTCGAGTAGGTGCCCCTCGATTCAGCCTGTGCGGATGATCTGGATCGCCTCGGTCGCGTCAGCTGCGCCAAAAACGGAGGATCCAGCGACAAGCCAGCGGGCCCCCGCCTCCCGGCAGAGGGCCGCATTCTTCGGCCCAACACCCCCATCGATCTCGAGGGCGACGGTCAGGCCCTGGCTGTCTATCTCTTCCCGCACAAGGCGAACCTTCGACAACACGTGGTCCTGAAAGGATTGTCCGCCAAACCCCGGTTGAACGGACATGATCAGCGCAAGATCGATGTCCGGCAGATACGGGAGCATCCCATCGATTTCGGTTCCCGGGTTGACGGCCAGGCCACAACCGATGCCGCGATCGCGGATGGCACGCAGCACGGGCGCCGGTTCGGGGCATGCCTCGAGATGGATCGTCAGGAAATCTGCTCCCGCATCGACAAAGGGGCCCACATACTCGAGGGGGTCAGTCAACATCAGATGCGTATCGAGTTCGAGATCTGTACAGCGACGAATGGCCTCTACGACGGGAATCCCGTAGCTGAGGTTGGGGACAAAATGGCCGTCCATGATATCCAGATGGAGCAGGTCGGCCCCCGCCGCGGTGACACGGTCAATATCTGCGGCCAACTGAGAAAAATCAGAGGCCAACAGGGAGGGGGCGATGCAGACGGATTGCGAATCAGCGGCCATGTGAACTCACTCGGGTTCGGGGACCGGCCGAACGCTCACGACCAGGTCGATGGGAGTATGCCGGGGCAGCAGGGTGCCACCGGCCGGTTGTTGGGCGAGAATCTGGCCGGGTAGCACGTGCTCGGCGACACGTTCATCGATGTTGCCAAGTCTCATTTCATACTTGGCCAGCGTGTCCTCGACCGTATCGATCGATAACCCCACCACGTCGGGGACGTTCTTCGGCTCAAAGGGTGATCCGCTACTCACGACCAGGTCGACCTGGGCGCGACGGGGCAACTCGATTCCGGCCACGGGCTGCTGTCGCAATACAACGCCCACTGGGATCGCGGTTGAAGACTCCTGCAGAATCGCACCCACCGTCAGCTGATGGCCACGAATCTGCAATTCCGCTTCTCGGTGGGAGCCGCCGGTGACATCTGGCACCGGATACCGACGTGGCCCCCGGCTTACATCGACGAAGACGCGTCGTGCTCTCTTGATGTATTCGCCGCGGCCGGGTTCCTGCTCCAGCACGTGGCCCACGGGGGCGTCTGAAAACACGCTGTCACGAAGGGTGAGACGCAGGCCCATCTGACGAACAAGCCGTTCGGTTTCGGGGATCGTTCGATTCCGCACGTCGGGCACGGTAACCCTCGGCACATCGACGATGCTGGGCATGATCAGGTTGTCGACGATCAGGAGAAACGCCACGCCCGAGCCCCCGCCCCCCCCCGCCGCAATCAGAGCTTTGCGAAGCAGCGATCTCAGCATGGTCACACGGCCTTTCTCGGAATCTGCGGTTCTTCGCCGTGGTCTGCCACCTTCTTCAAGCGGACTGCAAAACTCCCATCTCCCTCATCGCGACCGGGTACGCTCTGGAATCGAGGGGGACGGTCGCTGGTATCTTCGTCGAGTCGGGCGTCCGGGTGTTGAGCGAGAAAGGACTCAACGACCTGGTCATTCTCTTCCATCTCCAGCGAGCAGGTGCTGTACACGAGGACACCACCTACGCGCAGATGCCGAAAGCCACTGTGCAACAGCTGCAGTTGTCGCTTTGCATGCCGTGGCAGGTCCTTGGCTCGCTTGTTCCATCGTGCATCGGGGTGGCGCCGGAATACGCCCGTGCCACTGCACGGTGCATCGACCAGCACGCGATCAAAGCCGGTCCTCTGACCGAGAGGAATTTCGTCGCCATCGCCGGCGACACAGCGAATGGACGACAGCCCCAGCCGCTGCGTGCTCTGGCGCAGCAGGCGCAGTCGCTGAGGAGATCGATCGACGGCAATGAGTTCGATCTCATCTTTCCCGGCGATGGCCGCCTGAATCGCTTTGCCACCCGGTGCCGCGCAAAGATCCAGACAACGCTCGCCGATGGCGGGCGCCAGCATTCGAACAGGCTCCGAAGCGGCCACATCCTGTACGTAAGCCTGACCCTTTACGAAAGCCGGACTCTGAAAGAAGCCTTCGGGAGCGGACACTTCGTACGTCGTCTCATCGACCTGTCGAGGATGCGCACCGGCAGGGAGATTGCCGAGAAACTGGTCGTGACCGGCGCGCAACGGATTTCTGCGCGCATAGAGAAGAGGGTGTTCGTTGTTAGCGCGCAACAGAGCTTCCGTCTGTGGCAGTTCCCACCGCGAAAGCCAGCGTTCCACGAGCCAACGCGGATGCGAGTGAACGACCGATAGATGATGGGCCAGGTTCGTTTCCCGATCCGGGTAGGCGATCGGTTCATCGGCGCGCGTGAGATTGCGCAGGACGGCATTCACGTAGGAGGCCGCCCCACGGTGCTCGAAGCATTTGGTCAGTTCCACGGCCGAGTGGACGGCAGCCCGCGCAGGCACTCGGTCGAGCCATCGCATCTGAAAAACCGCCAGGCGAAGTGCGTGGCGGACGGTAGCCGTCAACTCGGGCAAAGGGCGTTTCGAATGGGGACGAAGGATCCAATCGATGTGTAAGCGCCATTTCGTGACGCCCGCCACCAACTGGCGTACGAATCGTAGATCGCGACCATCCAGATCTCGGGCCGGGTCCGCGTCGATGTCGCCAGCCGTCTCAGCTGTGAGCTCACCGATCAGTTCGTCGAGCGGACGATTCTCGGACTCCGCCCGGCAGAGGAGTGTCAGGGCCAGTGTCCGGGCCGGATCGGCGGAAGATCCGGTGCCGGCGCTGCTCTTCACGTGTGTTCGCATCAAACCGTTTCCATGGAGCGGCAAAGATAGGCTGAAGGTACATACTCACAACCATGGGTGGCTTCACTGCTTGACCCGGTTCGGGCCCCTTCTGACATTGTCCCTGCTGGCGATCAGATCCTGAGCATCCCCCCAACGCTCTCCCCGTTGAAGTGGTCCTGCATGCGTCTTTTTCCCGTCTGGCAGGTAGCCCATGAGGGAGCTTACGACTCTCTTCTGGATGTGCTGCTGGCCACGCGTCACCTACAATTGACAGATCTTCAAGTCGGCCCCGAGGCCCTGCATCGTCCCGAGTTGCTCGTAGACCTCGAACGCGGTGCAGAGCGAATCGAACGGGCCATCCGGCGCGGCGAAACTCTCGTCGTCTACGGCGACTACGATGTGGATGGCGTGACCAGCACGGCACTGATCATGGATTTCCTCGAACGTGCCGGCGCTCAGTGCCACTATCTGCTTCCACATCGACACACCGATGGCTACGGACTCAAACCCCCGGGTGTGGAGCGAGCACTGAAGCTGGGTGCGAGTCTGATCATCACCGTCGACAATGGGATCTCCGCCTTCGATGCGTTGAAGCTTGCCCAGCAGGAAGGCGTTGATGTTGTGGTCATCGATCACCACCGACAGAATGAGGATCTGCCACCTGCTCACAGCATCATCAATCCGAATCGCCGCGACTGTGACTACCCCTTCAAGGGACTGGCGGGTGTAGGAGTCACGTTCAAGGTCGTGCAGTTGCTGAGCGAGGCCTTCCTCGCCGCCGACGAACGACGGCGTTACCTCAATGATCTGCTTGATCTGGTCGTGCTCGGCACGGTAGCCGATGTGGTTCCCCTGCTCGATGAGAATCGAATTCTCGTCAAATACGGCCTGCGAGCGGCCGAACGGACACGCCGACCGGGCCTGCGTGAATTGCGCACCGTCGCTCGCTGCGACCGGACCGCCCTCGATACGCAGGCGATCGCATTCTATCTCGGCCCCCGACTCAACGTAGCTGGGCGTCTCGAGAAACCGGATCTGGCTCTTGAACTGCTGCGCACGACAGATGGCGAAGACGCGCGCGAACGTGCCGCCCATCTGCACGATCTGAATCGTCAGCGTCAACAACTGGAGAAAGAGGGGATGCAGGAGGCGGCGAGTCTGGTGACCGAAGAGATCCTGGCCCGCGAGCATCTGCTGTGTACCCTCGGTGAATCGTGGGATCTGGGTGTTATCGGTCTGCTGGCCAGCAAACTCTCCGAGTCTCACTGGCGTCCCGCCGTTGCGGTCACCGACGTGAGGCGTGACGGACTCTACGTCGGGTCGGCGCGCAGCATTCCGGGATACGACATCAACGATGGAATCGTCGCCTGCCGTGAGCATCTGACCACCTACGGCGGCCACGCGGCAGCGGCGGGATTCTCGTTGGAAGCGGATCGATACGAAGCGTTTCGAGCAGATCTGATTGATCACGCCAACCAGAACATCACCACCGATCAGCTGCAGGCTCACCTCGATATCGATGTTGAACTGGCCGAAATCGACGTGGACATGGCAACTATCGAGCAACTGCGCGACCTGGAACCTTTCGGGCAAGGTAATCCCATGCCCGTGTTCTGCTGTCGTGATCTGGAAATCATGGCACTGACGCGCGTCGGAAAAGAGGGGGAGCATCTGAAGCTGAGTCTGCGAGTCAATGGCCGACCTCGCACCGCCATGTGGTTCCGACACGGAGAGCGGGGGCGCGAACTGACCATCGGTCAACGGGTCGACATCGCCTTTCAGCTCTCGGAGGATACGTTCAACGGAATGGGGATGGTGCAGATGCTGGTAAAGGATCTCGACGACGGGATCGATACACCGGTCACGACCGTCGAACGGGAGCCAGAGATCATGGCAAGCTCCTGATGATTGCGTCCCTGAGGTCCTGTTCACTACTACGACCCACATTGCAAGCCAGCGGCAGACCCACCACGCACCCAGCACATTCGACGGAGGAAGGGAAGGGACATTGATCAGTTCAGACTACACGGCAGATCTGTGCATCAGAGACGCCACCTCGCGTATTGTCCTGCTGGTGATCGACGGGCTGGGGGGACTGCCCCATCCCGAGACCGGCCGGTCCGAACTGGAGACGGCATCGCTGCCCCATCTAGACCAGCTCGCGCGGCGGGCATCCTGCGGCGTGTTGTCTCCCCTGGGGCCAGGATTCACCCCGGGTTCCGGCCCGGCTCATCTGGCGCTGTTTGGATACGATCCATGGACGAGTGACATCGGCCGCGGTGCCTTGTCAGCCCTGGGGCTGGGTCTGGATTTCTCGCCAGGCGACGTGGCGGCAAGACTCAACTTCTGCACGATCGATGAGCAGGGCCTGGTCACCGATCGTCGAGCGGGCAGGATTCCCACAGAGGTGTGTGAGCGTCTGTGCAAGATCCTCGGCCAGGTGGACATCGAAGGCGTCGAGGTCTGCGTCGCGCCGGAGATGGAATACAGGGCCGCCGTCGTGTTCCGCGGCGAGGGCCTTGCGGCGGGGGTGAGTGACTCGGATCCGCAGGTGACGGGTCATGCCCCGCTCCCACTTCGGGGCTCCGGCGACCAGGACGACCGCATGATCGACGTGGCGGAACAGTTCCTTGTCCAGGCCCGCCAGCTTCTGGCTCAGGAATCACCGGCCAACATGGTTCTGATTCGTGGTTTTGGAGCCTATCCCTCTCTGGCCACAATGCAGCAGGCCTATGGACTGACGCCGGTGGGTATCGCCGGTTACCCGATGTATCGCGGCGTGGCGCGCGCTGTGGGCATGGAGACTCCCGACACGGAATATGATCTGGCCTCCGAAACTCAACTGCTGACACGACTCTGGCACGACACACAAGCTGACTTCTTCTACGTACACGTGAAGAAGACCGACTCGGCGGGCGAAGATGGCAACTTCGACCTGAAGGTGAGTTTGCTGGAAGAGGCAGACACCTATCTGCCCGCGATCACCGATCTCGACCCGGACGTGTTGATTGTCACGGGCGATCACTCAACGCCTTCAACGATGGGCAGTCACAGCTGGCATCCAATACCTGTTGCGGTGGCCAGTCAACGAGCCCTGCCGATGCCCTCGGCGACCTTCGACGAACGAGGTTGTTCCCTGGGTTCGCTGGGCCATCTGCCCTCCTCATCCCTGATGGCGCTGGCGCTGGCGCATGCAGGAAGACTGAGCAAGTTCGGGGCATGAGTGCGACGCCCTAGGTTTCTGCATTGATCCATCCGCTACGCATCGCTCATCGCGGAGCCTCTGCCCAGGCCCCGGAGAATACCCTCGCTGCCCTGGAGATGGCGATTCAGGAGGGTGTCGATCTGCTGGAGATCGACGTGCGTGCCAGTGCCGATGGCGAGGTAGTGGTCATCCACGATCCGACGCTCGATCGGACGACCGATCGCACAGGCCTCGTGGCCGAGCTCACCTACGACGAGATCCTGAAGGCCGATGCCGGCTCCTGGTTCTCAAGAAAATTCGCGAAGGAAGCGATCCCTACCCTCGCAGAGGTTCTGGAGCTGGCCCGTCATCGAGCGGTCGTGCTCATCGAAATCAAGGCCGACCACATGGCCGAAAAAGTGCTCCAGCAGATCCAGTCCGTCGATGCCCAAAATGGGGTCGTGATCCAGTCCTTCGAAGCCGAAACGGTGCGACGCGTGAATCTCATCGACCCCACGACGCCGACGGCCCTGCTGATGGGGGAGTTTCCCAAAGCGCCTTCTCGCTTGAGGGCGCGCCGGCTGGCGCGTGAGGTGTTGGGCGTTGGTGCAAACACGTTGTCGATCTGGCATGCAGCCCTCACCCCCGTCTTCCATGAAGAGATGCGCAAGCGTGGCTTGAGCGTATGGGTCTGGACCGTTGACGAAGACATCGTCATGCGCGACATGACCCAACTCGGTGTGCAAGGAATCATTACCAACCACCCGCAGCGTCTGAATCAGGTTTTGGCCGACCTCGAACAACAGGGAGCCATCCTCTCCCCACTCGGTCGACGCCAACGGCTCAAACCGAGTCGCTGGGGACGGCGCCGTCGGTTGCGTCGTCTGGGCGACCAGCGCCGCCGCGACGGTGGTTAGTCAGCTGAGGCACACTCTCACAAGTCCAGCGTTCTAAGGAAGTTGCGACGATTCTCGGCTTGACGATCTGCCAGCGCGGCCGCTATATTGACGCGTGATTGTGAAGGCGGTCGGAGTTGGGGCCGAGTCTTGGTCAGGAGTTGTGATTTTGGCATATAATGGAATCGGATACTCGTCCCTGCTTGTGGGGTTGACCGATGCAGAGGTCGAGACACT
>PATE01000044.1 GCA_002712305.1 Gemmatimonadota bacterium | reverse complement strand
TAACAGGGATTCAACGAGAGTCGTATCCTCAGCGTCAAGCAACTGCCAAAGATCCACTGAGACGTTTCTAACCCGAGCCTTCACAACACCGTCCCCGAAAAACATCGGGAGACGGTAAACGTCGTCGTCGAACGTAACGAACGGGTACGTCTCCGAGTCGGGGGCGACGTTCCGGTACACCTTCGTTGTGATGTTCGCGATGTTCGCTGCCGTGATGACAGTACGGAGTGCTGAAGCGACGCTAGCCATTAGCGACCTGCCGCTACGTCACGAGCGAATGTCGTGGCGGGGGTAGCCAACATCAGTGCTTTCGCCGCCCTTCGCTCTGCCGCTATAAAATTGTCTGGCTTCCCGTACCGGATCGCGTGGTAAATCCCTCTTATGCCCATTCCCTCACCCGGTGTGGCCCACTGCCTATGCACTGGTAGCCATGCTGGGCGGGGCGCCCTCTCTTTCTTCTTACCGGTGCCTCTCTGCCCCTTCTCCAAGTACTCGGCGTATTCAACCTTCGTAAAAATAGAGACCTCGGTCTTCCCAAAGCCCTTGACAAACCGACCTGTCGTCGAAGACCGACCGGGTTTGCGAGAAACAGAAAACTGCACACTGTCGTGAAGACGCCCAGTTCGTCTCGCTGGCGGCTGACCCGGGGCAGATGACCTGTGCGGTTCACCGAACCGCTTGTCGCTCTTTCCCGTACCCGGCGTTCTGTACTGCTTTTGGACTTGCGCCCTGTACTTTGTGCCGATCTCTATGGCGCTTCCTCGCAGGCCCATTCCCCCAGCGTTGAAGACCCGTAGGGCGTTAGCCATGATCGCCTGTGTAAGTTGCTGACCACCCATCCCGAATGTGTGTATGGCCGCGCCCATCAGGCTCTTGCCCCCGAGAGGAACAACCGCGTATGTGACGGGGTGTGCTGGATGGCTTCAACGTCGTAGGTGCCGTTCAGGTGTGAATCCTGACCAGCGACGACGATCTGGTGGGCGTCGGTGACAGTGGTGCCGGTCGGCACCCACGCGACGGCTTGCGGCTGGTAGGAAGCCTTGCCGGTGGCCGCGTCTAGGTCACCGACGTTGGTGATCGCGATGCGGCCTTTCACGGTGGCGTCAGAGTCGGAGTAGGAGACCTGCCCCTCGGCGTTAACGGTTGGTGTGCGTGTACGCACGGTCAGGGTATGAGATCCTCCGCGCATTAGTACACACCCCTACGCCTGTACCTTCTGACCCATTTCAGGTCTTCATCGGTAAACCCAGCCATCCCCTTGTTGGCAAAGGTCATTTCGACCCCCTCAGCCCGGAACCTTTCAAGACCCTGAGCATCTGCAAGAATCTGCGACATCTCACGCACCGTTACGCGCAGCATCAAAGCCTCAAGTTGCTGCTGGTCAGACGACGACATCCCCGCCGTGTACGACACCAAAGCACTCGTACCCGTTGTCGTAGCGAAGATCCCGTCGATCCCCCACGGCCAGATGTCGAAATCGGTGACGGTCTGCGCTACTTCTGAACCTAGATCGCCGATACTGAGAGCAGTCACAGAAAGCACCGGGTATTCCTTCAAGAAGATCTGGTGCTGACCTCGGCGCAGGATGTGCTTCTCGCCGCTGATGGCGGCACCAGCCAAAGAGCGACCGAGGATGCGCGACAACTCCCGCTCCAATGCACCGATCATGGTGTTGGCGGCGGCTTGCTCACCCGCTGTGAACGTGCGGTTCATGTAGGTGGCGAGATCTTGATAAGTGATGATCGCCATAGGCCAAGCCTACGCTCTCCAAGGATCTCAGTCGATTAGGCTTCGCCTGCCTCAAGCATGCGTTTTGCCCGCAGCATCAGCAAACGCTCTCGGGTGGATTTACCACCCCAAATGCCGTACCGCTCATTGTTGCCGAGGGCGTACTCTAAGCATTCTTGCACGACCGGGCACCCACCGCACATCGCCTTGGCAGCCCGCAACGCTTCCGTGTCGCCGGGAGAGGGAAAGAAGATCGCTGCGTCAGGGGCGATACGACAAGCGCCATCTAATTGCCAATCAGGGCGTTCAACGGCGAGAATCTTCTCAGGATTATCCCAACCTGCGGATTCCGCCTTTTGGGTGTAAGAGTCGTCACTCCAACGCATCCATTAATAGTGACAGGCGCTCCGCGTGTAACTCAGCGTTCCGCAGGTATGTGCGTTATGCGTGGCCGGGGGAAACGTCCTTATCCCAAACCATCCCGCAACCTTTGCATTGCATCCAATCGACAACCCGCCCGTTTGTATGGGTAGTTGTTTTGCCGATTCTCTTCCAGTTGTGTGGCTTAAAGGTGTGGGAACACACTCCTTCGCCTGACCCAAAGTGGGCCAACATCATGGAGATTCCCAAATATGATCCAGCCCAGCGATCATCCCGTCGGAGCGGAGATAATCGACAGCAGCGGACATCGGGAAATGGCGGCGACCCGGTGTGTTGGGGGGGTACCGCTCTTCAAGGAGACGGACTGTCATTTCGAAGGGCCAGCCATCCCATTCGGCGTCGTAAAGGTCATAGGATGGATCCCATGCCGTCACAACCCCGCTGCCACCATCACTGCTGCTGTCGACGCCCGGTATGGGATCGTTGTCAGGCGGTGGAGGAGGTTGGTCATAGGCCACGACTGTGGTCGTCGTACTCGTGGTACTCGTCGTACTCGTGGTACTCGTCGTACTGCTGCTGCTGTGGCTCTCGGCCTCAGGGGTAGATCTGGTTCCAACCGTGTGAGTCGGCGGATGAGGCAGCGGCAGGATGGGCGCCGCCTGCCAGACGCCGGTCATCCCCAACCGGCATTGGTGCCTCCAGTTTGTGTAGGCACCCGGTCGTTCGGCCCACCATGGGTCATCGAACCGGAGCATTTCACCAGACTGGTAGTCGATGAACCAGACCCGCTCATCTAGCGGCCGGGTGTCCTCTGGATCGCACGGCGCGTACACCATGTCGTGATCGGCGATAGCCGGTGTCGCCGCTAGGACCGCCCCAACTATCGCAGCCGCTACAAGTGCTTTCTTCATAGTTCTCCCCAACAGGCTTTGCTTGGATTCCAGTGGTGCTTCCCACTGGAGTAGAACAACCACGCTGCGACTCCGACGTTGGCCCGCCCGTTGAACGGGTCGTAGTCCTTGAAGCCTGCTTTCTCGGAGCGCTCAACCCAGTATTTGGCTAGGTGCTGGAACCAGCCGACGGCCAAAGCGCTGGACACTTGGGTAGACCCGAT
The DNA here is from genome assembly GCA_002712305.1 of Gemmatimonadota bacterium. Classification (GTDB taxonomy): domain Bacteria; phylum Latescibacterota; class UBA2968; order UBA8231; family UBA8231; genus UBA12574. Next base: position 9,783 of record PATE01000044.1, on the reverse strand, counting down.
GTGGTGGGTCTGCCCGCTTGATTCGCAGAACGCGATCTGGCGGGCCAACGCACGGTCCTCGGGCTTGAAGTATTCGTTGATGAGCGCCCCAAGTGTTGGCAGTTCGTAGTGACCGTCTCCCGGCAAGCAACCGTGGGAACACGGCGTGGGGGTTTGACCGATCTCAGGGTAGAAGATGTAGATCGCAGCAGTCGGGCCGCCGAGTGCTTCGATGTGGGCCTTGCGTGTCTTAGGCCCGTAGACACCGTCAACGGATCGCATCCCCAATTTCTCTTGGAGGGTGACCACTCGGGGACTGCGTTCGTAATACCGATACTGAGTGTCAATTACGACTGGGGCTTCTGGCGCAATCGTCGTGCTGGTCGTAGTTGCCCCCGCCGGGGACGCAATGTGGGGCATTGTGATGACCGGCGGAGGCAGATCGATTGTAACGGGGCGCGCTGATAGAACTACCCGTTTAGGGACGGAGTAGGNGCGCTGGAGACGGTGANCCTCTGAGTAAGTCGACGGCGCTTTGTCNGCGCCGATGGATGGGGCGAACCCCAAGATCAGAGCAGTACCGATTAGTCCAATACTAAGGCGCGTAGCCCAGTTAGTCGTAGTCACGGATCCCACGCCTTCCTGTTGCTTCGTGTCAGGCCGAGTGATGTTGCTTCGGCGGGATGTAGGTGTTTCCAGTCATGGTGCATGCGGCAGAGTGCTTGGCAGTTGTCGACGTCCAGCCAATCTCCACCTCGTCCCCTTGGNGTGATTTCGTCTACGTCAAGCGGACCATCACACTCTATCTCTGGTACGAGGTGTTTAGCAACACATTTGTACGCATCACGTTCGAGGACTTCCTCGCGGACGCGCTTACGGAGGCCGAGAATCGCCCTTCGTTTACTGCTCATGGGGTTCAGGCGCCCACCCCTCTTAAGCGGGGTGCGCCTTTCGGGAGGCCCCGAGCGCTTCACAGATACACTGATTCGGTGGGGTTCATTGTCTTCTTAGTCCTGACCTTCCTAGCCTTCACAGCGCTCTCGGCGATAGTGATGACATTGAGATTTAGGTTGAGGATCCAACAGGCCGTAAAGGCCNCTGACCAAACGCTTACACGCGACAGCCAGAAGGGGAAAGAGGGTTAGTGAGCCCTCTTATGCGCCGACGCTGACAGAACGCTTCGTTCCGTAGCACCAACCACTTTCGACTCCAGCACCGGAATGCCAGCAGCCGACTCAATCGGCAGAACGCCGAACTTCTTGGCAATAGCGGGCGTTACTCGCTCACCCTTGCGCGCCAAGAGAAACTTCGATCCGTCCTTCGCTTCCTCGTAGAGGTCACGATCAAGGACGACGGTCTTACGGGTGTCTTCCATGAAGGAAGAATACCACAAGAACCCCAAAACGCGTTAGGGGCCGGACCCCGAAGGATCCGGCCCTTAACGGTACTACTTAGTGCCGGACTAGATGCCCGTCACGATGCAGAAGGACTCGGGCCGCTTCACAGCGAGAGCAATCCGCTCCTCGGCGAGGATCGCAATGGCGTTCCTCACGAAGAAGTCAGAGTGGTTCTCGGAGATGCGAATGTTGCCTTCCATGCGGTCATAGAGCGTCGCACCGATACCGAAGGAGCCGACAAGAGCGGTTCCTACAGTGATCGCAGCGGACTCAACAACCGGAAGACGCCAAATGCGTGCCTCGGGACCAAGGGCAATCGAAGCAGTGAGCATGTGACGGTTGTCGCCGTCCTTCTCAAGTTCGATCTGCTCCATGTCAGTCGGGTGGACGACCATCCCTGTTGCCTCGTAGTAAGCGAGAGCAATCTTGGTGATGGACTTACGGATCGCATCGATCCGTGTGTCCGAACCCAGCGCCTGCACGGAAACGCCCGCGTTGGTGATGCCGGTCAGGTTGGTGCCGGTACCGTCACCGTTGAGGATCTGATCATCCTCGGTGAGACGGAGGCCGTACAGCAACTCGTTGTCGATGATGCCCCGCATTGCGGGCTCATCAGCAAGCACGTTCCGGTGAGCAACCTCGTAGTGACCGATGTTGCGGACCGGAGCCTGCGCGCCAGCGATGGTCAGCGTCGACTGTGGGTACGACGTGAAGGTCTCAGGTGAACCTGAGCGCTCCGTCGTGGTAGCCGAGTTGTTGGTGAATCCGGTGACCCGGAAGTACTCCACCAAGTTTGTGCTGGTCTGCTGGACGTTGAACAGGTCCCTCACGCGTGCAGCGCGGTGAGCCCTCTCCACGATCGCGTCACGCTGAGGCGTGCCGAACTGTGAAGGAGTGCCCGAAGGAAGCGTCGTGTAGACGTCCTTGCGCTGCCACATGCCGCCAAGGTCGCCCTTGACGGTGTAGGGGACGTGCATGGTCAGGCCGTTAGCGCCGCCGTTCAGGTACTTGAATTCATCTGAATCGATGAAGCCCTGACCAACGGAACCCGGAAAAGCCTCTTTGGCTTCTGTAACAACCTCAGGCTGTTCAGTCGATGCAGAAGCCCAGTCCTGCATCTCCTTCTGGCCCTCCAAGGCTTCGATCTGCTCGCGCAGATCCCGAGCCTTGGAAAGGTTGGCACGAAAGCCCTGAAGGTGCTTACCCTCAACCTGAATGTCTGGACCGCCCTCTTCACGACCGGCCTCAGCGTGATCGACAATTGCGTCGTTCTCGCTCAGGGTGTCGCGAAGGGCGGTCTTCAGTTCCCGAAGATGGGAATCCTGAATCGCCATTTTGGTTTACCTCGTGTTGTAGGTGAATAGATGTACACGAGGTAAGCACCCCGATGAAGATAATGCTGTCAGAAGTCCCCGTGTAAGTGACGGAGGGTCAGCACATATCTCCATCGCCGAAGTCATCGTCATCCATATTCGGCATCATTTGTTCAGGGTCAAAAATGGTGTGCCCCGCATAGGTGACACGACTCGGCCACGTCAACTTCTTCAGATGATTAGCGATGCCCTCAAGTGCGCCCGCAGCGATCTGAGGAGGGACCGACCCTAAATCAACATGGTTCGGTTCGCCGGGGTCGTCCAACGAGAGAACAATCGTGATAACCGGGAAATGACGGGCTTGCGGAATCCCCTCATCGAACAAAGGTGCTTTGCCGTCTTCAGGAAGCGGAGAAGTAGTCGCCTCGGAAGATTGACTCCCCTCGGGAGATGGGGATGAGTTCGACATCGAAGTTTCCGTCGCCTTCCTCGTAAGTGACCACAGCCATACCCTGCTGCCAGTCTTCCACTGCGTTCACAGGCCTGCCATGAGGGTCCGTTGACCCCTTCGTAGATGGTACCGCACCGTCGATCCTGCACAAGCAGCCGGGTGAGGCCGCGAGACTCCGCTTCGCCCCTTCAAAGGTACGCCGGGTCTTGTGCTGCAATTCGATCCTGTGGATGTGGCCGTGGATCACAGACGTTCGTTCGTCGTCCACCACCGCTGCAACCGTTGAACCGCGGCTTCTGGTGATGTGCCCGTGGATGCAGGCGAGGTTCTGGTTGACCCAGTAGATCCCCGCCGGGTACCCGCCAACGTATTCGATGTTCAGGTGGGGCTCATTCAACCGGAGTAGAAATGGAACCGACATCACCGGCCAGTCCTCGGGCACCTCAGCCCGCTTCAGGTGTAGAGCAGCAGCCGTGTTAGCCGTAATCGACTTCTGGAGTCGCCGGTCGTGGTTGCCTTCCAACAGAACGATGTGGGCATCGGGTGAATTCGCCCTCTGCTCACATAGGAACTGATGACCACGGTCGATGGTTGTCTGAGTGGTCTTTGCGAATGCTGGTTCCTGCTCGAACTTGCCAAACTCAGCGAAGTCAAGGAAGTCCCCAAGGTTGACGATCAGGTCAGGGTCTACCGCTCGGGTGATTTGTAAGGCGACGTTCATGGACTCCTCATGGTGGAACGCATCCATGGTGCCGTCGTCGTACATCCGATACCCGATTTGAGGATCAGGGAGGATCACAGCGGTCTTGAACTTGGACTTAGCCTTCTTCCCCTTTGGGGCAGGCTTGATCGTGATCGGTGCCGCTTGTTGAACCACGGGCCACTGTGGCCCCTCCGCCCATGCGGGAGCGATAACAACCGATATGCCACCGAGGTCGTGTATCTCGGCTTCACCCTCTTCGTTCTTGGTGATCCCCTGCCACTCGGAGATACGGACCTTCTCAATGGTCCCGATCTCTTCAGGTTCGATCCCTGAACGCTCTAGAAGATCGGCGATCTTGCCGAGTCGTGATTTGGCTAACTCCTTCTGGAGATCGCCTTTCACGGTTTATCGATCTTGTGTAGCCGATAGTTGCGTACCGCGTTGGGGGAAAGAGGGTGCCCGTGGTTGGAGAGAACCTCAGCGATCTTGGTGCTTAGAACAGCAGAATCGTGGAGGGCGGCGAGAACCGATGCGGCCTCGTCGTCAGGGAGTTTCTCAAGGATGACATCTAACTTGAAACGCTGAGTCGGCTTGGCGCCGCCCTGCATTTGTGCATATAGATCCACGGGGTTCCCCAGTCGTCACCGGCTACCCCCACAGTCTAACCCACAGCCAACTCAGCGGCTGTGGAGCCTTGTTACTCGCCCAAGTCGGAGTAGGTGATGAGGTCGTGGAACTCACGCAGTTCCGAAAGGTTCAAGCCGTCGATCGGATCAGCGGCCTTCTCCTCTTCACCGTCTTCTGTGGCGGTCTCTTCGACCGTCTCGGCGGCCTTCTCAGCCTCTTCCTCGGCTGGGGCCTCCTCAACCTTCGGAGCCTTGGCTGGCTTGGCGTCGCCGCCTGCCGGGGAACCTGCGACAGCCATTTCATCTGGCGTCAGGGTCCCACCGTGGCTGAGGTCTTCTACGACCTCCGGTGCATCAGCACCCGCGCCCTCGGCCCTCTCCGATGAATCGGGAGCCGTGTTCGAAAAGCCGGGGGTGTCGCCTGCCTTCTCTTCCAGATCGGAAAGTCGTTCCGACAAGGTGTTCAGGGCCATGATGGCCTCGTTGATAACTGACTGGGTGCTGATGACGCCGGTATCGGCTACTTCGGCCTCAGTCGTCTCGGTGCTTTCGGCGTCATTAGCCATGATGTCCTCCAAAGTGGACTTGATTTCGGTTATGTCGGCGCCCTCGTCAATGAGTGCGTCTATTTCAGTGAAGTCAAAGCCAGCCAGAGAAGCCTTCAACTCCAAAATCTCTTCCATTTCCTCATCTGACTTCAAGTCAAGTGGCTTCTCGCCACTCTCGCGATAGTGACGGGCGAGATGGTTGTACACGCCCTTCCTGTCGCTACCTCGCAACACGCTGCCCCCACGGGCACCATTGAGGCTTCCAATGCCTTCCCGAAGGCCGCCTAGGGCAGCAGCCCCGGGTGACCCATCACTACTGACGTAGTGGTGGATGAAGGAATAGTTCGTCTTGAAGGTGGGGTCCTCCCCATTCTTCAAGAAGGCAAAGATCTTTGAGTAGTAAGCCTTGTCGGCCGGGGAGCGCACGTTCTTGTACATCGATGGCTTCCACGGACGGTCGTCAGCGAATCCAACAGCGTGACCAGCGATCGGACCCTTCTCTTCCTCAGGGTCGCCGATAGGTGTTTCCTTCACGGAAACGGTGGCCGTGCCCGGAGCAGCACCGAACAGCACGGGTGAATACTCGTACCACTCAAGGCGCTTGATGTGGCGAACGCCTGTCTCACCCTTCATCTCCGAGCCGCCCTCGGGGACTGAGTAGCCGATCGACCACTCCTGCTCCCCACCGAAGAACTTGATGTCCTCGTAAGCCTCACGGCCCCGGGTGGTGTTGAGATTGAACTGCATCTTGACCAGCACACCGCCAGCGTCTGCTTCTTGCAGATGCTTCGGGAGGCGGTCGTCGCCGGGTTCAAGTTCGATCGCTGCGAGAGTGCGTGCAACAGGGATCGTCGTGTCATGCGACCACACCCCCTTGGGGATGCGCTTCTGCAAGGTGTCCGAATACGCGCCGGGTTCAATCACATCGTTGACGTTGTCCACAATGTTCGTTACAGAAACAACAGCCTCAACGGTGCCTTCGGCGTCGTTGAGGGCCTTTGCTTCTACCTGTGCCTGCTTTGACTCAAGTTCCACGATGCCTCCTGAGCGTCCTGCGCCCAGAATAGGTCGTGTAGGCGCCTCTGTGTCGGAGCGTTCAGGCTTCCTATACGGCTACAGGTTGATGGCTTGGATTACCTGCCCCATCCGAACGGCGTCAATATCAGCCTGAGTGAGCCCGAACTCAAGCAAACCCGTCTGAGAGGGGGCATTCGTGAAGACCAACGTGCAACGGCAGTTAGCCGTTTCCTTGATAGACGCCGTGAACGCACCGGGGTGCATCATTAGATAGCCGCCGACAAGAAACGGATCCATAATCGGGCGTGCCTGACCATCAGCATGGGTGTGCGTGGCACGCACCTTCTCATCCCGCTGCGACATCCAAACCTTGTACCGGTAACCCTGCTTCTTAGCCACCGCCATCTGGCCCTCGTTCACACCGAAGACAACGGTGTTCGTGGCAACAAGCCGCGCCCGAGACTTGATCGACTTGTCGAAGACACTCTTCAACTCGTCAGCGATGTTGTCAACAGACATCCCATCGCCCATACCATCGATGATCTTCTTCTCCAATTGACGCCGGGTTGTCGCGTTGATCTCGGGGAACATAGCCAACCCAGCAACGATCGCCATAGCGACCTCTTCTTCATCTAGGTCAAGGGCCTTCTTCGTCATCAAAGCGATGTCATTCCCACCATCCATGATGGCCGCTGTCAAGAAAGACTTAGCGTCAGCGATGAGTTGCTTATCCCAAGTGGGGGTGTCAAAGATGTCGTTCACCCCGACCGACACACCCTTATTGACCTTCTCGCGGATCTTGCGTGAACTCCACTTCTCCAGAACGACACGGCGCTGCCTCTGGAAGAAGGCCGTCATCTGTAACGCCACCGAGTCCGCCAAACGCACCATTTGGTCGTCTCGGCGGGCCTTTATCTCATCAACGGCTTTCTCGTCGATCCAAAGATCGCCGAACTGAAACCCCCATGGGGATTCAGGTAAAGGGGCCGACTCCTTATCCCCCTTGGCCTCGGTTTGACCATTCAGGGAGGCCGCCTCTGGAACAGGTTCGCTAATCGGGGGAACGGTGCTTGGTTGCGGCATGACAGTCGGCACAGCGTCCGGCTCTGACAACTGCGGCGGCTCGAAATCAGACGAGGGTGATTCTCCGTCAGCGACCCCCTGCCCAACTGGCATCAGGTTCGCTTGGATGTACAACAGGTCTGCGCCGACCGGATCACGGCCGATCTTCTGCCGGTACTCGTCGATGGAGATNGCGCCNAACTTNAGTTCCTCCAAATGNAACAGGGCGCGTTCGCGCTCGTCACGNGACAGGATCGCCACATCCNTGAGNTCAAACTTGACTGTCAATTCCTCAGACCCGTCAAGCCTGTCGAACGCACGTTCGATCAGCATGAGGTGGGGNAGCATCGTCTCACGCCAGAACACTTCAAGTTCCGTGTCGGCGTTAGCGAACGTCCGATCCGCGGCGTTACCGATGACGGACTCGGGGACACCGAACGCCATGAGGATTTCNTCTTTGGCGAGTTGCTTCGTCTCCGTGTACTGGGCGTCACGCTGCGCCATCGACGTGTCAATCCACTTGGCCTGCTCGGCCTCCATGATCGTCATGCGCCCAGCGCCGCCAAGGGCGGATCCTGTGTTCCCGAGGAACCTACGACGGATCTCTTCAGCAGCGTCGTCGTCCAACTCGCCGGTCACCATCAGAATGCCACCGGGGCGGCCGTCGTTGACCATGAAGTTCCGGTTGTAGATACGCGAGTAGTAGTCGATGTCGATNGCNAGCCCACACGACTCCAAGGGTGATTGTCCCCGATAGGGGTCGGTGGGGTGCGGGATCCGAACCCATACGACGTTGTCAGGGTTAACGATCCGTTCCTTGCTGTTCGGAACTTGAATCGAATACCCGGAGACGAACTTCTTGGGGTCAGGGATCGGGTATGTCCACTGCGGCGGCAGCAGATACAGGCCGACAACATTGTCCAACCGGTCCTTGACGACCTCAATGAATGCCCCCCGCTTCGACAAGAGAATCTGCGACGACAACTGGAACCGGAAGTTGAAAGCGTCGTGGTGTGGATTTGCCTTCCTGTTCAAGACAGGCAGCAGGGGGTTGTCTACCGGCTCGTTGTCTTCGTTGTGGATCTCTACTGGGAGACGAGCGGCATTGGCGGCGATCGCGTACACGCTCTTGAACACCCAAGTGACGCGGTCGTTACCCTCCGTAACCGCACGATTGACATCCCAGTCGTCCTTGTAAGCCCTCTTCTTATCAATGGGGTTAACAGCGCCCATCTGCTGGTTGTAATAAAAGGCCTTTTCACCCAACTCGCCACGTTCCCAGCCGCGACGGCTGTGGCCGGTGAATCTCAACCCGTCAAGAAATGCCATTTCAGCCCTCGTAGCCCATCAGCAGCGCGATCAAGAGAAACATCCCGCCCGTCACACCTAGCCCCGCGGTTACACCAATACTGAAACCGCACATAGACACGGCGGCGGTACCAGACACGAGCGTCATCGTGGAAATACGTTCCTTAAGGTTCAAAGGGCCTAATAGAAACGCCCCGGTTGCTCCTGCCACGCTTATACCTGCCCAGACGATCAGTGACGGAATGTCTGCCATTGCGTTCAGCCTACGCTCCCTAGCCCGTCAGCCGTGATAGGACTCCACGACCTCTCGGGATCGAACCGAAAAATGGACTTCCCCTCCACCCGCACATATGTGTCCCGACCCATATTCATTTTCAGGGCATCGGGGAGAGGGACCACGACCCTCAACATCTCCCCATCCAACGGGCCGTCCTCGAATCGGATTTCACGTGCCCGCTCCTCCTTCTTCTTCCTTTTCGCCATTTGACTAAATCCTTGCAGATGAGAAACTGTGGTTGGTCCCATCGTCTAGGCATGGGAGGTGATCAGGTTCATAGCGGGCGCCCTCAGGATCCGTTCTGGGGGCGCTTTGCTTTGTCATCTTTCACACCCCTCTTCGACCATCGATGGCGTTCCCGCTCCCGTGATGTGAACCCTCCCCAGATACCGAAGTCGACCGGTGTCTCAATGGCGTAGTCCAGACACTTCTTCCAAACTGGGCAGCGGTCACAAACGGCCTTCGCCTCAGCGACGCGCTTTCGCTCTATCCGCTCGTCGAAGAAGAACAATTCGGTCGGTTCGTCTTTGCACGCCGCCTGATCCATCCATCCTGTGTCGACGTTGGTGTCGGGCCGCATAACGACCCGGCCCCACTCAATCCGTGGCATCAAACCGCCGCAGGATCATCGGGGTGCCATCACCCGCCCACAATCCGAATGTGTTCACTGACAGGTATTCGACTGCTTCGTCAAGGTCCATCCCTGTGGACACCATCGTCGCAACCATCAAATCCTCGTCATACACAATGACGGCGGGCATGTTCATGCGGGTGGCGTAGCCCACGATGCAATCGTCGAAACCGTCGAAGATGACAGCCTCGGGATTCAGTTCAGCGAGGTCATCCCACCACTCGCCTTCACGGCCTGACGGGTCTTCCCAGCGGTCTGTTTCCATGGCCGCCATCGTACTTGGCGCCACCCTCTGAGAGGTTCACCCGGCGATTTGGGAAACTCGTCTTATGGATACGAGTGAGCATTGGGAAGCCAAAGAAGCGATGATCGATCAGATCAGCGCTGCGCTGACCTTCGCAGAAGATCAACTAGAAGACCTACGCAGTCTCATCACTGACGAAACTGAACTCACCCCAGCGTTCAGTGCCA
>PATE01000043.1 GCA_002712305.1 Gemmatimonadota bacterium | reverse complement strand
GGCTGATCTTCACAGTGCGAGAGTTCGTGTGTTGGTACTTCAAGATCAACGAACATCTTGACCTCTTGAAGCAGATCCTCCGCGCTACGCGACAGCAACAACCGGAACCCGGCGGGGCTGAGGCGTCGCGCAAGGCGTGAGCGAGGCGTTTCGTCGCGAACGAAAAAAGGAGCCCCAGCGCTGCCACGCTTGGGCTCCTTTTTGTAGAGACGCGCGCGAATTTCCCGAAAGCGATCTTGGCGACCGCACGCCTCCCGAGGTCCCCAAACCCATGGAGACTCTATAGATCAACCTGCAGAGACGACCTCTTTGTCGCCTACTTCGTGGAGGACATCAATCTGGCCGAGGTCGATCGACTCGCAGAGGTGGCCGAGAGCGTGGGTCTCGACCCTGACGGCGCTCGGCGTGCGCTGCGCGATCCTCGCTATCGCGCCGAGGTATCGGCCAACTGGGAGCGCAGCCGCCAACTGGGCATAACGGCAGTGCCTACCTTTCAGGCGGCGGGTCGTGCCGTGGTCGGTGCACAACCGTATGAAGTGCTCGAGCAGCTGGTGGAGATGGCGGGCGCTTCGCGCCACTAAGCGACCAACGAACGCGACAACAAACCCGAGAGATCACATGCGAATCGAACAAGTCGAGATCTTCCACCTTTGCTTCGAATACCCAGAGGCTCAGCGTTTTCGTTATGCCGGCGGAGTTTGCACGGCACGCCTGACGAGCATCGTGCGTCTGCGAACCGATACAGGTCTGGTGGGAGTTGGATCTGCGTATTCGCACCCTGGAATGATGGATCTGGTTCTGCGCGGACAACTGGTGGATCTGCTGGTCGGGGAAGACGCCACTGACGTAGAGGGTCTTTGGGACCGGATGTATGGGATGACTCGCTGGTATGGGCGAAAGGGTGCCGCCATGACCGCGATCGGGGCTGTGGATGTGGCCCTGTGGGATCTGCGCGGAAAGGCGGCGGGCAAACCGGTGTATGAGCTGCTCGGTGGCTCGGACTCGACGTGTCCGGCGTATGCGAGCAATCTGCTGTGGAAAGATTCGCCCGAAGAGCTTGCCGAGGAAGCGGCTGGCTACGTGCAGGCGGGTTTTCTGAGAATGAAGATGCGGCTGGCGCGGACCGAAGATTACGACCGGGCGGCGGTCCTGGCCGTTCGTGAAGCGATCGGTCCTGACCGAGATCTGATGGTGGATGCATCCATGCGATATCACCCCGAACTGGCAAAACGCATGGGCGACTTCTTCGCCGAGCAGGGTGTCTTCTGGTATGAGGAGCCTTTCGCCCCCGAGGATCTCGATAGCTATGTCGGGTTGCGGGGCAAGGTCGGGGTTCCCATCGCCGCGGGGGAGAACGAATTCGGCCTGCAGGGGTTTCGGGAGCTGGCTCGAACCGGTGCCGTCGATATCCTGCAGCCGGATGTGTCCCGCTGCGGAGGGCTGACAGAGACGTGGCGGGTACTCCAGATGGCCGAAGAACACGGTCTGCGTGCGGCAACCCACACGTGGTCCGATGCGATCGCCGTGATCGCCAATGCACACGCCATCTCCGCCAGCCCTGTAGGGATCACCGTCGAGATCGACCAGACGAGGACTCCCTTCATCGACGAACTGATCGGGCGTCCACTCACCGTAACCGACGGGACGATTTGGCTCGGAAAGGCACCCGGACTGGGCATCGAACTCGACGATGATGTGTTGGAAAGATACCGCCTTCCGGATCCGCTCGATCTTCCCGCTGGCAGCTATTCGGATATGATGTTCGGCCGCCAGCACCTGCCGCCCGTGTTGCCCTATATCGAAGCTGGGGCCTGATCAGCGCTTCAGAATACCACCATTTACGTCGATGGTGGTTCCCGTGATGTAGGCGGCCATGGGAGATGCCAGGAATAGGGCGGCGTAGGCGATCTCTTCAGGTTCACCGAGCCTTCCCAACGGGATCAGGCCGGTCACGTGTTCCCGCTGCTCGGGTGTCAGCAGATTCGGGTCGGCGTCGATCTGGCCAGGTGAGATGGCATTCACCGTCACACCGGCGGCAGCCAGATCGCGGGAGAGGCTCTTCGTCATCGCCGCCAGGCCGCCCTTCGACGAGGTGTAGTTGACTCCGCCTGAGACACCTCCTGTCTGGGCGCTGACGGACGTGATATTGATGATGCGCCCACCATCCGATTTCGACAGGTGAGGTGCTGTGGCGCGGCAGCAGAGATAAGGACCGGTGAGATTGGCATCGATGACCGCCTGCCATCCCTCTGGATCGATCTGGTCGATGGACCCGAACTCGATCAGACCCGCGTTGTTTACCAGGATGTCGAGTTGCCCCCACGTATCGATCACGGTCTTGGCCATCGCCTCGACCTGAGAAGCGATGGCCACATCCGTAGGCATGATGAGCAGGGCATCCTCTGCGATCCCTTCCGACTGCATCTCGGCGGCCACTTCCTTCAACTGGTCTGCAGATCGGGCCGCCAGCGCCACGCGCGCACCCGCGGCGGCAAAGACGCGGGCAATGGCGCGTCCAATGCCCCGGCTGGCCCCCGTAACGATGGCCACCTTGCCTGTCATATCGAGCAGTTGTGAGATGTCCTGGGTCATGGCGATTCACCTTCCGCTTCTGCCTCCATGAGGCGGGAACTGTCCTGGCAGGCGATCTGCCCACCGTCGACGATGAGATCCTGCCCGGTGACAAAACCGGCGTCCTCACCGAGCAGGAAGAGAATGACCCNAGCAATGTCGTGAGGTGNACCATACCGATTCATGGGGATCTGGCGCAGATAGGTGGACCNGAAGGGCTCCTCCTCGATCTCAGCCGTCGAAGGCGTAGAGATCACNCCGGGACTCACGGCATTCACACGGATCTGATCCCTGGCGAATTCTCCCGCTGCCGTGCGCACCAGCGCCAGCAGGGCCGCCTTTGACGCATCGTAGGCCGCGTTGTTCGTGCTCGAGCGATGTGCATTTCGACTGCACGTGCAGACGATGGCACCTCCACCCGCCTCGATCATGGCCGGTACGAGGCCTCGCAGAAACATGAAGGGCGACGTGACATTGACGGCGAAGTTCTCCTCCCAGATCTCATCCGTCATCTTCACGATGGGCGCCGTGGGCCACACGCCTGCATTGAGAACGAGGCGCCGAAGGGGGCTGTGCCTCTCAAGCAGATCTGCCAACAGATCTGGCGTTGCTGCGAGGTCTGCCAGATCACAGGCATGGGTGTGGACCTGTGCACCGAATCGGTTCTGCAGTCCGTCCAATGCCGTCGGGTCGCGATCGAGGGCGAGGACGGGGTGGCCGCCGTCGGTCAGCCGTTCGACAACCGCCTGACCAATAGCGCCAGTGGCACCCGTCACCAGTGTCAGATCAGCTGTTGACGACATCACCCATTTCCTGGAATAGTTCGATGCTGATGCCATCCGGGTCCAGCGCATACACGGCGCGGGCGACCACGACCCCCTCTCGTTCAATGTCAACGGGTGTGTTGATGGCAGTGTGACCGGCTTCGGTCAGTCTCTGATAGATGGCGTCCACGTCCTCTACATCGAAGGCGAGGTGAGAGGCACCCACAAAGGCATTCTCCAGTGGGCGAACCTTCCCCTTGGGATTCTCATACTGCATCAACTCGAGGAGGAACTCGTCGGCGGGGTGACGAAGCAAGGCCACCGTGAGGGCTACATCCTGATAGCCGAGGATATGGTCGTAAGAAGGCAGATTGCGACGCGGGGACACACGGATGAGCTCGAGACCGAGTACATCCTGATAAAAGGCGACGGACCGATCGATGTCGGAGACGGTGAAACCGTGATGGTGGCAACGCTTGATGGTCATGGCTTGTCCTTACGGGGTGTCGACGGGAACGAGCTCACCCGTCTCGTGGGCACGCCGTGATGCTTCGGCGACGGCGACAGCTTCCACCATGCCCGCTGTCATCTCGGGTGAGCGGCCTGTGTGCACCATCTCACGAACCTGTCGCAGGATCTCGGCGGCACCAAAGGGAAAGACGAAGTCACCCAGCGGAGCCGAATGGATGGCGCCCGCCGGGCCGAAGGCGCTGGCATGGAAAGCGCAGTGCCAGACGAGGCCCACATCACAATTGAGTGTGACGCCCTGCGAGGGGCGATCGGTGCGGCCGCCAAACTCGAGGTGGATCGTATTCGGCCCCTCGTCGCCCATGGCACGCACGGCGGTGACGCCATCGCCAAAGATGTGCTGGGCGAGACTGATCGTATGAATCTGACCCGCCAGACTGGGCCCCCCGCCCTGGATGCAGCCGAACTGTAGAGGCCCCACCTCGGTCAGGCGATTGGAGAACAGTGCTGCATCCGGCAACGCTCGGAGTATGGAGATCGCCGCCAGGGGCACGCCATTCTCCTCGGCCAGATTGACGATCTGCCGTGCATCGTCAAGGGTGTAGGCCAGCGGCTTGTCGACGAAGGGGGGCACGGACCTCTCGAGTCCGGGTCGAGCCAGCTCGAGATGGTCGGACCCATCCCCGTTGCAGTCGGCGATGAAGACGAGATCCACGTCGTCGCTGACATCCTCAAATCGATCACACACCTCAGGGGGGTGTTTGAATACGGCTGCAAGGCATTCGGCGGCGTCCCGATGTTCATCCCACATCTTGACGATGCGAAATCCCTCGACGAAGTCGACGGTCATGCGTGAAGCATTGGCATAGTCGGTGTAGTGATAGTAGTGGGCGCCACCCTCCTGCCATGAGTAGCGCGATGGCTGGCCCTGCGACAAAGGCCGCTGAAGTTGCAGCGGATCGTGTTTGTCCATCAACGCACCGTAGTAGGCGCCGTGCGTATCGCAGCGGATCAGTCCGACCCGAATGGGTGATCGATCTTTGGTCATGGGGACAAGGCTCATGGGTGATGAACTGCATCTGATTGGAGCGGCTCAAGATAACGGCCGTCGCGCCGCCTGGACAGCGTTACCGGCAATGGATCAGGCGCCGACGATGAGCGATATCCCGACATGTTTCTGCCGAAGATCCGATGCCTTTCTCACGTGCGCCTGTGGTGGCTGCACTGGTGTACCAGTTGGTCTAACTGGTCCCAGTTGCGGTTTCGGCTCACAATGGAATCCTGGNCACGGCGCGGCCCATNGAGGGCATCGTCATCGACGGCGACGCGGGAGACTGGCCCGCAACGACNATCTGTGCCAGATGCTGGGATATCCATGGGAGGAGTTGCGCACGAAGGATTGGACTCAAGATCACCCACCCTGACGATCTGGCAGCGGACGTCGAACAGTTTGAACGGGTTTTTAACGACGAGACGGCCGGATACTCGATCGACAAGCGTTTCATTCGAAAGGATGGACGCGTCATCGACACGATCATGTCCTTTCGTGGAGTACGTACCGACGATGGCGAGGTCGAGCACGGTCTGGCGATCGTTCCAGGACATCACCGATCGCAAGCAGCAGGAGAACCGGGAGCACGCACTGCAACAGATGCGAGAGGCGATCTGGCAGTTGGATAGCACAAGTCAGGTTTCAGATATCATGGCTGCTCTGGAGCAGGCCTTGAAGGACATTGGCGTTCAATATGAAGTCTGTGGTGTGAATCTCATCGACGAGGCCGGATCTGGGGGAGTGTATCACAACCTAAGCGTGGGTGAAGCCTGGGGTGGGGGCGAACTGCTTNCCGAAGACGCGGGGCTCATCACGCGATTTCGGGACGCTGGCCAGACGACGTATCGAGCCGACACCTTCGAAGAGGATGCCTTTCAGGATCGCGACAAGGGGGTTGAAACAAGGGGGCGACGGNCGGTGATCGATGTGCCCTTCAGCCACGGAACACGCACCTTTGCCAGCCCGGAGGCCCACGTTTTCGACGACGACATTCCCATGCTTGAGGAGATCGCCGTCGTGTTGTCCGAGGCAGAAGCTGCGAATCAGTCGAAGAGTCAGTTTCTGGCCAACATGTCGCACGAGATTCGCACACCGATGAATGCCATCCTTGGCTTCTCTGAGATTCTGTCCGGCATGATCGAGTCGGAACGTGCCGGCGCAATTGATGTCGAAAATGTCAGCAGGAGTCCCCAGGCGGGGGACGGGGATCGCCGCCTGGTGGAGAACGGCGTCCACGTCTGCCAGATGCTTGCCCAACTCGTGTGATGTTTGCTGTCCTGATGTCAGATCACAACGGCGGAAGTCGATGGTGCGTCATCCGGTGCGACCAGATCGATACCGCGCACGAGCAGTCCGGCCTCGATCAGGTGCGCACATGCTGCCGCCCCCAGATTCCCCGAGCACCCCGTGACCAGAACTCTCAACGGAGGATCACCCTGTCATATCGACGAGGCACTCGAGTCCAATCAGTCAGCGAAGCTGCCGTCCTTGCGATGATGCCGCCAGATCGTTTTGCCATCCGGGTCCTGAATGCAGGCGAAGTGGCAGACAGGGCTTTCACCGGCGGGTACAGTGACGGTCACGCCCTTGGCTTCAAGTTCCTTGGTTGTTTCCTCGACACTCTCCACGGCCAGGGCGATGGCTGCCCCCCCAGATTGAGCTTCCGCATTCGGATCGAAGGACCTGGGGTCGTTGTGATTGCACCTTGGTAACTTGGCCTGTCAGTATCGCTGGTCGATCAACCACGCTTCGCCCGGGTGGTCCTCCCAGTGCTTGCGCAGCACTTGCTCATTCGGGCAGAACTGTCCGGCGTGCTGAATTCCCCCGTGAGAGATGTTGACACTCACTGCGATATCGTTGCGCCCCCCTTCGACCCAGTGAGGAGTGAGCAACTGATTCCACAACATGGCACCCGGTTCCATGAAATAGGAGAGCACGTCATCGGGCGCATGATCCGGTGGAGATTTCAACGGATACTCGTCGCGATGATCCACCACGTGCTGAATCGGGCCGTAGGCATTCGGATCACGGAAACCGTGAAAGGTCTTTGTCCCGTGGATCTGCCATGCCAGCACGTGTGAGATGTCGACATGGTACGTCGAGCTGCATCCCTTGCCAGAAATGAAGATGATCGGATACGCTCGCTGCCAGGTGAGCCCGGAACTGGCGAGGAAGGTCCGCCACGGGATCATCACCCGCTCCTGAAACTCCCGCAGAAACTGCCCTTCACCGTAGAAGTTGTGCAGTTCGAACATGGCAATGTTGAAGGGCAGGTCGACGATCTGTTCCAGTGGCGNGTTGCGCAGTTTCTCGACGAGATCTGCCTCTGCCGCCTCATCGTCGAGTCGATTCGAANTNAGTTTCGCATCGGGGTGTTTACGCAGGATGTCGACGATCTGCTCTGCGTCAGGGAACTCCATGTCGAANTGAATGAGTTCCGGCCCGANAAGGAAATTCCGNGTCTCCTTCCACAAATGCAGGAAGTCCTCGGGCGATCTGGCCGTGACGGGCTGGTTGAAATCGAAGGTCATCTCTGTCCGAGCTGCAACTGTCATGGCGTCAACATCCTCGTTGCCGCATCAGCAGGCGTCAGGTGGGAGATCGAGCGATCGAGGAAGGTCTGCAGCAACTGATCGGGTGTCAGCTCGGACGTATCAATGACGATCTTGCGTCGAATCCAGGACTGACGCACCTCCAGCTCAAAGGCCTCAAGAATCTCGTCAACGTCTCCCGACGGTACCAGCGTGTGTGGATGTGGGTCGGATTGCATCCGTGTCCGAATGACCTGTGCCGTGGTGTTTAGGTGAACGAGCAAGGTATCGTCGGGCATGTCGGGCTCGTATTCTCGCACGGCTTGCGTCTTTCCCGGGTAATAGTATCGAGGGCCGTAGATCGCTTCCTCGATATGGAAGCCGCCGAGCAGGATGTGTTGATACCGATGCAGCAAGCGCACGTGATACACCAGCTGAAAACGTTGGAAACGCTCCTTGATGGCGGGCATCATCGTCAGCATCGCCTCCTGCTCTTCATCGCTCAGATGAAAGGCATCGGGGATGGTGAAGTGGTCATCAAGATGATGCTGAATGCCCCGGGTCTTCCCCCAGTTGTCGAGTTCGGCGATCAGCGTGCTGACCCCACTGTATTCACAACCGACGACGACGACACGCATTATTGGGTCGCCACCGATTCGACGGCCTGCAGCATGGCTCTGATGTAGCCAAACTGAAAGGCAAAGGCCTGTTCACGGCTCCCGGGGGCATCGGATCCGGGCGCGTGGTCGGGCACGACCATGTGAGGATAACCCACCTCGCGCAGTGCCCGCATCAGCACATACATGTCCATCACGCCTTCATCGGGCCACACCTCCTGGAAGGTGCACTGGCCACCGAAGATGTTGCGAAAGTGGATCAGGTGGATCTTCTTGCGCTCGCCGAAGTAGCGCAGGATCTGGGGCACCTCCTCACGCGGGTTCTTGACCGACTCGGCCATGCAACCCAGGCACAGATTCAGCCCGTGATAGTCGGAGGGGCAGATCTCGATGAACTGCCGAAAGCCGTCGAATCCACCAAGGACGCGATCGACGCCCTTGAATCCAGGTGGCAGCCACGGGTCACAAGGGTGACAGGCCATGCGAACCTTGGCTTCCGTCGCCACAGGAATCACCCGCTCGAGGAAGAAGGTAACACGCTCCCAGTTCTGTTCGGCCGTGAGAGGCTGTTCGTAGCGCGGTGTGTCCACATCGGCTTTGCTCAGATCGAAGGTCGAATAGCGCGTGTTTCCCCGCCCAGGGGGAATCGGCTCGGTGCGCTGATTCTCCATCTCGCACAGGAAGTATTTGATCGCCGGAATCNCTGCATCGCCGGCGGCGCGCACCATCTTGGCCACCAGATCCGTCTCTTTCTCACCGACCTGAAAATCACCGAGCATGTAGGCGGGAATCGCGCCTCCCGCTTCGTTGAGCTGCTGCACGGGCAGGGCCACCATCTCAACATCGATGCCGAACTNGGCCGCNTTGCTTCGGTGGGCCGCCAGGTCCTCTNCATCCCAGCCGATTTCTCGATCGAAGGGCAGACGATTGATCGCCATGGAGGTCACACCGTGACGGGCGAGAAACTCCAGATCCTCGTCCGAGGTCGTAAAGCGCTGCGTCCCCAGATGCAGCCCGGGATGTTCTGTGTCCCAAAGCGAATGAGGGTCTGGCAGTCGGTCGGCCATGAAGGCTTCCTTCCGTGTTGTTTCCAGGTGGCGACAGGAGAATAGGGTACCGATAACAGGGGCAAAAGCCCATCTGCTCTACGTTCGCTACATTACCTGCCCGCGGGTCACAATCGACGGCAGAAGGCTGCCCTGCCAAACCCAGTGTAGCACGACTCAAACCATCCTCAAAGGAATCAGGATGCCCTTCAGCTGGGATTGCGGTTATGCATCCACGCGGATGCCGATCGTGGCGCGTCAGGTCGTAGCCACCTCACAACCTCTCGCCTCGCAAGCGGGGCTGAGCATGCTGGCTCAGGGTGGCAATGCCGTGGACGCTGCCTTGGCGGCAGCGATCACGCTGACCGTCGTCGAACCAAACATGAATGGCATCGGTTCCGACGCGTTCTGTATCCTCTCCGATGCGAAGGGGAGGCTGCACGGACTCAATGCCTCCGGGCGATCACCGGCGGCGTGGACAGCCGACCATTGCTCGGGCGCTGATCAGATGCCGACGCAGGGCTGGGACGCGGTGACCGTGCCCGGCTGCGTATCGGCCTGGGTTGCCCTGTCCGAGCGCTTTGGTCGTTTACCCTTCGAGGCGCTGTTTCAGCCCGCGATTCGGTACGCACGAGAGGGATGGCTCGTGCCGCCCGTGGTAGCCGCCTCCTGGGCACGGGCAGTGGCCGTGTATCAGGACCAACCCGATTGGGGGGCCACTTTCCTACGTGACGGTCGTCCACCCGCAGCGGGGGAGGTCTTCGGCTTTGAAGATCAGGCGCGCACACTGGAGGCGATCGCCGCCACCCGGGGTGAAGCGTTCTATCGAGGCGAGTTGGCCGCTGCCATTGCCGCCCATGCCGCCGACCAGGGGGGTGCCATGACGGCGGATGATCTGGCCGCGCACGAGCCGGAGTGGGTGACGCCTCTCGAACTGGACTACCACGGGCAGTCGCTGCACGAGATTCCTCCGAATGGCCAGGGGATCACGGCGCAGATCTCGCTGGGAATCCTGCGTCAGTTCGATCTGACAAGCCTTGAGCCGGATTCGGTGGAGAGCCTGCATCTGCAGATCGAGGCGATGAAACTCGCCTACGCCGATGCGCAGCGCTACGTAAGTGATCCCGCGACACGCGACCTGGATCCGCAGCGCCTGCTCGACGACGACTATCTGCGTCAGCGTGCCGCCCTCATCGATCCGTCGAGGGCCCAGGCCCACACGCACGGGACACCCGGCCAGGGAGAGACAGTCTATCTGACGACGGCCGACGCCGAGGGCTGCATGGTGTCGTTCATCCAGTCGAACTTCTCCAGCTTTGGATCGGGTGTAGTCGTACCGGGCACCGGCATCAGCTTGCAGAACCGCGGATCGGGCTTTTCGCTCGAGCCGGGCCACCCCAACCAGGTCGGCGGTGGTAAGAAACCCTATCACACAATCATTCCCGCCTTCGTGACACGCCAGGGCAAGCCATTGGTCAGCTACGGCGTCATGGGCGGGCACATGCAGCCGCAGGGGCACGCGCAGATGATGACGCGCATTTTCGATTCCGGTCAGAATCCGCAGGCGGCTCTCGATGCGCCTCGCTGGCGCTGGGACACGGGGCTCGAACTGGCTGTCGAGCAGGAGATGTCCGTCGCCACTCGAGATGCCTTACTTCAGCGGGGACATCAGCTCCGGGTCAAGCCACCTTCTGCTTTCGGCGGGGGACAGATCATCTATCGGCTCGACGACGGTTATTGTGCCGCCTCCGAGCCGCGCAAGGATGGTCAGGCAGTCGGCTTTTAACCCACCACCACCAACACGAACTATGCCCTGCTGCCGGGTGAGGACCCGCGGGGCGAACAAGGGAGAAAAAGCACGATGACGGAGCAGCTGATCGGATCCGAGCCATTCTACAGCACAACGCGCCGCGCTGGGGACACGCTCTACCTGTCCGGGTTTGGTCCGGTGGACGGCGATCTCAATGTGGTGGGTGTTGACATCATCGAACAGACGCGCTTCACCATGGCCGCCATGTGCCGGGCCCTCGAAGCCGACGGCGGCAAACCCGGCCAGCTGGTGCGCGTCAATGTCTTCCTCCTCAACATGGAGGATCGAGACGGTTTCAACGAAGCCTACATGGAATTCTTCGAAGGGCCTCCCATGCCCACACGCCGTCTGATCGGGGCAGGTGACCTCTACAAAGGCATCCTTGTTGAGATCGACGGTGTCGCCTGGCTCGGGGAATAACCCACAGCTTCAGTCTTCCACCATCTGCTCGACGAGGTGGTCGATGAGCGCATCGTCATCGGGTAGCAGCCCCGACGCAGGCAGTCGGCGGATCAGATCTGCCCATCGATCGTGCTGGGCCTGCGCCCGTCGCAGGTAGGGGATCGCTTCCTCCACCCGGTCAATGGAGGCCAGTGTCGCCCCCACCCAGCAGGGAGCTTCCCCCCTCCCCCCCCGCCGCTTCGTCCGCGACCAGTTCGATAGCCTGGCTATACGCGGTCATGGCGGCATCCATGTCACCGGCCGTGATCCATTCGTCCCCCTCGTTGAGCTTGTGATAGGCCCGCGCCAGCTGAACGAGACGACGTAGCTCCGCCACAGGCGTAGGATGGTCCTCTACGCGTAGATCGAAACGCCGATCCACCCAGGGGCGTCCCGAGTCTTGCCCCGAAACGACGAGGAGGGCCGCCGACTGGCGGCCACGAACATCTCCACCCTCGGCCTCAGCAGCCTCGAGGGCCGCCAGCAGACGCTCGGCCAGGTCACCTGTAGATGCTTCATAGGCCTGGGCCATGGCGGGCCACACGGTTTCTCGATCCATGAGATTGGCCTGCACGCTGTACTGATCTCCCATGCTGTGACCGGCGGCGATGATCGCAAGATGACCGGTGAGCGCTGCCACATCTCCATTGGCATCGATCATGGCCACCTGCCGGACCTCACGATCCGCATCGGCCGCAAGCAGTGCTATCAGGGCTTGCGACGCGCTGCGTCCAGACGCCATCAGCTCCAGTCCGAAGGGGACCATAGGCGGGATTCACCAGTGATTGAGTCGCCACGGCGCCAATGCCGGCCCGTGCCCAGGGCACGATGGGTCCTACGGAGAACCAGTGAGACTGAACGGCGACGCCCAGTTCGCCGGTGTTCGAGTCGCGAGCGACGATGGAACACGTTGCCACGGGTCGCCGCCAGTCTGCGGGTTCGGCCTGAAGGGGGGCGCAAAGAACCAACAGCAGCAGCGTAGGCATCGCGCGCGTCGGCATACCGCTTCCTTTCCTGTGGGGACTCCTGTAGTTCATCAACACAAACGCATCTACGATCACAACGCCAGAAGAGCGGCCCACGTGCAGACTTCATTCCAGCACCAACCTGACGTCATAGGGTAGAAGCCGCGGTTGACCGTTTGACGATCATGCCAGGATAAATTATCTACGTTCCCGAAAGCAGGTACGAGCCTCACCCCTCGTGCTCCGATTACGATTCACTATCAAGGAGATCCATCCGTGGCCATCATCCCCCTGATCAGTTCCGAAGTCGCCGGGCCGCTCGGCGCGATTCATCTCCCTCGCCTCTGGTCGAAATTGCTGCTGAGCGCCAAGGGCCAACTGCCTGATGACTACGCCGAGTGCGGCGCTGGTTTCGACCAGATGGTCCTCGACGGACTCGGTGTCGACCGCGATGCCGCCGTGGCTTACGCCAAGGGCAACGCGCCTACGTATGCCCAGTTCGAGGCATGGGTCCTGGAGCAGAGAGGCGGCAGCATCCCCGCAAGTGAAATCGAGGCGAGCAATGCCGCCATTCGTGGATACAACCACGACGATGACACGCGCGGAGGCATCCTCGGTGCCGCGGGAATCGCCGACGAAGGCAAGATCCTCGACGCGGTGAATCTGAACAATCTTGAGGATTGGGCAGAGCTGCACAGCTCGCTGAGCTAAGCCGTCATTTCGAGGCGATTCAGGAGCGGGTCGGTGGATTCACCGGCTCGCTCCTTCGCGTTCTACAAGCCTGCGGCGGGTGTGACCGAGTCCTCATCAACACTCGGAGGCAGGGGGCCGAGCAATCGCTCCGACTCGCGCAGATCCTGGACGTAGTCGACGATCCCCGACAGCACCTTCTCTGCGATGCGCTGTCGGTGCGCTGGATCGGCTAACTGATCCTCGTCCCGTGCATGGGACATGAAGGCCTGTTCAACGAGCACGGCGGGTCTTGAGGAGAGACGGATGTTCCGATAGTTGAAGGACCCCACCACGCCGAACTCCTCGTAGCCCAACTCGAGCATGCGGTCATACACGCGCTGCGCAAAGGGTTCCCAGAACGGGTTGTGGTAATACATGCTCGTGCCGGAGGCTCGAAGGGAAACCGCCTCCCGCTGAGTTGGCGTGAATGCTGACGACCAGATCGGCCCCGGATGCTTCCAGAGAGTGACCGGTCAGTCCGTCAAGGGATGGGGCATCTGAAACAGAAGCGGCGGCCCCACCTCACGGGAGAGACCGCCGCCCAACATGACTGTTGATTCTCAGCCCTGCTGCTTCTTCCACTCCTCGTATTCTGGACGAGCCTCATCCGACAGAGGGTAGTAACGCTTCAGATGTCCGCCTTCGAGCAGCTTCTGACGGCTGAACTCCTCCCACTCGGCATGTTGTGACGCCAGATCCAGCAATTCGGCGCCCAGCTTGGCTGGCACGGCAACCACACCGTCGTCGTCGGCGACGATGATATCGCCAGGCATCACGAGAGTGTCGTTCATGCCGATGGGCACATTCACCGCATAGGGATAGATATTGGTCTGCGTGTGGAAGTTTGGGGTGACACCCTTCAGCCACAGACCTAGATCCAGATCGCGCTTAACGATGGGGAAATCGCGGATGCAGCCATCGATGATCACCCCTTGTCCGC
Organism: Gemmatimonadota bacterium; assembly: GCA_002712305.1. Lineage (GTDB taxonomy): Bacteria > Latescibacterota > UBA2968 > UBA8231 > UBA8231 > UBA12574. The sequence goes on along the minus strand of PATE01000043.1, from coordinate 3,924 downwards.
CGCGTCCCTGGAAGAACGTGAGCATCATGTTGCCGAAGACCCCACTCTTCATGTCGCCTCGCGCATCGACACAGATCACGTCACCCGGCTGCGTGTGATAGAGGGCGTGACGGTGAAGCTGGCGCTCGGGGCCCGAGTATTCGTCCTGGTTGTACACGTCCTCACGGATGGGCAGAAACTGCAGGGTCAGCGCGGGCCCGGCGACCACCTTGCCCGGCGTGAAGGCCGTGGGCCCGCCAATGGTGGGATCTACGATACCAAGTTTCTTCAATTCTCCGCCGCATGTTGCGGCACCCACTTCGCGGAGGCCGTCAACGATCTCCTGCGGTGGGCGGATGATATCGGGGGTATGGGTGTCTTCGGCCATCTCGTCTCCTGATACGTGCACGGGTCGCGTGCGTGTCATGTCGTGAATATGCGGCGGTTGGCTGGTGTCGATCAGTACCGGGAGCAACTCGTAGCATGGAGCAAATGACGCAGGCGGACTAACTTAGGGCTCCCCACGCTCGGCTGACACCCTCACCCCGAGACGGACCTTCGTTTCCATCATCGTAGATTCAATACATCTGTGACCGTTGTGGAGTGACCCATGTTAGAAGCCCCCGCCATTGTCGGCATTGCCGTCATCATCGTGCTCCTGATTTTGCTCTGGGGACGCACGGGCGCCGGGTCAGAAGAGGATGTGTTCTACGATCCCTCAGACGGCGAGCGTCAGCCACACAAGTGGGGATATACAGATACCCGCTTTGAGTTCGACGGCCCGCGCTCGGTGCGGGTGACCGGTTCGCGCTACCCCCTGGCGGGCTACAGCATGCCCTACTTCATCCCCTTTGCCGAAGAGGTCCTCGGCGTTCCCATCACGCCGGAAGGGATCATGCCGGAGGTGGAGAGAGAGGCACTGCCTCCCCGTCGGCAGAATGACCCTTTTGAACAGGGGATCGGTGCTGTGCTGGGTACCGACCAGGTCGCTACAACCGATGACGAGCGGCTCGTCCACAGTCACGGTCAATTGAGTGTCGATGAGATCTACCGGCTGCTGTATCTGGGCAGTCTCGCACGCGTTGTCGATCTGGTAGTGTATCCCCAATCTGAGGATGATGTGCGCCATCTGGTTAGGCTGGCAAACGAACACGACGTGTGTCTGGTGCCCTACGGAGGCGGCACGAATGTGAGTGGCGCCCTCGCCTGTCCTGCCGACGAGGAGCGGACGATCGTCTCTGTCGACATGCGCCGGATGAACCAGATTGTCGAACTTGATGAACAGAATCTGCAGGCTACCATCGAGGCGGGGATCAACGGCAAGGAGTTGGAACGCGAACTCGAAGCGCGCGGCTATACGACGGGGCACGATCCCGACAGCGTCGAGTTGTCTACCCTCGGCGGCTGGATTGCCACCAATGCCAGCGGCATGAAGAAGAACCGCTATGGAAACATCGAAGATATCGTCCTGGAGGCGACGCTGGTTACCGGCATCGGCGATGTGGAGACGCGGCATGCGACACCGCGCAATTCTACGGGCGTGGCGCCAAGGGTCTGGCTCTTTGGCAATGAGGGGAATTTCGGTATCATCACGAAGGCGGTGCTGAAGGTGCACCCGATTCCCGAGGCACGTGAATACGGTTCGCTCGTGTTCAAGTCCCTTGGGGATGGTGTGCGCTACCTCAAGCAGTTGCGTCACGAAGGGGCTGTGCCCGCCAGCATTCGCCTTGTGAACAACACAGAGTTCCGTTTCGGACAGGCTTTGAAACCGGCGCCAACCTTCCTCCACGGTCTCATCGACCGGGCGAAGAAACTCTTCTTGTTCAAGGTCAAACGCTTTGACCCACTGAAGATGGCGGCGTGTACGATCGTGATGGAAGGAACCCCGCGTGAGGTGGCCACGCAGCGCGAAACGATCTTCAGTCTTGCCAGTGATTTCGGCGGCATGAGTGGTGGGGCCAGCAATGGTCGGCGGGGGTATACGTTGACCTTCGGCATCGCCTACATCCGTGATTTCTTCAACCAGTTTCACATCATGGGTGAAACCTTCGAAACATCCGTCCCGTGGTCGAAGATTCACGATGTCATCGGGGCCGTTGAGAAGGAACTGGCGCAGCAGGCGCAGACCCACAGCCTTCCGAGCAAGCCGTATCTGGCCTACCGCGTTACGCAGACCTATCACACCGGTGTCTGCATCTATTTCACCATGGGTTTCTCCGGCAAGGGACTTCAAGAACCTGATCACATCTATCACCAGGTCGAGTCGAGTCTGCGCGAGGCGATTCTCGACAATGGTGGATCGTTGTCCCACCACCATGGGATCGGAAAGATCCGTCGTAGCTTCTTACCCAAAATCCAGACTGATGCCAGTCTCCAACTGCTGCGCGAGACCAAACGTTCCCTCGACCCGAAGAACGTCTTTGCCATTCGCAATGGCGCCATCGACGCCTAATCCCGCGCCGCCCAGACCCTTCGCCGCCAAAGCCATCGATGACTGATCAGTCCATCCTCATCACCGGTGCATCGGCGGGCCTCGGAGCAGCCTTGGCGCACGCGCTTGCTGCGCAAGGGGCTCAACTCACGTTGATGGCCCGACGGGCAGACCGCCTCGCGCAGGTCGTGTCGGCCTGTGAACAGGTGGGCGGAAAAGCCCAAGCGATTGAGGGTGATGTGACGCGTGCAGAGGACGGTGTTCGTCTGACCCGGGCAGCCATCGATGCGTATGGCCGCGTCGACGGTCTGATCGCCAACGCAGGACTGAGTATGTGGGCGCGCTTCGACGAGGTGAAAGACCTGTCCGTCTTCCGCCAGTTGATGGAGGTCAACTATCTGGGGGCGGTTCACTGTCTTCACCCGGCGCTCCCTCACCTGAAGAAGAGCGGGGGAATGTTCGTGGCCGTATCCTCCATCCAGGGGCGCATCGGGGTCCCTCACCACACCGGGTATGTGGCGTCGAAGCATGCACTGCAGGGATTCTGCGATGCTCTGCGGATGGAGGTGGAGCAGGAGGGGGTCGGCGTTTTGTCCGTATTGCTGCACTGGCTGCGTGGCACTGAACTTCGAGAGCACGCCTTTGGCGCCGACGGACAGAAAATCGGGGCATCTCGACGTAAACACAGTTCCGAATCGATCGGTCTGGAAGAGGCGTCCGAGTGCATCATAGATGCCATGGCGCGTCGCGAGCGAGAGATCGTACTGCCGTGGAAGCTGAAGGCACTGCTGGGGGTCAACGTCGTGCGCCCGAAATGGGCCGAGGCGTTGATTCGGCGAGCCGTGGGAAAGCAGGCTCGCGACTAGGCGTCGAGGCCGAACTGTCTCAGTTTCTGCAGGAGTGTCGTGCGTGTGATACCGAGTTCCTGAGCCGTGCGACTGCGGTTTCCTTCGGCGCAGCGCCTCCCAGACGGAAACGGTCCTGGCAACGGGCGATGAGGCACTGCGCGTTAACAGTGACGGTCAGGGTCCAGTGTCGGCCGAGTGGATGATCCCGAAAGCGCTGTGGATCAGGCAGAACGAACCCGAGATCTTCTCGCGGGTCACCACGATCTGCGAGCGCGACACCATCAGCTTGAAGAGCGGCGTATTCGTCGAAGCTGGACGCGACGTAGACATCGACGCCAGCATCACACAGCAGACACGTCATGTCGTCGACGAAATCGCGATCAGATGACAGGATGCAGAAGACCATGGCAGGAAACATCGGATACCTCCTCGCGTTGGGGTTTCGAGAAGGTTGATTGCATCTACCGTGCCAGGCTGGCCCTGAGTGCCGGAATGCCGAAACGATGAAATCTGTAGTCAGGTGCTCTATCCAATTGAGCTATGGGTGCACGTTTAATCTTGGTTTATAAGATAGATCCGGTGATTCGCCCCGAGCCACTCCTGACATACTAGAAGACTGGTTACCACACTGAGTTACATTTTCCGAATCTATCTACCTCTTGGTAC
>PATE01000042.1 GCA_002712305.1 Gemmatimonadota bacterium | reverse complement strand
GGGCCTCTGGCCCCAATCAGAAAGACACCTATGCCTAACTGCGACATTTGCGGCCATCATTGCTGGCCCCCGGACGAAAGCGGACAAGACCGTCACGTCTCGTGTTTGCGCGCCCGGTATCAACACGTCCACCCCAATGAAGATTGGGCAGCCATCGAAACGGACATGGACGACGACTGGCGAGCCTTCCGGCGTGGGGAGATCGACGGCGTCGATCAGATCACGCTATGACGGGTAACCCCATCGGCGTGATGATCCGGGCAGGTTCCCGCCTCTGGGTAGTGAGGGCCAGTGATCTGGTCTTTCACCCCCGGGGACTGACGTACTTCCGCATCTTCGGAGACTGGGCGCACTCTCACCCCGTCTACGGGACACTTACCCCGCGATACGGGTCAGTGTGGAGGTACCAGTCAACAGCGGAGAACTACATCAACCGGAACGGCATCGTCGCCGATCTGTTCTACACGGAGATCAAACCCACCGGCCAGATCACATCTGACGGTAGGAAACATCTAGTTATGGCTAACAACAGCCCGGAGGCTCGGTAATGAGCATGACCTACGTCATCGCCTGCGATGTCCTAGTGGACGGGGAACAACTGTATTGGTCGAACACCGACGGGTGGGGCTGCCGGGAAACAGCGGACACTTTCACGAGTGACGAGCGCCACCGCCTCAATCTCCCACTAGAGGGAGTATGGCATCCAGATTCACCCGCTGAGATTCACACGGCAATGTAGATTCACACGCGCACCCGGGCGGGGCGCTGGGGTTCCCTACACCCCGGAGCCCGTGCCCGGGGGCGGCGTGACGCATGTCACGTCCTCTGGTGGTGGAGTCAGGACGAGATGACGGTATCGTTCCCTCCATGACAACCCATGAAGATTACCTAATCAACTACTGGAACCGTTTGGCGGACGAGGACACATACGAAGCCCGGAAGTACTGGGCGAACATGACCTTCGGCCCGAACCTGATGACCAAAGTGGCTAAGTGGACTGGTGAGACATGGATGGCAGCCCACCCCGAGTTTGACGGCTTCTGCGCCGGACAATGGACCGAGTACCGTCCCTCCTACCTGATCACCACCTGTTGCTATGGCAACTGCGCCAAGTGGGCGCACGGCAACACGGCGACCCACCGCTGGTTCACGCCGGACGCTGGCCTGCCGTTTGTGGCTCTGTGCAAGGGCCACGCCAAGCAGGAGCGGGATGCCGGACACGACGTCGTTGCCTACTCCACGCTACGTCGTCTCGCTGATGAGGCGTCGGGCAAGGCTTACATGGCCTACAAGCGCATCCGCGCCTTGTGGTCTGACCGGAGCATTTACCCGAAACTGATCGACCGCGCCGAGGAAACTCTGGGCCGGTGGGAACAGCGTGAGGTCGTCCGCACCGGACGGGCTTACGGGCTTGACAACTAACAACAACTAACACTGGAGAAGAAGACATGCTTGCAACCGATTTCCATACCGATAACCGCTGGCGCGGCGAGTGGGCCCCGGAAGGCAGCCTTGCTGCCTACGGCGCTCGCTGGATCAGCATGGACTATGGCCGGGTCGGGGACATCCTTCTTGACCGTCAGGGCTTCGGCTACGACCACCCCCTTTACCGGGATGCCTTGAAGGACGCGTTGAGGGCTCTGCACCTACATGCGCCGACTCCGTTCTGGCACGACACTGAGCCAGCGGACGTTACCGACCGGGCCATGATGACCATCTACGAATCTGGTTGCGCCCCCGACTACGGCTTGTACGTTCAGGGCTACTCGGCAGCGTGGAACATGGAGTTCCGCATGGAGTCCCGGGATGGTTACATCTATGTGGAGGCGTGGCTGTTGTCAGATGCCGACGCCGAGGCAAAGGCCTAGATTCACGCGTCAGATTCACACGCGGCATGCAGTGTGCCGACGTACCGGACAAGGTCAAGGGTCCCCGGGGTGCTTATGGGTTGCTCCCCCGGGGACCCTGTCTCTTGGCGCCGGGTCTGGTGTGACGGATGGCACACGTTCTCAGGTAGTGAATGGGACGGGCTGTCCGTATAGTACCCCTATACCAATCAACTACCCATAACGGGAGGAAGCAACCCATGAGTGAAAAGACAGACCAGATCCAGCAGCAACTAACGCAGGCTGTGATCGACGCAATGGAGAACACCCCGGAGACGTGGACGAAGCCGTGGCAGGGCCTCAGTGGTTCGCCGCGGAATCCCATCACCGGAACCGTCTACTCCGGCGGCAACCGAATGATCCTCGGCTGGCTCAACCCGGACGGTGACCCTCGCTGGTCTACCTATAAGGGCTGGGGCAAGATCGACGCGCAGGTCAAGAAGGGCGAGACCGGGACCCCGATCATGTACCTCGGGAAATCCCTCTACAACTCCGAGACCGGAAAGTGGAAGGGTCGGGACACGGGAGACCTCGGGGACGAGTGGAAGGCCCGGAGCATCTGGCGTGCCTACACCGTGTTCCATGCCTCGCAGGTTGACGGAGCCCCGGAGTGGGTTCAGCCTGCACCGTCGCCTGACATCGACGTAGAGGCCTACCGGGCGTGGTTCCAGAGCATCGGAGCCGACTGGCGTGAGGCCCCCGGGGACATGGCNTACTACCACCCNNNNGAGGACTTCATCTTCACCCCGGAGGACACTCAGTTCGAGACCGAGGCTGGCTGGTATGGCACCGTCGCCCATGAGTTCACACACTGGACTTCCCACGCCGACCGGACTGGTCGGAAGGGTGAGAAGAGGGTGGAGGGCCGGAACGCCTACGCCTTCGAGGAACTGGTGGCCGAACTGGGCGCCGTGTTCCTGTCCAACCTTCACGGTGTGGAGGCTGATCCTCGCCCGGACCATGCCTCNTACATCGGGTCATGGCTGGAGGCGCTAAAGGGTGACCGGACGTTCGTCTGGCAGGCCGCTAGCAAGGCTTCCAAGGCCGTGGACTTCCTGACCGGGGCCGCTGACGAGGCCCTAGAGATCGTCGCCGCTTAGGTGATGAGGCCCACCCCCCGGGGCAAACGGGGGGGTTGGTGTGACGGATGTCACCGCGGAGATCCCCTCCCCGCGTTGGCATCCGTCCACCATCACGCTACACTTCACCATATGAAGAACCACAAGAAAGCCACAGCAGACACGAAGGCCATACGCCGTGCCACCCGGGACCTCGTCCTAGACGCGCTGCGTGACGGTCGGAAGGTCCGCGCTACGACATTCAAGAACCGGAAACGAGAGGCAGCCCGGAANGCCTGCCGNGGGAGGCACCAATGACCTATAACCAGAACTACGACGCATGGCTGGAAAGCCCATACACCGATGCCCCGGACGCATGTGAGTGCGAAAACCGAGGCTGCCACCTGTGCGACGAGCATGAGGCGTACCTATACCGCTGGTCAACAGACCCCCGGGTCTGATCTGAGATTTCCGGGCGGTCGGGGTTGTGGTTCCTCCGGCCGCTCGGTATACTTCCCCTATACGAAACACCAACCAAGCAAAGGAAAGACATGCTGAACTTCGACGAGATTTGCCGACTGTTCTACGGCGACAACGTGCCGCAGGACGCCATAGAGGACGACTGGGATCGGGNCTACGAGCCTGACCCGGACCTACAGGTCAAGGCTATGAAGGAAGACGCCCTGATCGACTAACCTCACCACCAGCACCCGGGCTGCGGCCATCGCGGCCCCGGTGCAGGTTCCGCCCCGGGGGTGTTTCCCTCCTTTCCGCCCCCGGGGCCGAACCGCCACTAGATTCACACGCTAAATTCACACGTGCCCGGTAGGCCCGGATCGTGCCGGACCAACTCCAGAATGCTCTCAGACGCCCGGAGAGCCTCTGTGACGCCCCGGAGCGCCCTCAGACGACCCCGGGCCCGTTTGGGCCGTGGTGTGACACATGACACGTCAGTTATCGGTGGAAGTCGGACGGGATCTCGGTATCGTTCTCCCTATCAGCAAGACAACGAAGGGAAACCACCAAATGAAGAAGACCAATAGCAGCACGGCACTCGCATGGAGTCGGGACGCCGTCGCCCGGGCAAGGAACGGCCTCCCGGCCATTTCCGCAAGCCATCGGGCCGCTGTCGATGCAGCCGACCTCTACCCGGAGGTCATCAAGGCTGCTCGCCTCGTCGAAGTAGAGGCGTTCGAGATCGGCCGGATCTGCACCAGCATCCACATCGACGTGGACGACGACGGTGTAGCCACCACCCGGACCTGCACCACGGTTCTCTCTCGCTACAACGAGGGACCGCAGTGCCACTCCTGCGACCGGAGCAACCCGGCCAGCGTGGACGCACTGATCGGCTGACCGCTGATAGGGCCAATCGGCCCCGGGAGGCCCCCCCACACAGGGGGGGCTTCTTCGCGCCCGGATTCACACATGGATTCACACACGCGAATGCAACCGGACCCGGAGGCACCGCGCACCCCCCGGGCCCGATACCCCCGGAGCGGCCCCGGAGCGGCCCCGGAGCGACACCGGACCCGTCGGGTCGTGGGGTGTGTCGGATGTCACGTCCTCTAGGTGAGGAACTGGGACGGGATGCTCGTATCGTTCTCCATATCAGCAAGTAACCCATAGAGAAAAGAGAACCGACATAGATACTTCACTAGACACGGACATCTACCCCATGGGGGCGCCCGATTTCTGGGCGGCAACCTCCGAGACAATGAGTAGCGCCTACGTCCACGTCCCGGCGGATCCGTCCATCGGGATTGACGAAGAGCAGACGGCGAAGTTCGCCTGCTACATCGCCGACCTGTGGTACTACGCCGAGGGCGTGGACATCCAGCCGGTACCGTTTACCTGCGGCCCGTGGTCGCTCTTGGTGGACGAGGTCTCGTCGTGGGCTATCCGACACACTGATGACCCAGTGGTTCGGATCCTCTACTTTGGGACTCAGGTAGCCACCGTCGTTATGCCCGGTGTTCACGGCTGACGACCCAACCTCGGCAGGGTCGGCCCGTAAGGGTCGGCCCTAGCCGTTGGGCCGCTACCGGATTCACACCTACCCGGTACGCCCGGGACGTACCGGAGGCACCCGGATTCACACCTCTACAGGCCTACCGGGCGGTGCCGGAGGCTGTGGGTGTGACGTAGGTCACATGGAACCTGACGATCGAACACGTGTTCGATTCTGGCGGTGTGACGGATGACACGTCCTCTGANGGTGGAAGTCGGACGGGATGCCTATATCGTTCCTCATATCAGCAAGACAACGACAGCAAGGAGAATCACATCAGCGTAACCATCCTCCCTAACGGGAAAAAGACTAGGGCCGCTGTCCTAGCATCGTGGATCGATCAGGTCGCCAAGGCCTGCAAGAACCACACCAGCGAGCGCCGTGAGTCCGACGGTCTCGCCTACCCATGGACGGGGAAGACGTTCACAGGGATCAAGCGTCCCTATGGTGTCCTCCGGGTCCGCCGACAGCACGGCAACGTCTGGCGCATCTCGCAGACGTGGCCCGCGGGACGCGGCGGGATCGCCGACGGGACCACGGACAGCGAACGAATCTTCGTGTTCGCCACGGACGTGGACCTGTACGGGGCGCTGGACGCCCTGTGCGCCGATCCCCAGAATCCCCAGCCGCTGGAGATCGTCCCTCACGGGGACGCCATCTGAGGCCCGACGGGCCCCACCCTCAGGGGTGGGGCCCACGGGGTCATCTGTCACACGTGGTCATGTGTCACACGCGGCCCCGGCCCCCCGGGGCCGAGATTCACACCTACCCAGTCACCCCGGGCCCTACCGGGCCCAAGATTCACACCTACCCAGTCACCCGGGCGCTCCGCGCCCAGTGCAGATTCACACGCCAGATTCACACACGCCAATAGCCCGGAACTACCGGGGGTCCTCCGGCCGACCGAACACTTGTTCGATCGACCGGCGGCCGGTGGGCCGACCCCGAAGGGCCGACCCGGTGGCCGTTAGACCGCCTCGCCGTGCGGCACCACCTCCAGACTCGGAGGGTTCTTCGGATCGCTCCGAAGAGTGTCCAAGTAGGCGGGCAGGTCCTCGTCGCAACTAAAGACGAAGATACGCTCCACATCGTGGTTCCCAGTGGCGATGCCACCCCGACCAGCGGGCCAGAGGATTGACACCCTCCAGAGGTTGCCCGCCTGTCGGCGGACCTTCACAATGCCGTAGGGGCATTTGAAGCCGGTGTAGAACTTGCCTTCCCACGGGTAGGCGAGGCCATCAGCCTCGAAGCGCTCACGATCGGTGCCCTTCACGGCCACCGTCAGAAGCGCCACCCACGAAGCCAGTACGGCTCCGAAGGTCCCCTTCGGGTTGGGCTGGACGGTAATGCTCATAGGTCCTTCCTGTCGTTGGGGGCCATCCCCTTCGACATGGATCAATCTATAGGAATCCCGTCCAATCGTCAACCTCAAACGGACGTGACATATGACACATCGGAATGTTCCTCTAGGAGTGGACAAACGGACGAGATCCCGATATAGTTTCAATCAGTGGGGACGGAGAAGGACCGACCCCCGGAAAGGGGGAGGAGGTGAATATGACCTATCCGAGTGAGGAGTACTACTCGGCATGTGGGGCGAGCGATCGGCCCCGATTGCCGGTAGGCCTCGCCCATCGGAGGAAGAAGGCCCGCCAAGCGCGGGAACTCGCCCTCTGGGAGGCGAGGGCGGCGGAGGCCCTCCGTAAGGAGTAGGGCTCCAAGGGGTGGGGGGCTTCGGCCCCCTACCTCCCGCGCCCCCGGGCCCCTGACGGTGTGACGCACGACACACAGGAAACTTCCTCTGGAAGTGGACAAACGGACGGGATGCCGGTATAGTTTCAGTCAGTGGGGGAGACGCCCCCACTAGAGAGGAACCGATGCAGGTACTACCAATCCGATTCGATGAGGTGCGAGTAGGAGATCACCTCCTACAGGAGTACCACTCTTTCGAGAGGGCAGGCAGTGAACCGACCACCCGACTTTTCGTCGGCGGTGAGAGGGTCGCTTGCCGAGGCTTCCACGTCATAGAAGTCGTGGAAGTCGCCCTAGCCGGTGACGACGTGATCGTCACCAGCACCGACGGAGAGGTCACCTCTTCGATCGGGAACCAGATTCTGAGGGTCAACCTCTAGGGTCTGGGGGTGGGGGTGGGGGGCGCAAGCCCCCCGCCTCTCTCTCGAACACCTGTTCGATTCACACATACAGGCCCCGGAGTAACCGGGCCCACTACACGGAAGGAAACACCTTGCTAACAACTCGCATTGTCCAAATGGTCCTGATCGTCGGGGTCCTCTGGTCGTGCAGCCTCGCTATACGCATCCTGATTCAGGACGTGCGGGACTCACGGGCGGAACGGCTCGGGCGGATCCCAATCGATTATTCTGGAGAAATCCGGCGTAAGAGTTGACAGTCGGACGGACCTCCTATATAGTTTCAACCAGTGGGGGACGGACCCCCGAGGGAGGAACCATGAAGGCATACACCGATCGGGCACGACCCGGTAAGAAGGCACCAACCAAGTTCGTCGGAGGGGCTGGACACTTCCAGCGCCGAGGCAACAAGAACAAGGCCACGAAATAACGAGATCAAATAAGGGATACCCCGCACAGACGTAGATGTCGAAACGCTGCGAGGGGGTCAAAGTCCCGGCGCCGAGTAATCAATGACACTGCTCGGTGTGCGTCGGGGGGGCTACACCAGCCCCCCGGCGCTAGTTACACAATAGAGCCCCGGGCGATTCCATCCGCTGACTGGGGCTCCGGCGGGGTTCTCCTTCCCCCGCCGTTCTAGGGGGTGGGGTCGGGGACTGGTTCCCTCCGGCCTCGCCCCCGTTCTCGCGTATTCACGCATACATGGCCCCGGGACCGGGGGCTTCGGGGGGGCTTTCGCCCCCCCTCTGCCTTAGTACCAGTTCAGTTTGGCGTAGTCGCTGATCCAGTGGCTGAACCAGATGAACGCTACGACGAACAGGATCTGGGTAGCGACGATTGCGGCGAACATTCGCCAGTCGCTGACATAGAGCCAGTCGATTGCTTTCCTCATTCTTTCACCTCCTTCGTGGGGGCACTTTCAGACCCCCTCCCTCAGTGATTCCTAATCTATCGGAGTCTCGTCCGTTTGTCTACTTCTAGGTGAGTGACACATGTCACACAACTAGGAGTTGACGGTAGGACGGGCTTCCTATACGATGCGGTTGTCGGAGGGAGAGCCCCTCCACACCGAACCACCGAGAGGGGGTGAATGCATGGTGACGATCTTCGGATGGAAGATCATCCCGTTCGGCGAGGACCACTACGTCCTCACGGCCGAACGGATGGAAGACCATCCGCGGCTCGGCTCTGGCCCGCTTCTGCGGACCAGCCCGATAGAGGTCCTAGACCTCGCTCGGGGCTTCGCGGTAACGCGAAGCGGCACCCACTACGCCTTGGCGTAGTCGGCGAGCCCTACTGACTAAGACTCGGCGCCCGTGGGGGGCGTGGCAACAGAACCCCCACATGACACGGGGTTGGCCCATCACCCCTAAAGGGCCCCCACCGAATACGGTGGGGATGCACACCGAACACCTGTTCGACCGACACATGCCCCCGGGCGCAGAAAGGACATCATGGCAACCATCAAGACCGGCGACACCGAGCGCCGGTACGGCTACACCGACGCCAAGAAGGGCGCCGACAAGATCCCCGCTCGCCGACGCCGCCGTCACCGCGAGGCCGCCGCCGTGCAGGCTGAGGTCGCCGAGGACGAGTGACTAGATTCACACGCGAGGGGGGGGCCCCGGGCGCTCCGCGCCCCTGAGATTCACACGCCTAGATTCACACGCGGCAGATTCACACGCACGAGGCCCGGAACAACCGGGCGGTGTGCGGGGGGCCGAAGCCCCCCACCGCTGGGGTCACCCCCAGACGACCGCCTCGCCCCGCAGCCATGCGACGCGGAAGGCGTTGGCGATCACTCGCACCCCGCCCCGTCCTCGCAGGTACTGGGGACCGACGCCCGCCTCGGCAGCCTCGGCTACCTCTCGGAGAGCGGCGACGTCTTCGTAGGTCGGGATGTGCCGACCGCTGTAGGTGTGGACCCCATCTTCGAGGAGGATGGCCGCCCCGCCGTCGTTGGCTTCGACGATGGTCACATTCACAGTGGAATACGTGACCCCGCCTGCACACTGCAAGCCGTCGCGGGCCAGTTTGTCGGCCATGTAGTCGGTGATTCCCTCGGGGGTGATGTATGCGCCCATGTCTGGTTCCTCTCGTAGCGGGTGGCTGGGTGCCTCCCGACAACTGCCACTCTACGCTACCCCCGTCCGTTTCGCTACCCCTGAGCGTGTGACATATGTCACAGAAGAATCTTCCCCTAGGAGTAGACAAACGGACGGGCTTCCTATACGCTTTAGTTGTTGGAGGGAACGCCCCTCCAGAAGGAAGGAACCATGTTCATCTTCGGACTCATCGACAACGGCATCCTGCTCGTCTGCCTGCTGGCTGGCGCCGAGTTGGAGGACTACCTGCCGCTCCCCCGCCGCCTTCGCACGAAGGCCGCAGGAGCCGCCCTAGGCGCTCTGGTAGGGAACGCAATCAGCGACGGCGTGGCTGGCCTCAGCATGGGCCCCGGCGCCGCCCTGAGCGTCACGCTCGGGTGTCTGGTAGTCATCCCCGCTCTGGCCCTCGGGATCCGCCGCCTCGGCTGAGGCGGGGGGGCCGCGGCCCGCGGCCCCGGGGGCGAGATTGACACCTATCCAGTAAGCCCGGAGACCGGGCGCTGCGCGCCCAGTGTGACCTATGTCACAGATTCACACAGCAGATTCACACGCCCACAGCCCGGAAGCCGGGACCATTTTTCACAGGTTATTTTCGATTTCGGCCTGCACGCGGGGCGACCCCGCCCGTGTGGGCGGGGCCGCTGGGCCGCTGGGCCGATCAGCCAATCAGGCTGTCGACGTCCTGCGGGTTTTTCGCATCGCAGCGGTGACACTGCGGGCCCTCGTTGTAGATCGACAGGACCGTTGTGCACTCGTCCGTTGTGGCGGTGCCATCCTCGTCGACCGTGACGGTGACGGCGGTGCACACTCGGCCCTTTTCGAAGGCCTCCACTGCGACGAGGCGGGCCGACTTGACGACCTCCACCATCAGGTCTGCGGCCTCCACTGTGGCCCGCTGTGCGGCGGTGGCGGCGGGCAGGCCGTTGCGGCGGCGGGCCTCGGCATCCCGCATCGCTGCCAGTGTTGCTGTGCTGGTTCCTGTGGTTCCGTTCATGTCATTGCCTCCAATCGGTGCCGCCGTTGTTGACGACGAGGACCACCGTACTACCGTCGGTCCACTGGGAGGGGACGGTACGTATGCAGTACCCCTACACACCGCGCACCGACGGTGCATCGTTGCAGGTCAGGGGTGGTTTCCAGATTGTTTGTTACAGTTCTATGACGGCGCCCGAAACGGCCCGAAAACGGCGGTGAGACTACATAACCGCAGGTCAGAGGGGGTGCGACAGCGCCACGGCCCAATCCACACGCGAGGTTACCGACCAGTAACCGAACACACGTCCCCTCGTAAGTTACCGGCGGGTAGGGGGGGCAATCGAACACGTGTACCCCCCCCCTATGGCCCCGGGCCGTCTGTGTTCGCATTTTTGGAACACTTTTGTAGGGTCTCCTGTTAGGTTACCTCTCGAGCCGGTTGGTGACCTGCGGTTAGAGTCAGACCTATGCCTTTGCCGACCACTTCCAAGTGGGTGGACTGTTCGCTGTTTCACCCTGAGTTCACTCGCCGTCTTGAAGCCCTGTTCGCTGATCCTCGCATACGGGGGAAGGTGAAGATTGTGTCTGGCGGTCGGACGTATAACCAGCAGAAGGCTCTCTACACGAAGTACAAGAATGGTCGGGGGAATCTGGCTGCTAACCCGGATCGGCGGTTTGGTCCTAAGGGGTTGAACGGGGTTGGTATTTGGAGGGGAAGTTGGCACATGCAACAGATCGATTCATGGGTATATGCGTGTGATGTTCGCCTGTCGGGTGGTTTGAAGTGGGGTACTTTCCACGACATAGCGGAGGATTACGGCATAAAGAAGACGGTCCCTTCCGAGAATTGGCACATGCAGCCCCGGTACACGACGGAGTGGTTTCCTGCCCCGGCTCTGGATGAGGGGTATCTGATTCCGCCTACGCCTCCCGTGGAGCCTGTGCTGCCGGACTTCAACGCGATCGTCGCGATGATCCACAAGGTTGGGGAGGCTTTAGAGATCCGGCCTTTGCGTCGCAAGTCGGTCGGGGACCCTGTGGAGATGATGCAACGCCGCCTCGCTGATCTGGACTTCAACGTCGGTAACCCTGACGGCAAGTTCGGATGGCGGACACTCCACGCTGTGCGGAACTTCCAGAGGGTGGAGCGCCTACAGGTCGACGGTGTTGTCGGCCACAAGACATGGGATCGCATGTGGGGGGTTGAAGACTGATGGCATGGCCGGAGGTGACGGAACGGGTCCGCTTGTACGAGAACCCGTGGGAAGAAGAAAGCACTATGGGTGAACACCCCGACCTTCCCCCTGTGGGGGACCCGTTCGACGACGACGAAGAGATAGTTGCGTCATGCGATCTGGAGAACCCCGAATCGTGCGAGAGTTGCACGTGACATGGGTTCCGAGGGTCGCGAAATCCTCCTGTTCTGGCCGGTAGTGGCCGTCATATGGGCGGGGACGCTCATCGGGGTGGCTGTGCTGGCGGCACACGCCTTCTTCAAGGACCTCCCATGGATGAACCGGTAGGAGAGGTCCCGTCGCCCGACGACGACGATTTCATCTCGTGGATGCGAACCGAGTGGGAGGACCGGACATCCACTGGCAACGAGGTGGAGTTCTGGAAATTCGTCAAGATGATCACCGACCCGTGGGTTGACTGAAAAGTTTTTCTACTAGAGGTTGGTATCTGGACGGGCTTTCCCTACAGTCATGTGTCGGTGGCGCCCGCCATCGGCCCGACTCCCCCGAAAGACCTCCAATGAGTACCATCACCCAGATGATCGACGAGCAACTCGAAGTCACCACTGATCGCAGCGATGTCGCAGATTGCGTCGCTGACTTCATCCGCAAAGGCGTAGAGAGCGGCGACGCAGAAGCGCTCGTCATGTTCCTCGTGCCTGCTGTCCAGAACTGGGTCAACAACCGGCACGCTGACTACACCCGCAAGATCCGTAAGGCAGCCTCAGAGCGTGTCGACGGATTCGGCGGACCTACCTCTTTCCCGACCTCTGACGGGGTTAACGAAGAGATCCGGTTCCCCGGCCTGTTGGACGCAGCCGTCCTAGCCGACACATTCAAGATCAACGGTGTCTTCATCCGCGTAGGCGAGATGACCGTCGCACAGCACCAGTCGATGGTCAACCGGTACGTAGGGATGGTTGACGCCATACAGGACCGTGTCGACTTCCACACGGAAGCCATCCGCGCCATCAACTTGAGCGGCGTTGATTGCCTGAACAACCTGTGACCGCGTCGCAGTACCGGGCGAAGCCCAAGAAGAAGGCGCAGATTAAGGGCCGTGTATGCGGGCGGGACGACTGCACTGTCGTCCTGTCCGTGTACAACCAATACGCCATCTGCTCCAAGTGTTGGGAGGCGACACCGTTGAACAAGCGTCCCTACCGGTACACCGACGGCTTCTAAAAGTTCTCACCCGGCCGAGGTCCGTTCGTCACCCACAAGCGCAGCGCCGGGTGCTTTCTAGGGGGGCCGAATTCGGGGCCGTTACCCAGAGCGAAAGCGCCCCCCTGTTTCTACCCCGGCTATGGATGTCACGATACCCAAGTCCCACTCGCCGGGTCTTTCTAGGGGGCTGGAACGCCTCGGTGCCCGTACTGGTTTCGCCCCCTGTTTCTCACCCGGCCAGCAAAGGCTCGTTACCCATTGAACAGTCACCGGGTGTTTTCTGTCCGGCCGCTTTCCCATCGATACCCTGATACGGCACGCCGGACACCTTCTATTCCCGTTACCCATGCATGACATTTATGCACCTCAAACAAGAAAGAAAACAATGAACATCGACACAATCCACACCGACTACACGATGCTGCGTTTGCAGGCCCGTGAACTCAACGACCTGATGCAAACCCGCATCCGGTCCACAAACCGTTTCGGCGCCTACCAGCGTGCAGGCGGCGGAGAGGTTTTCTCAATGGGCGATGCCCTTGTAGAAACCGAAAAGACCGTCGTCAAAGCACTCGAAAAGAGGATGCGATCTA
>PATE01000041.1 GCA_002712305.1 Gemmatimonadota bacterium | reverse complement strand
CGGGGGAACTCTATCGGCTCGTCGATCTGCGTGAGGCCGTTGAGGCGTCCAGAGGCCCTCGTGACGCAGAACACCTTGCACGGGTCGACCTGGCCCTGAGCGAGACCTTTATCGTGTATGCCGACCACATTCGTCGCGGCCTCGTCGATCCGAGGACGGTGAATGAGCACTGGCACGTGCCCGATCGACGCACCGATCTTGCTGGGCTGCTCACGACCAGCCTTTCCCTGCAGAATGTGGGACCGGCCCTGGGTCGGCTCCAACCCCGCAGATCGGTCTATTCCGAATTGGGGCGCTTCCTCAGACAGAGCTCAGATCTCAGACGCAACAAGCTGGAGGCCAACCTCGAACGCTGGCGTTGGCTGCCGCGTGATCTGGGCAGTGACTATCTCCTGGTGCGCCTGGCGGCCTTCGAACTGGATTGGATTCGTGCCGGCGTCCAACAGCCGACTCGGAGGGTGATCGTGGGCACGCCCTTTCAGCGAACGCCATCCTTTGCCAGCCAGATCACGGACATTGTGGTCCATCCCTTCTGGCACGTACCCGCGTCGATCGCACAGCATGAGCTGGTTCCGCGCATATCCCGGAATCCGGATTTCGCTCGTGCAGCTGGATTCCGCGTCCTGCGCGACGGCCGGCCCGCCGAACTGATGAACGTCGATTGGGGAGATTCCTTGCAGACGAGACGTCTGCTGTTCGTACAGGCCCCCGGCGGGGGAAATCCGCTCGGCTCGGTGAAATTCAACCTCCCCAATCCCTTCTCCATCTTCCTCCACGATACGCCCGTCAAGTCGCATTTCACAGATCAGGAACGAGATCTGAGCCACGGGTGCGTTCGTGTCGAAGGCGCCATCGAACTGGCTCGACAGATTCTCGGGTCACGTGCGCCGCTCTTTGATTCACTGCTCGCAAACCACCAGACGGGGGCCGTCTCACTGGGCCGGCCCCTTCCTGTTTTCTTCATCTACTGGACCGTCGACGTCGTCGACGGTGAACTGCGTGATCTCGAAGATGTCTACGACGAGGACTCAGCCCTGATCAACGCATTGCACACGGTCTCCCGAACGCCGCACACGCGTGGCTGGCTCGACTCCGATCGACGCCCGAGCCACTTGCGTCCCTCGCAGGATGGCGGAACTTAGTTCACAAGGGGGTGAGGCATATGCGCAATGTGATCGGTGTCATTCTCGGAGGTGGACAGGGCGCGCGGCTGTTTCCGTTGACTGAGTATCGCTCCAAGCCCGCAGTTCCGATCGGGGGCAAATACCGGCTCATCGACATCCCGATCAGCAACTGTATTCACTCGGGTGTCGACAAGATCTTCGTACTGACCCAGTTCAATTCAGGTTCTCTGAATCGCCACGTAAGTCTAACGTACCGGTTCGACAGTTTCGGCGAAGGATTCGTCGAGATTCTCGCTGCCGAACAGACGATGGAGGACATGAACTGGTATCAGGGAACAGCTGATGCCGTACGCAAGCAACTTCGCCGCATCCACTCGCGTCGTGGCAATGAGGTGTTGATTCTATCGGGCGACCACCTCTACCGCATGGATTACCGGCCCTTTGTCGAAGAGCATCGGCAGCGCCAGGCAGATGTCAGCATCGCCGTTAAACCCGTCCGACGCGAGCAAGCTTCTGAACTCGGCATTCTGCAGGTGAACGAAGAAGGGCGGATCGTCGCTTTCTGTGAAAAACCACAGACCGATGAGGAGCTGGATGCGTTGCGATTGCCTCAAGCCCCCGGCGACGATCCGGAGGCGTGTTATCTGGCCAGCATGGGCATCTACATCTTCGAACCTCAAGTTCTGACAAGTCTGCTCGTCAGCGTTCCCGAGGACGACTTTGGGCGACATATCATTCCCAAGGCGATCGAATCGCTCAACGTGTATGCCCACACCTTCGACGGATATTGGGAAGATATCGGCACCATTGGTGCCTTCTATCGCTCGAACATCAGTCTCGTTGAGTCTGCGCCCTCCTTCGAGTTCTATCACCCGAACGCTCCCATCTTCACACGACAGCGGTTTCTCGCCGCCACGAAGATGCACGGTTGCCGAGTCAGTCGGGGCATCGTCGCCGAGGGATGCATCTTCGAGGACGCATCCATCGAAGATTCCGTCATCGGCGTGCGTTCCGTCATCGGCGCAGGCGCGACGGTTTCGCAGTCTATCGTGATGGGGGCCGACTACTACCAGACCCCAGCGGACAAGGAGCGAGATGCAGCCATGCATCTGCCGTCCGTCGGAATCGGGGCGGGCAGTGTCATTCAGTGGGCGATCATCGACAAGAATGCGCGAATTGGCGAGAACGTCGTTATCAGCAATACCGATGGAGTCGTGGAAGCCGACGGCGAGGGGTACTATATCCGGGAGGGGATCGTGGTGATCCCGAAAGATGGTGTGATCGCTGACGGGATGAAGATCTGACGTGCAGCGCCCTCTCCGGCCGTGCCTTGCCGGCCTACTGACCCTGGTCGTTGTCCTGGGCGCCTGTGAGCAGGCCTCTGACGAGCCTGCTGAACCGGTGGATTCCGTCGACGTGGGGAAGAAGCTGTATCGCGACCACGGGTGTGCCTTGTGTCATGGAGAGGGTGGCCTCGGTGACGGCCGGATGGCGCGCTCTCTGGATCCACCGCCAAGAGACTTTTCCAAGTCCGACCAGTTCGCCCTCGGCCACACGGTGGACGCCGTTGCCGAGGCGATTCGTACGGGCGCAGGAGGTCGCGGGGCCATGCCGGGTTACGGACATCTCTCAGAAACGGACCGTCGTGCACTGGCGGTGTTCATCGTGTCCCTGGCCGAGGCACCCCATGAGTAGGTTCTGCGTCAGCTGTATGGCCGCCCTGTTGGTGACCCTTTCCTCCTGCGGTCATGCCGAGCGCGATTCTGATGATGGTGAGATCTACAGCCATCTCGGCGCCGATTTCGAACTCACCGATCACCGGGGGCGGCCGTTTCGACTGAGCGAACACGAGGGGGTTTCCCTCCTGTTCTTCGGGTTCACGTCCTGTCCTGATGCCTGCCCGCTGACCATGTCCAGACTGGCGTCGTTGATGAAGGACGTGCCTGCTGACAAGGTCTCCGTGCTGTTTGTGAGTGTCGATCCGCGCCGCGATACGCCAGAACGTTTGGCACAATACGGTGCATCGTACGATTTTAGGTTTATCGGGTTGACCTCCGAGGACCCGTCCCGGATTCCCCCGATCGCACGCGCTTTCGCCGCGGGTCTGCAAAGAACGAGCGAGGGCACGATCGACCATTCGTCCCGAATTTATCTGCTCGATAGCCAGCACCGGGTTCGCGACGTTTTTGCCAGCGATGATGATACGGCTCACATGGCTGAGGTGATTGGCTCCGTCATCGACTGAAAACTGCCGTCCACAGCTTTCGTCTGTGGCGCCAGGTTCCACTCATAGAGGATGCGCAATGAAAACGATGTCTCCGTGGCACCGCTGTGTCTCTCCCGTCCATCATCTCAGACAATCGTCTGGGATATCGCTTGGTCGATGGTTTGGGTTGGCAGCCATCCTCCTCATCCACGCACGACCGGGCGCGGCACACGAGATCAATACGTCCTACTCCGTCGTTTCCGTCAGAAGCGACAGTGTTCGGCTGATTCTGTCCATCGATGAGGCAGACCTGATTCGTCTGGATCCGCAGATCGACGTCAACGGGGATGGGCTGTTGTATCGGGATGAGGTGCGGGGTGGCGGGGAAGCGATGGCATTGAAGCTGCAGGACCGGTTGTCGACAGAGGTCGACGGTGAGCCACACACACCAGAAATGCTGAGCGCGGCGCCAGAGGTCGACGTAGATGGGAACTTGTTCCTGCGCATCGTGTATGACGTGCCGCTGGCCGACGAACCACCAGCCACTCTCGTGCTGGATCTCGAGAAATTCTTGCAGGCCCCTCTGCTGGATGAGCACAAGAATCTGGTTCGTGTCTTTGTGGCGAGTGATCAACCGGAGTTGCTGGCTGTATTGTCCGCTTCATCCCCGGTCGGCCGATTTCAGCTGCGGGAAGAGGTCGACCTGCTCGCCCAGGTCATGCATTTCGTCTGGCTTGGTGTCGAACACATCTTCATCGGCTACGACCACATCATGTTTCTGGCGGCCCTCATCGTGATCGGCTCGCGCCTGGGGCCCTTGGTGAAGATCGTCTCCGCCTTCACCGTGGCTCACAGTATTACGCTGATCCTGGCGGCCCTTGAGATCGTTTCTTTACCGACGCGATGGGTCGAGGCAGGGATCGCCCTGAGTATCGCCTACGTGGCCCTCGAGAATTTCTGGATCCGCGGCGCCTCCCACCGATGGATGTTGACATTCGCCTTCGGTTTCGTGCATGGCTTCGGTTTCGCGAACGTTCTTCGTGATCTCGGATTGCCATCGCAGGGATTGGTGCCCAGTCTGCTGGCCTTCAACGTGGGCGTCGAGATCGGCCAGGTCGTCATCGTGGCGATTCTTCTGCCGGGAATTTTGTGGGCGGCAAAACATGGGCATCAACAGCGACTGGTGCAGGTCGCCTCGGCCGTGATTCTGCTGTTTGGGGTTGGATGGTTCGTGGAACGTGTCTTTGATCTGTCGTATATGCCGATTTAGATCACGACATGAGCGCCAGAGGCGCGCGGTCAGAGGGCAACTGACGGCTACTCAGCCTGCGGCCGGCGGATCGGGTAGATCGCCAGGATCGCCCTGGGCAGCGGCATCGTCTGTGTCGGATTCTGCTGTCACTGCAGCGTTGTCAGGCTCTTCGTCGCGCGGGCGCATCGGGGCGGGTGCGCCGCCCGCAGTGTCCAACTGGTGCTGGTACACCCGCTGCACGATCTCTTTCTCAACCGTCAACGGCAGGGCCTCGAACTGCATCTTCACCAGTTGTTGTCCCCCGAGCACCGCCTCCGTGCTGACAGCGCGACACGCGACACCGGCGAGGGGGAACTCGTCCTCGAAGGCGGGGTCGACCATCCAGAGCCACTCCGCCTCGCCATCCTCCTCGGTCACACTTCCCGGCGGCAGACTCCCGGCGAGGATGGTGAGAGCCAGTCCGCCCGCTGACAGATTCTCGACCCGGCCGTGCAGCCGGGGCGCCTGCGCAGGGATCTGAGTCGAATCCGTGTCATCATCAGCCTCAGCTGCGTCCTCGGGCTCCGGTGCCGGCGTTTCCTGAGTGGCTTCTGCATCTTCGTCGAGCAGTGCGATCGCTGCCGCGTCGTCTTCAACCTGCGTCTGATGCAGACCATACAGGTCGATGGGGAAGTCGACGTGGATCCGATAGAAGTCCCGATTCTGCATCCGCTCGATCCTGATGGCATGAGGGACGGTCAGATTCCCGCCATCCACGGACGCCACGAGCGTATGGAAGTGATACTCCGTATCCCCCTCACGCCAGAATCGTACGTCGATTTGCTCACCACGACGGATCTGATGGCCTTCTGTGCCCCGGCGAAGAAGAGGGGACAATTCCATCACGGTTTCGTCCCGCTCCAGAACGAGCCAGGGGACGAGAATCTCCTCATGCGTCGTTTCGTCATAGTCGCTGATCATCACCGTCTGGCCGCGATCGATCTGTCGCGTGGAGATCAGTGCCTGATCGGTGGGTAACTGGTCAAACCCCAGATCCTCGCGCAGGCGGGCGATCTGTCGCAGACGCTTGTGCCGTGGATGGCGATGCACCAGATCCTGCGCATAGGCACCCACCTGGCGTTCGAAGGTGTGAGCCGAGGAGATCAGACGCTCGGGCTGCTTGAGTTTCCGAGCACGGGTGATTCGTTTAAGAAGCCGGGTCTGCCCCTCGCTGATGCCGGCCTCCTGGCACACGGCAAGAAACTCGGCATGCCGCCTTTTCCGCTGGCGATAGAGTCGGTACACATACAGGCTGACGAGGATGGCCAACCCGATCCACAGCAGATACCACACCGTCGTCGTGAACAGGGTCGGCTCGGCCGACCGGGGCCGCAGCAGCGGCAGGATTTCCTTGAGAGAGCCTTCGTTCACCGGTAAGGCCTGTCGATGGTTAGGAGACGGACGACTCGAACTGTCGATTAGAGAGATGGAGCGATGGCGACAGGATGCGTGGCACAAGAGCATGCGCCGCAAGTGATTGGGGCGCTGAACGTTGTGAATTCATGATACCATGAGGTCCACCAAATCGTCAATCAAGATCTCCTATATGTCGTTGACCGAGTCGAAACTTCGGTCAACCTATAGATCACTATATGTCGTTGACCGAGTCGTCTTCAGGGTGACGGCGAGCTGGTCGCAGACGCCAATCGTCCATCTTCAGAGCCTTCAGCTTTTCGCCATCGATTTTCACGCCCATGCCAGGCTCGGTGGGCAACTCCACGAATCCATCCTTGAAGGCGAGGGGCTCCTCAAACAGCTCGTTTCCATCGCCACCTCCAAACTCCTGGATCAGGAAATTCGGGACCCCCGCCATGGCATGGACGGAGGCGACCACGCCGAGCGGGTCTGAGGCGGAATGAGGTGCCAGCGACAGGTAGTGGATCTCGGCGAGAGAGGCGATCTTCCGTATCTCAAGGATGCCGCCACAGTGGCGGATATCCGGCTGTAGCACGGCAGCTGCTCGTTTCTCACAGATCTCCCGGAATCCCCATCGCGTTGTATTCCGTTCGCCGGTGGCAATGGGGATCGACGTGGACTGGGCGATGTCCAGCAGGGCATCCACATTCTCCGGATGGGTGGGCTCCTCCACAAACATCGGTCTCAAAGGCTCCAACTCGGGCAAGACCATGCGAGCCATGGCGGGACTCACGGCCCGGTGGAAATCGAGGGCTACATCTACTTCCTGCCCAACCGCCTCCCGCACTGCTGCAACTCGTCGAACCGTCTTGTCCACCATGGCGGGTGTGTCGATATAGCGCACCGGTTCGGGGAAGGGGCACATCTTCACCGCCGTGAATCCCTTTTCCACAGCCCGCAGCGCACCCTCGGCGTACTTCTCTGGCTCTGGGCCACCTGTCGAGGAATACACGCGAATCTTGTCGCGAACCGACCCCCCGAGCAGGCGCCAGATCGGGGCCCCGAGGGATTGCCCGAGGATATCGAGACAGGCCATGTCGATGCCGCTGAGCGCTGCCAGCAGGATCGGCATCTGGCGGCTGTAGCTCGAGCGGAAGATGACCTGCCAGTGGTCTTCAATCTGACGCGGGTCTTTGCCCACCAGATAGTCGGACATATCGAGGATCGCTCGCTCTACGGTCCGTCCATGCTCGTAGTTCATAGGCGCACCGATGCCGGTCAAGCCTTCATCCGTGTGGATCTGAACGATCAACCCCCGACGTTCAATCGGCGTGACATATAGACTCGAAATTTTCATAGAAGTGCCTCAGTAGCAATGAGTTAGGTCATGCATCTCTCGTGGCCATGAACTCCTCGACCCGGGGCCGCGTGGGGATCGAATGCTGAGCGCCGACGATTGTCACGCAAAGGGCGGCGGCGGCACTGGCCATTCGCAACGCCTGCTCGTCGGTTTCAGAACGCCTGATCCCAGAGTGGGTGATCCCAGAACGGGCCACTTCTGCCAGATAGAACCCGACGAACGTGTCTCCAGCGGCCGTGGTGTCGACCACCTCGCCGGCATCCTCGGCCGGAATCCGGATTGATGGCTGCCCGGGCGCCTCGAAGATCGCCCCCTTGGCTCCAAGGGTCAGCAATCGTTGAGTCTGCTGGGGGACGTGTTCCTTCAGTCGAGCGAGTGTCTTTTCCGGCACCCCCTCGGGATCTGTCTCGGCGTGGTTGTGAGCGTTGGCCTGGTGCCGGTCGAGTTTCGCCGACGCGCCGCAGATGGACGCCGCTTCGGTCTCATTGACGATGAGAAGATCCACACACTCCAGATCGGTTGCCGCAATGTCCGGTGTAAAGGGGGCCGGGTTGAAAACGACGAACAATCCTCGATCTTTGGCCTCGGATAGTAGTGAGATTCTTCGGCTTATCTCATTTTGGAGCAATAATATAGTGCCCTGTTCCGCTTCCCTAAGTGTCGTCGAGATCTGTTCGTCATCGATGGCGTGATTTGCACCAGGAAACAGCAGAATCGCGTTCTCGCCGCCCGTTTCCTCCACCTGGATGATTGCATGACCCGTGGGCAGATCCGAATCGACGACGATCCAACGGGTGTCGACACCCATCTGGGATAGGGCGTCCACCATCTGCCGGCCGTCTTCGCCGACGCGTCCGGCGTGCCGGACCCGGGCCCCTGCCCGGGCAAGCGCGACCGATTGATTGGCACCCTTGCCACCCGCGAAGATCTCATACCTGGTCGAGGGCAGGGTCTGCCCCGGACGGACGATGGTGGGCATCGTGTAGACATGGTCGAGATTGAGGGAGCCGAAGTTCAGGATCTGCGTCACCTCACACCGCCTTCTCAGGCATCGATCTGAGAGAGAGCCACTCGCGCCCCTTCCTGCAGCAGTCGCATGTCGTTGGTCAGATCGATGAAGAGGAAGCCCTCCTGGATGCGGCGGGTTGTCGTCGGGCCATCGGCAGTAGGAATCCCGCTGGGTGTTCCTGCACGTTCGCACCCTTGCCGGAAGGCCTGAAGTGCCGCCTCATGGGGTTCGCTTCCTGTCTCGACCCCCATGGACATGGCCAGATCGCCCGGACCGAGAAAACCGATGTCCACACCGTCAATGGCGGCGATGGCTTCCGCATTCCCGATGCCCTCGAGATCCTCGATCTGAGGAATGCACAGAACATCGTCGTTGGCCAGTTGACGATAGTTTGGATCGAGCAGGCTGCACCGTCCCGTACCCACCGATCGGCTACCGCGGGGTGGATAACGCATGGCCGAGGCGATGGCCTCAGCCTGCTCGGGCGTGCTCACATGGGGAAACACAATGCCCCTGGCCCCCGCGTCGAGAAGGCGGCCGATGGTGGTCGGTTCGTGGTCCCACGCTCGCACCAGGGGAAGAGCGCCTCTGGCTTCGATCGCACGCAAACAGTGGGCAATTTCGCCCAGATCGTAGGCCGTGTGCTCAGCGTCGATGCACAGCCAGGAGAAACCGGCAACGGCGAGGGTTTCAGCCACCAGAGGTGACCCCAGATTGAGCCACGTTCCCACGCTGGGTTTGCCATGCTCCAGCGCCTGCCGAATCACATTGTCCATTGTGTTCAAGACCCCTTGCCGTCAAGCATTCCGCGAACCTGACCTGCGACCCAGTTGGCGGCCTCGTCGATCATGATCCGTCCCTTGCCTGGCGTGGCCAGATCTCGGGCTGCGTAGTGATAGGGGGCATCCTTGTCCCGGTAGTTCTCGTTCTGGATGTCGAAGGTCTGTGCATCGTAGTCGACACCATCCCAATGGGCATTCTCAGGAAAGGCAGCCAGGGCCATAGAGGTTTCAAACTCTGCCGCGTGTGCGGGACAGTCATTCGACTCAAGGTGTTCGGCGACGAACTCCTTCGAATACGCTTCCCAGTAGGAATGGAAACGAATATCGATACCCAGTTTCTCGCGGAAGCCCGCGACCTCATTGCGCAGTGGCCCATTTCCTGCGTGACCGTTACAGATGAAGATGTGTTCGACACCGTGGCGTTTCAGACTTTCGCAGGTATCGAAGGCCACGGAGAAGAAAGTGTCCGGCCGCAGACTCAGTGTGCCTTTCCACTCCATCCAGTGTTCGCTGATGCCGACGGGCATCGGTGTTGCGACCACGACATCGGGGAACAAAGACAGGGCGGCTTGTTCTGCCACGACCAGGGCGCTCACCGTGTCGTGCTCCATGGCCAGGTGTTCGTTGTGTTGCTCCGTGCTACCCGTCGGCAGGATCGCTGCCTTCATCTGACCGGCGGCAAGGCGTTCGCGCACCTGCCTGCGCGTGAGTTTCCATAAGCGTACTTCACCAGTGATCACGTATATGTGCCTTTCTTTGCCCGCTTCTCGGGGGTGGTCTATAATGCGCAACTACGGCAACGGTTGAGAGCATTCAAGAGGGACAACGTAGACAAATGGCCAACACTGCGGAAGAAGCAATCCATCTGACCCGTGCGAAGGGGATCCAGTGGTGAGTGATTCTGACCTGAGAGAGCAACTCAAGACGGTACATGCCTACGCCGTCACGCCCTTCAGCGCGGACGATGTACTGAAGGTCGACGAAGAGGGATTCGCCGCAAATCTCGAGTTTCTCGTGGCGGCTGGCGGGCGCGTGATCAATGTCGGTGGCGGAACCGGCGAGATCGACGCTCTGACGAACCCCGAGTTGGAACAGATCACGCGCATCGCCCTGGCTACGCTCGGTGAGCGTGCGCTCGTGACACCGACCCTTCCCGGCAACAGTGGGGCGGCGGTGGAGATGGCCCTGCGCTATCAGGAGATGGGAGCCCGCGTCTGCCTCGCCATGGCTCCCTACCAGCGGCATGGCATACCCGATGACGCGGAAGGGATCATCGATCATCTGTCGCTGATCGGTGAACGTGTGCCGGGGCTGCGACTGCTGCCCTACAACACGCAGGGCTGGTCAGCTGACTTCTTCGAACGCCTCGGCGACGTCGGTGCTGTGATCGGCGTGAAGGATCCGTGTTTCAACGACCACCCTCTGTTCCAGGCGATTCAGCGGATGGGTGATCGCTTCGTCTGGATCGGCAACAAGCGACACGATCCAGGTGTCCTGCACCTTCGCTATCAGGCCGGCATAGAAGGCTTCACGGCAGGCTTCATCAACTTCCTTCCCCAGGCCGAGCTAGAACTGGAGCAACTGGCCCGCAAGGGAGACTGGCCTTCGATGATTGCCTTACAGCGACGCCTGGCGCCTTTGGAGCGGCTGCGCAATCGCTTCGGCGACGCCACCATCAAAGCCGGTCTCGATCTGGTTGGTTTGACAGGTGGCCGTGTCAGGCCGCCAAGGGTGGACATGTCTGAGGAGGGCAGGGTCGCATTGGGCAGGGAACTGGCTCAGACGTGGGGGATATGATCGAAGTATCAGGCACCGTGGGCCCGTAGATACCTGATCACTATTTCAGGAAACCACCCACGGGCGCCGCAGATCAGGGCGACGCGGCGATGAGTCTGTCCACCTCCTGCTTCAGCACATCGAGAACCTCGTCGTAGCCGAACTGGCCGATGAGTTCGGGGCCGCGCTTGAGATTGACGAATGTCGGGGCACACCACATACCCAGATCGGCATCATCGGTCTCCCCCGGTCCATTCACCCGACAGCCCATAACGGCAATGGTGATGGCGTGGGCTTTGGCATAGTCGGTCACATCGCGGACCTGATGTGCCAATTCGATGAATGCCTCATTCTCCACCCTGGAGCACGAGGGGCAGGAGATGATGTTGATGCCCTCTGGGCGATACTCGGGCACCGAACGAAATCGTCCAGCTTCGATGTCATCCAGAATCTGACGTCCGGCAGTGATCTCGTCGCCCTTGTCATCAAAGGGCAGGGTCAGCGAGACACGAATCGTGTCGCCAATACCCGCGGCGAGGAGTTGCTCGAAGGCGATCCGCGTCTTGATGACCCCGTCGGGTGGCATGCCGGCCTCTGTCACGCCCAGGTGGAGGGGAATGTCGGGTCGTTCTGCGGCGAACCGTCGGTTGGCTTCGATCACCTTATTCGGGTCTGAATCCTTCAGTGAAACGCAGTATCGATGGAAACCCAACTCATCAAGCATTTCGCAATGTTCGAGGGCGGAGGCCAGCATGGGCGAAATGGAGTCGTCTGGGGGAAATTGATTCACCTTGTCGGGGTCGACGGATCCGCAATTGACACCGATGCGCATGGCACAGTCGTGTTGGGTCGCCGTGTCAGCCAGGTAGGCGACTTTGTCACGAATGGGCCGCTCCCGTTCGTGGTGATAGAGATGACCCGGGTTGTAGCGAAGCTTCGCCACCCACGGTGCCACGACCTCGGCGAGGCGGTAGTTCTCCTGCAGGTCGATGCTCAGGGGGCGTGTCGCGTGTTCGGCAACCTTGGCCAGGGCTTCGGTGTCCTTGCGACTGTCGACGGCGATCCGAATCAGGTCGGCACCGGCGGCTTCGAGAAGTTTGACCTGGCGGATAGTGGCTTCCACGTCCTGCGTCTTGGTGGCCGCCATGCTTTGTACGGCAATGCGTTGTCCATCACCGATCACGACGTCACCGATTCGAATGGCACGTGTTGGATTTCGGGGTCTCAGGTTCGTCATCCTGCTGTGACCGGGCTGGTGTGACCTATGGAGCCAGTGGAAGGTCGACGCGACTGTTGCCGGCTTCGTGACTGGCCATGATGGCGAGGATGACTTCCAAGGTCTTGCGCCCTTCGGCGCCATCTGATACCAGCGTGCCGCCGTGTTCGAGTGTGTGGATCAGTTCGTGCAAGGCGCCCACAATTCGTTCATACATCAGACTGCCAGCGACCAGGTCTGTGGAAGACCACTCGAAATGGGAGGCGCCACGAATCACGCGCCCATGGCGATCGGACATTTCCAGTCTACCTGCCTCGCACGTGACGACGATCTGCGAGCCAGGGAAATCTGTCTTGTAGGTGTTGTAGAACGCGCGAACACCATTGTCGTAGCGGATATAGGCGCTCGCATACGGCTCAGAATCGGGATCCTTGCCCCCATCACCCTGATACTCGGTGTAGTGATCGAATCCCTCTTCCAGTTCTGCCACAACCCAGGCCGGATCGCCATCGGCGAAATAGTTGATCAGATCGATCTGATGGGTGCCATTGCGGAACAGCATGGCACGTTGCGAATACAATTCTGCATGGATGGTTCGGACCGGCCCCAACTCACCAGAGGCCAACAGGCGTTTCGCTTCGCTGTGTTGAGCGTCCCAGCGGCGCGTGTGCTCGATCGACAGTAGAACACCCGCTTCTGCGGTAGCCTCGATCATCCGGTCGGCGTCGGCCAGCGTCGTGGCAATCGGTTTCTCGCAGAGGATGGCGCGGACACTCTCTGTCTGCGCTGCGTCGACGACAAGATTGGCGTGCGCGTGATCGGAGGTGACGACACTGACCAGGTCGGGCGACTCCTCCGCCAACATCTGTTTTGCGTCAGTGTAGGTCCGCAGGTCGGGCCAGACATCCTTCCAGTTCTCGCGGAATTGTTCCAGTGCTTCAGGCCGCAGGTCGCAGACCGCCGTCAGATTCGCCTGTGGGTGGCGTTGGTAGGCCTCGGCGTGGGATTGGGGCATAGGCCCATAGGTCTCGGCGCTACCGGCGGCTGTGGCGGCCCGCATTCCACCGATACCTCCCAGCCCGATCAGGACGGCGCGATAGGTGGGGACGTTGTTTGTGGTCATATGGCTGCCTACGCGTCGTCGTCGTCGAGCCACGCGTCGATGCGGTCTCGCACGGCTCGCGCTTGGGCCGGACTGGAGATCTCGAACTTCGAACGCTGCAGACACGTGCCATCCCGTTTCTGGTATCGCCGGATTGACACCTTCTGAGGCCCGTAGTCTCCACTCTTTCGGTCCAGGTCCTGATACAGAAACATGATCGTCGTCCACGAGCCCTTGCTCAGTACGTCCTTGTCCAACTGCTTGCGCAGGACCTGTCCGTCTTCTTCACACTGAATCGTCAATTCGTCAATCGTTTCGGCCATGGTCTGTCGCTCAAAATGAGGGTGTGGAACGCGCCTGCCGGCGGGTGGGTCGTGGGTTCATCAAGTTTCCCTCCTCCATCGTGCGCCGTCAACTCGGTGCGGCGGGCCTCAGCGGTGACCGTAAGCGTCATTCTCGCTCGGAAGGTGTCTTCCGCCCAGCGCCGCTCATGATCAGTCGTGCCGCTTCTTCATGTTCGATCTGCTCCACGGGCAGATTGGCGATCGTTTTGCCCTGAGACAGGATCACGAGGCGATCGCTGACTTTGTACACGTGGTCGAGATTGTGCGTGATCAGAATGACACCCAGACCTCTCGCACGAGCGGCCTCGACATATTGCAAGACCTTTTCCGTCTCTCCGATCGACAGGGCAGAGGTGGGTTCATCGAGAATGAGCACCTTCGAACCAAAGTGCACGGCACGGCCGATGGCGATGGACTGACGCTCGCCACCGGAGAGTCCTTCTACCGGCTCTGACGTGTCGCGTACCTGGATGCCGATCTGGACAAGCGCTCGCGACGCCTGCCGATCCATTTCTTCCTCATCGAGGAGACGAACGGGTCCCACCGACCGGGTGAGTTCACGGCCGAGGAAGAAGTTCCGCGCAATACTCATCAACGGAACCAGGGCCAGGTCCTGATAGACGGCTTCGATTCCCTGTTTTCGGGCCTGGGAGGGCGACGCCAGC
This sequence comes from Gemmatimonadota bacterium, assembly GCA_002712305.1. GTDB lineage: Bacteria > Latescibacterota > UBA2968 > UBA8231 > UBA8231 > UBA12574. The sequence goes on along the minus strand of PATE01000041.1, from coordinate 20,251 downwards.
GTGAGAGATTCGCCGTTCACTCGGATATCGCCCGCCTGCGGTCGCACCAGCCCGGTGAGAACCTTGATCAGCGTCGATTTTCCCGCCCCATTGTCGCCGAGAAGTGCTACGACCTCACCCGCATGTAGTTCGAGACAGGCGCCTTCCAGGGCACGGATGTGACCAAATCCGACGTCGATGTCCTGTAACTGCACCAGTGGCGCCGGAGAATCGTTCTTGAGGGCCGGGTTCATCGCTGTCGTCGGACGAGGGTGTTGATGATGACGGCGATGATGACGAGCGCACCAATGGCACCTCGAAATGCATTGGAGGGCACACCGCTGAGTACGAGGCCGGTGCGCAGCATGCCCGTGAGCGCCGTGCCGACCACCGCACCGATGATGCTCCCATATCCGCCCTTGAGCAGGGTGCCACCGATAACGACAGCAGCGATGACCTCGAGTTCGAGACCCTCTCCCCGCAGGGGGTCTACAGATTTGAGGCGACACACCTGGAGCACACCCGCCAGCGCCGCCAGGCCACCGCAGATGACGAAACTGATCACGCGCGTGCGATCCACGTCGACCCCCTGGGCCCGGGCCGCCTCACCATGTCCTCCGGTGGCGAAGACCGCATTGCCGAAACGGGTGCGGGTCAGCAACAGATGGAACAGCGCAGCAAGCACCAGCCACCAGATGATGGACATGCGAAAATTCCCTGCTGCGGCGCCGATATCGATGCGGCCGTTGAGGACACCGAACAGGTCGATCACCCAGGGCTCGAAGATGTCTGCACCGAGGCTCCAACCGAGCACCGCGACAGCGGCCAGTAGACAGCCCCCGGCCCCCAACCGGGACAGACCCAATGTGAATCGGTTCTGAGGCCGATACCGCCCCAGGTCACGTGCCGTCCAGAGCAGCACGACGGCGACGGCGATGCACAGGGCGAGCGTAACAAGACCTGGGACGAGAACGACTGGATCCGTCCGTGACACGTCACTCCAGCGCACGATGCGCCCCCCGGAGATCGCCGTCAGACAGATCGCCCGAAAAACCAGGAGGGTTCCCAGGGTGATGATGAAGGAGGGGATTCGAGTCCATACCAGCAGGAGCCCATTGATGAGCCCCATGAAACATCCCGCCGCCACACCTGCTGAGGCCGCTGCCAGAGGCGAGACTTCGTGTGTGGCCAACTCAAGGAAGACGAGGCTTGCCACACCGAGTATCGAACCCACGGACAGATCGAATTCACCGGAGATCATCAGTAGCGCCACGCCCAGGGCCACGATGCCGGGAATCGCTTGACTGGTCAGCACAGAAGCGGCCGAGCGCCCACTGAGAAAGGTGTCCGGTGTCAGGGCGGCAAAGAAGAGAAAAACCGCAATGAAGCCGACAAAGGCGCCGGCCTCGGGGTGTCGAGCCAGACGCTGCGAAATGGGGTTGGCCATGAGGCGTCTATCGAAACCCTTGAGCCACCAGGTCGGCGATCGTGTCTACATTGGTCGCGTCGATGACGAAGGGGCCCGTCAGCGCATCGGAGGCGAGTGAAAGACCAAACCGCTTGTGTAGATAGAGAAACATGACGCTGAGGTATCCCTGAAGATAGGGCTGCTGATCAATGGCCTGCAGTGTGTATCCCGTGCGGATTCGGTCGAATATTGCGCCGCTGGTGTCGTGGGTGACATGCAGCAAGTCGCCGACAGCCAATGCCTCGTCTTCCATGTAGAGATACAAGGCATCCGCCGGCAACGGGCCGAGGGTGGCGATCGCTCGGCAGTCAGGATGGGCAAGGAAGTAGTCGGCAAGCAATCCTGAAGAGGCCTCCACATTGTTGGAGATGGTGAGCCCGTCGACCTGAACTCCGGCTTCGGCAAGAACACTCTGAAACCCAGCAAATCGAGCCTCAAGCCCACTGTGTCCGATTTCTTGAATCGGGCAGAGGGCCCGCTGCAAGTCGATGCCGCGTTGGGCGGCTGCTTCGAGAATGGCACGACCATTGGCCTGTCCGCTGAGGTATTCACTGGCGCCGATATAGAACAGGGTGGGCAGTGCGTGATCGCTGCCTGCATGGGGATCGGCTGTATTGAGAACGATCACGGGAATGCCCGCCTGTCGGGCGCGCTCTACATTCTCTCGAATGGCATCCGGATCTGGACACGTGATGGCCAGACCATCGATGCGAGCCGCGATGGCATCGTCGAGAAAATCCGCCATGTCTTCGATCGAGAAGGTCGGGTTGCTCAACCACTGAGCCTCCACATCGTATCGTTGGGCTGCATCGTCCATTCCCTGGATCACCACATTCCAGAAAGGATTGCCAGGCCCTCCGTGGGTCACGAAGGCGAATCGAAGGTTGTCCTGCTCGGTCTGGTCGCCCGCCGCCGGCACAATGCAGATCACCAACAGCGTGATGGAGAGAGTGAGTCTTTGTGACATCGTGAATCGTTGCATCATCCTTCGCCTGGAAAGGTTCCTTCACGAGTTCGTACCGTGAAGCCTCATCAAAACAGGGCAACATATCCTGCTCGATCTGGACAGGCAACCCACCTTGCAGGTTGAGATAGCCACTCATATACTCTTGACAACCGTAGTAAAAACCACAACATAGAGCTGGTACGCTTGATGGAATCGGTCGCCTGGACCGACAGATACGCCCGTGAGGACGGATCCGTGTTCCTCACTGGAATGCAGGCCCTCGTACGTCTGATCGTCGACAAGCAGCGATACGACCAAACGCATGCGGAGTCAGTGAATCAGACCTTCATCACCGGGTATGAAGGATCGCCACTGGGTGGATTCGACCTGGAGGTGGTGGGGCAACTTGAGATGCTGAACGAGCGTGCCCGCACGATACACGAGTTCGGGATCAACGAGAAAACGGCGGCCTCCGCCATCCTGGGAAGTCAGTATGCGGACAGCGGAGACGTGGACGCCTTCTGGTATGGCAAGGCACACGGAACGCAGTGGATTCCTGACGAAACGTGGCTCGCAAACCTAGCCGGCACGGGCAGGCGGGGATCGATGGTTCTTCTGTGTGGTGAGGACCATCGATCGAAGTCATCGGTTTCGCCTGGCACCAGTGACTGGGCGCTGCGTTCCAGTTTCGTTCCCATCTTCTATCCCTCTTCTGTCAGTGAGATCATCGAGTTGGGGTTGCATGCCATTCACCTGAGTCGCTGGCTCGGCGTGGTGACGGCCATGAAACTGGTCACGCCCGTCTGCGACGGTGGCAGCACCCTGGACCTGACGACGACGAAGGTCCAGCCGCGGCTCCCTGAACCCTACAACAAGCGTTTTCACCCGATCGTCATGGCCCTGGGCGCACTACCGATGCAGCAGGAATTGGTCGAGACGAAGGTGCCCCTGGTGGAAGCGTATGTGCGGGGGAACAATCTGAATCGCGTGCACTGGTCGGACACGGGCGGTCCGACAGGAATCATCACCAGCGGGAAGAGCTTCACCGATGTGGAGCAGGCCCTGGCCCTGCTGGACGTCCGTGTGCCGACGTTGCAGTTGCGCGTCAGTTGGCCCTTGGATCGACAGGCGATCCGATCTTTCGCGACGGATCACGGGCTGGAGACGATATACGTCGTGGAGGAACCGGGACCCTTCATCGAAGAGGGTGTCAAGGCGGCGCTGCTCGGCGTGGACGGTGTACGCGCCGTCTACGGCGAACGGGACGAATCGGGGGCTCCGCTGATCCCGTCCTATGGCGAGGTGGATCCGGAGATCCTGGCCCAGCGTCTGGCGACCCGGCTTAGGACAGGGGTGAATGCCTCGGCGGCGCTAGCGCGATTGGACCAGATCGAAGACAGAAGTTTTGGACCCGTTCCGCGTGTAACGCCCATGTCGTGTGGAGGATGTCCCTACAACACCTTCCGCGACCTGCAGGGTGAGAAACCCGGGGGCGCCATCGGCTGTAGTTCGATCCGAGCGATCGGTGCCTACGATCACGGCGTTCGATACATCCCCACCATGGGAGCGGGGGGCTCGATCTACTCGGGCACGGCTCCATTCAACGGCAACCGCCACATCTATCAGTATTTGGGGGATGGCAGCTACTTCCACAGTGGACGGGGGGCGATCCAGAGCTGCGTACAGGGAGGCGTAAACATCACCTTCCTGCTCCTCTACAATGGCGCGGTGGCCCTGACCGGAGGGCAGCAGCCCGGAGGGCAGCGGAGTGTCTCGGAGGTCGTGGAAGAACTGTTGTCCCTGGGCGTGGGACGGGTCGGTGTCGTGGGGGAGACGCCCTACCGTGGACGTGCCTCAAACGTTCACAACTACTCGTTGGACGAACACCCTCAGGCCCTTTCGGACTTCAAGCAGCTTTCGGGGACCACGGCCCTCATCCTCGACAAGGAATGCGCCACCGAGAAGGGGCGACGGAATCGTCGGCATGGGATCACACCCTCCCAACACGTGTTCATCGACGAGGAGATCTGCGAGGGATGTGGCGATTGTTACCGCCAATCCGAGGGCTGTGCGGCCCTGTATCGAGTTCCGACACCCTTTGGTGACAAGACGCAGATTCGCCAATCCTCCTGCGACCAGGATGGCCTCTGCGTCGACGGCGAGTGTCCGTCATTCGCCCGTGTGGTGCCTGCGAAAGGCACGACGCTTCGCCGGCATTTGCCTGCTGAGCTGCTCGACGAAGCGCTTCCATCACCCCGCTCCCGATCGTGGTTCCAGGAGCGCGAGATCTACACACTGTATTCTGTGGGCCGTGGTGGTACGGGTGTTGTGACGATCTCCCATGTACTGGCCTATGCGGCGATGCTCGACGGTCTGCACGTGTATCTGGCCAATAACACGGGACTGGCGCAGAAGGGCGGGCCCGTGGAGGCACCCATCCAGTTCAGCCGGACCCATCAGCCGGTCTTCCACCGTCTGGTACCTGGCGCGGCCGACCTGTATCTGGGTTTTGATCTGTTCCGTGCTGCCGAACCGGGCAATCTTCGTTATGCCGATGTCGAACGCAGTGTCGCCGTCGTCAGCACCACGCGGATTCCGACGGCGGAGCAGAACCGACATCCTGAGGCTTCCTTTCCCGAACCTGATGCACTGCGTGACATCATCGACGCCTGTACGCGAAGCGAAGAGGGCGTCTTTCTAGACACCTACTGGATGGCGGAACGCCTGTTTGGTGATACGCTGTTTGCGAATGTCATTCTGCTGGGGGCCACCTTTCAGTCCGGAGGATTGCCGATCAGTGCCGAGGCGATCGAAGCTGGACTCGAACTGAATGGCAAACAGACCGAGGCCAACATCCAGGCCTTCCGATGGGGTCGCTTAGCCGTGGCCGATCCAGAACGGTTGGAGGAGGCCCTCGGCCCACTGACCTCGACGCCGGGCGATGTGATAGAGGCACAACGTCAGGCACTGGAGCAGGGGGAAGCCCGGGAACTTCACGATAGGGCCCTAGCCGACCTGAACATCGATGAGCAGGATGCACAGCTCGTGAGCCGCTGCATTCGTCATCTCGTGAGCTACCAGGATGTCTCCTGGGCGCGCAAATACGTGGACACTCTCAAGATGGTCAGAGCCGCCGAGAGCGATCATCAGCACCAGGGTCTGACCGCCGTCGTGGGGCGGTCGCTCCATCGGTTGATGACTTACAAAGACGAGTACGAGATCGCGCGCCTGCTGGTCTGGGGTGATGCGCAACAGAAGATGAAGAATCAGTTCGACGGCAAGATCAGGATCGAACGCTTTCTGCACCCACCCGTGTTGCGCTGGCTCGGTATCGGCAAGATGCGCGTCGGCGCGTGGGTCCGATGGCCAATGGCGCTGTTGTATCGGATGCGATGGCTCAGGGGCCGACGCTTGGACCCCTTCGGTCGTATGGCGTGCCGGCGAGTCGAGAGAGAGTTGGTCGACTGGTATCTCGACGTGGTCCGTCGACTCGTTTCGGTGCTTGATCCGACGAATCTGGACGCGTGTGTCGAGCTAGCCTCTGCGGCTGAGGAGATCCGCGGGTTTGAGCAGGTGAAGGTCGAGGCCGCCAACAAGGTTCGCCAGCAGGTCGCGGTTCAGATGCGGTCGCTGGAGGTAGAACGCACAGCGGGCGGAAGCACAGCTCGATGAGTGAGGCGGGTTGGCAGGGGATACGACCTGACAGCGATCGCGCTAGCGCGCCGCCGTCTATAGAAGATCTATCGTCTTGCCGTCACGACCCGCTCGTCTCAGAGCGGTGAGCAGGTCGTCGGGGCCGAGAGCACGTGTTTCGAACCCTTCTGCCGGCGGGACAGGCGGATCCATCGCATGGCCGGTCTGGCACACAGAATCGATCCATGCAGACAGGGGGTGGGCGTCGCTATCGATTGGTTGGATCGTCGCGTCGCGTCGGATCAGGACCGAACCCGTATCGGTGGCCTGCGTTGTCAATGACCCCCCCGTACCGACAAGCATTCGATCGACGAGGTCTGCGTCCGGTTGAGGTGTGACGCCGACCAGAGCACTGCTGCCGGTTGTGGATCGAATGTGAAGTGTCGCATGCCAGCCCCGACGTGGGGCCACTCGTGTCACATTCAGTCTGATCTGCTCAAAGGGTTGACCCAGGGTCAGGGCGCTTTCTGTCATCCCATGCCATAGGGCCCACCAGGTGGACAGGGCACCACCGGAACCGCCACCACTGACGCGGCGATAGAAGACGCCAACACCGAAGGCTCTACGCCTTCTCGCTGTAAGCAACCGACACCATTGGCCGTCATGTCGCCACGGCTCACCCCACAGCGGTTGCGCTGCCGCCTCGTTGAGACCCATGTCCCTGTCGCCAGGGATGGGGCCTGCCACTCGCACATCGATACCTGACTGGCGGCAGCGGGCCACATCTGCGGACAGCGTCGAAGTGGGTGCTAGGAATAGAGCCTGTCCAACACCGGGTGTGATTGCGTCACCGATGCTGGCCGCGTGATCAACATCGACCTTGCCTCGCTTCGAACACCACACCACGGTGAGGTTGCCTGCAACACGCTGCAAATGACGCACGTGTTTTGCCTGAGCTGCCGAGGCGACCACCACCATCGTGGTCATCGTGTCTTCTTTCGACGGGCAAGAGGCAGGGCAATCTCTTGTCCTGTGGCAATAGACTGATATCCGGCCAGCAGGATCTCCATATTGTCTCTGGCCTCGGCAACCTGATATTGCAGTGGCGTCTGCAGGTCGAGAGATTGCACCAAATCGTCAAGAGCAGTGGCAAGGCCCGCGGGATCGTCGTCGACCGGGGGGTGGAGCGCTGCCGTACCCGTTGCCCATCCCATCCAGTCATTTGAGGAAGGTGGTTGGGCGAGGGCACGCACGTCCTCGATGAGATAGGACTCGATGGCTGGACGCTTGGCATCGACCATCGCCGTGGCTTCCGAGCCGACCAGCCAAGCCCGACAAGGCCCCCCCGCAGGGTTTGACCCTAGCCCAACGCGGCCGGCGCTTAGAGTCCCGAGGTGTCCCGCCTCGTCCACAAGGGTGATGCAGGCGAAGTCGTCGGCGCCTCGATCGGCATGTTCCGGGAAGAAGAAACCGCCTCCTGTGCCATGGACCTGAGCTGCCGATCCCAGGCAGGACTGCAGCAGGCCGACACTGTAAGAGCCGACGGTCAACAGTTCGCGCTTCAGTTCGGGATATTTCCACTTTCCCTCATCAGCGTGCAGAAAGGGGAGTCGATCGCCCACGGGACGCGGCTTGCCTTTAGCGAAGTGCAGATCAACGTGACACCCCAGAAGTTCGCCAAGGGCACCGGATTCCAGAATCGGTCGAACCTGGCGCAGCAGACTGCCATAGGCGTAACTGGGTACGATCGCCGTGATACCGGCATCGTCGACGGCCTCTACGACGGCATCGCATTCATCGATCGTCGCTCCGAGAAACTTGTCGATCCACAGGTGTTTTCCTGCACATGCGGCTTGTTGGGCCAGATCGCTGCGTCGCTCGATGTCATGGCCGATACTGACGATGTCTACATCATCTCGTGCCAGAGCATCCTTCACAGAAGGCACATAGGGAACGTCTAGCCGCTGTGCCCACAGTCGATTCAGTTGGCGCAGGTCATCGTCGATCGTCGCATCGTCGTCGGCGATGGCGACGATGTGTGTTCGAGGATGACCGGCATAGAGAGAGACGAAGTTTCGCTGATGGCTGTGCCGGCTGAAGCTGATCAGCAATACGCCGTAGGGCTCGGGATGGGTCATCGTCATGAGGCAGAGTCGTCTTGGGTCATTCGTTGTGGGATCGACTACATAAGAAAAACGGCCCCCGCGGCACACAGTGTGTCACGTCGGGGCCGTGGGCGCAAGCAGACCTATGAATCGATCCGTCTGCGTCGGAATGACGGTTGGTTGAGCTACCAGCGCGTCAGATTCCCCATGATCTTATCAAGGTCCTTCTGCAATTCCTGTTTTTCATCCTCCAACGCCTGCACGCGTTCTTCGCCCTGCTCCACAGCCGTCGCCATCTCGCTCAACCTCTGCTCCAATTGGGCTGACTTCTCTGCCAGTTTGGAGTTCTGGTCCGTCACCTCGGCTCGCTGACGCTGTTTTTCGACCAGTTCCTGACGCAACGTCGTGATGCGAACCTCCGTGTCGCGGATCTTGCGTTCCGCTTCCTCCTGGAGTTGTCGTCCTTCCTCCTCCAGCTTCTTCTGCAGCCGTTGCCGCTCCTCTTCCAGCGCCGTTTCTTTCTGTTGTAGCTCTTCGGCCAGGGAAGAGGACTTCGACTCCATCTCCTGCATCTGAAGCGTCTGTTCTTCCGTCTGCCGTTCGGCTTCCTGCCGCTGACTGACTTCCATATCCAGCATCTGGTGCATACGCGCGATCTCATCCCGCTGGCGGGTGAGTTCTGCTTTGAGACGTGATGATGTCAGGAATGCAAAAATACCCATAGTTCCTCAGGATCCTGCCACGAAGGGGTGGAGGACGAAGGGAGCATCATCGGGGAAGAAAGACAGGCGTGGGGACGCCATCATTTCTGGATTGCGTGGCGCCGCCATTCAGACTCAGGCATGTCGGTGGCCAAGCGAAGTGCGCCATGGGCCCCGGCATAGACTGGATCTTCCACGGCGCTGACTCGACACGGACCAAACTCGGTCAGGTTCGAGCGAAACTCTTCTGCCAGGCCGCGGATCTGACTGCCACCGCCGGCCAGAACGATGTTCTGACGCAGTTCATTCTGGAACTCGGAATCAAAGCTGACGATCAGTTCTTTTACGCTGGTGATCATGTCGGGCAACAGACTCTCACACGCTTCACGCAACTCGTCGGTCACATCGTAGGTCTTGGGTTTTCCATCCACCTGGAAGTCGGCGGCGATGATTTCTTTGTTGGAAGAGACAAAGGCGTATTTCTCTTTGATCTTCCGGGCCATCTCGAGTGTGATGGGGGAGTCCTGGACCTTTTCCTGCAGCAGCATGTGGAAACGGGAATCGACGTAATTCCCGGCCTTGATCTGCGTTCGCTGATCGTCTTCACCGGGAATGGTTCCGTGCATGCGGCACAGATCAAGTGTGCCTGCACCGATGTCGATGATGAGGGCATTGTTGAACAGATCCAGGCCATAGGCGACCAGGAATGGCTCCGACGCCACCATCGCGTGCGTGACCAGGCCGCTTACTGACTCGACCAGGGCTTCTCGATCCTCAGCCGAAGCTCGAGCAGGACAACCGATGACGGCACGGATGTCACTGTTCGGATTCGCCTCGGCCAGTTCGATGACGTACGAGACGAGGTGCTGGATCGCCTCGGCCTCTCGATCATCTTCCCCTTTGGGCTTATCCTCGGGGCGTGCGCGGAACACGCCGTGTTCCATGGGCCAGATCATGTCGACGGCCATACGATTCTCAAGACACTCATCGCCGATCACAACCTGCTTCTGCAGGAACTTGTAGGAGATGAGATCCTTTGGCCAACCGACGACGCTGGTCACGGTGCGGCGGATGTCGGTGCTCGTCTCGATCGAGCTTTGTGACGTGCCGAGATCTAAGCCGACGTAGAGAATGTCGCCGTCCTGGGAGGCGCTTGCCCCCGGACCTTCAGCAGCCATAGATCAATACTCCGTTCTGTCGATGGGGATGGAGTCGCGCCATCGTGGCGAAGCTCCAATTGTTGGAAGAGGGTCGCAGCCGGGGGGAGGGGGAGGAAGACACCGACGATTCGACCTAAAGCTCTATTTTGCAGTCAAATATAAGGAGGCAGGGCCAGAATGTGTCAAGCCGAAATCCCCTTGGGTGCGCTGAGGCTCACGACCCGCCGCCGGATGCACCCGATATGGGAAGGTAGGTGGTCGTGAAGCAGGTCGGCGCCGATACCTGGCCAGGTTTCACGATCTGAGCCTGCTCCATCTGCTCGATCAACAACTGCCATCGGTCGAGGCTCATGTCGCCAATCTGAGTGATTGGCATCCCCTCGCCCACCAGAACGAGTTCCCTCGACATCTCGGCGCCGATCTCAAGAATCTCCACATCCATCTCGGGATTGAGCGAATGGATGTGTTGATTGGTTCTGTGTGAATCCTCCAGATATCGAATCCATCCTCGCTGCGCGGCGGTCACGACTGCAGCCACGATCTGAGGCTCAGATGCAAGGCGGGCCTCGGACGTGATCAGGACACTCGCATAGGGATTGAATCCCGTTTCGGCGACCAGCAGCGCTCTCGGCGTTGCACCGAGTCGCCGTGCCAGGACAGGTTCGCTGAAGACATATCCCTGCACCGCATACGCGGGATCGTCGACGAAGGGCGCGACGCTGCCGTGATAGGGAACGATGGTGACGCCGGGAAACGAATACCTGTGGCGGAGGGAGTGTGAGAAGGCGGGTCGCTGCGACAGGGCCAGGGTCAGATTCTCGATATCGCTGATCTGCTGAATCCCGCTGTGCTCGTGAACGACGATACACCGGGGATTGATCTGGTAGGGAGCGAAGACCGCCACGACGGGTGCCCCTGCGGCGCGGGCGGTGATGACGCCATCTGCATTGGTCAGCCCAAACTCGACCTCTCCGGAAGCCACCCGTTTCACGACGGGTGCGTCAGGCCCCCCGCCCAGAATCTCGATCTCTACACCGGATCGACTGTAGTCTCCATGCACCTGAGCGGCGTAGTAGCCGCCATGTTCGGCTTCGGGAAACCAGTTCAGCGCCAGTTGCACGGGGCGATCCGCCTCGGGTTTCGAACCGTCACAGGCGATCGACAGCAGGGCCACCAGCGACAACAGGATGAGGGCGATGTGGTTCAAGCGTCTTGTGCTATGCAAGGAACTCTCCTGGCAGGTCTGGGCCTGAAAGGGCCAAACTCAGCGTCGGTGAAGGGTCTGGCAAGTGTCAGCGAGCAGCGGCCCAACGACGGAGGATGAGGCGGTTCAACGTGCTGACCACACCAAAAAACAGCAAGCCAAGCCCTGTTGAGAAAAGGACACAGGCGAACAGATAGGGTGTCTTTGTCATCGCATTTGTCTGGATGATCAGATATCCAAGCCCGAAGTCGGTCGTGCCGTATCCGGTGAAAAACTCGCCCACGATCGCTCCGATGACAGATAGACCGCATGAGATGCGAGCACCGGTGAGCATGTCAGGTACTGCGTGGGGAACCTGAAGTTTCCAGAGTCGCTGCCAGCGACTGGCATCGTGCAAGGCAAACAGGTCGTCCAAGGGGGGGGAGATGCTGGTCAAACCAGCCGTTGTGTTGGCGATGATGGGAAACAGAGAGATGATGAAGGAGACGGCGATGATCCCGCCGAGGCCGTGGCCAATCCACATCACGATCAGGGGTGCTACGGCGACGATGGGCACCGTCTGTAGAAAAATCGCATAGGGATACAGACTGCGTTCCACCCACGCTGATTGCGAAAACAGAACGGCGATGAAGAAGCCCGCCACGAAACTGAGCAGAAAACCGGCGATGGCCGCTTGCGCTGTGAGGCTGACTGCACGTATAAGGCTGTCGAGATTGGTCGCGATCGCTTCGCTCACGTGCGCTGGACCTGGCAGGATGTAGGGCTGGAGTCCGAGCAGGTCCACCAGCATCTGCCAACCGGCGACCACAATCCCCAGCGTCAACAGAGGTGGCAGAGTCAGCCCACACCAATGACGAAGGTCCTCCGCGCCCCTTCCGTGATTCTTCTGGTTCATCTCAACCTTCCAGGTCTTCGGAGATGCGGGCGACAAGGCGTCCGAATTCAGGATCCGTGCGCAGCGAACGGGGTCTCGGATAAGGGAAGTCGACCTCGTGTACCGCGCGTATTCGACCCGGCTGTGCGCTCATCACCACTACACGCTGGCTGAGAAAGGCCGCTTCCTGGACCGAGTGGGTGACGAACAGGCACGTCCATCGGCGATCGCACCAAAGACCTAGTAACTCATCATTAAGCCGATGGCGCCCGATCTCGTCGAGGGCACCGAAGGGCTCATCCATCAACAACAGTCCTGGATCTGTAATCAGCGCCCGCGCAATGGAGACGCGCATGCGCATGCCTCCCGACAACTGATGGGGAAACAGATTTGCCATCTGGTTCAGTCCGACCCGTTGGAGACTCTCCTCCACGCGTGTCTTGATGTCTGCCTCTGCCACGCCACGCAATTCGAGGGGAAGAGCAACGTTGTTCCACACGCGCCGCCATCCCAGCAGCGTCGCGTCCTGCAGGACGAAAGACAACTGTCGCTGCTGCTGACGAGCTTCGATGGGAGGCAATTGGTTGATCGTCAGTTCGCCGGTGCTCACGTGGGACAGGCCGGACACAAGTCGGAGGAATGTGGACTTGCCGCAGCCTGAGGGCCCGACGATAGAGACGAAGGAACCCGCGTCGATGGACAGATCGATCTCTTGCAGCGCTTCCAGGCCTGCGTCGAAGGTCAACCCTACACCGCGAGCTTCAATGGTCGCGGCAAGGTCACGTTCCACGCCGATGTCCCCACAATTCGATGTGCATGCGACCCGTGAAACTGAACCCTTCGCGACGGCAGATCTCGGCCACAATCAGTCCCCGCTCGTGCAGCGTCTCGTCGTCGATGCCCTCCGGCATGAGGTAGATTTCCTCACGGGGCAGTTGGTATTGCTCGATGAGCTGTTCGATTTGTAACAGGTCCTGTTCGCCCTGTACAACGAACTTGACCTGCAAATCACTCGACGCGGCCACGAACTGGTGCAGTGGGGCGTAGTCGTTGTTGCGATCGTGCAGCCGCTGGGCGGACTCTTCATCGGGGCGCGCGTGAGCCAGCTTCGGGGAGAGGGAGAAGAAGTCTGGGCGCACAGATTCACTNAACAGCGTGCCCGCAGATTCAATCGTGACAAAGTGCCCTCTGTCCCGCAGAGCGTCCACCAGTTCGTCCAGATCAGGCTGCAGCATGGGCTCGCCGCCGCTGATGACTGCATGTTCAACGTCCTGCCACTGCTGTGTCTGGGCCATGATCTCGCCGACGGATCTCTGTGTGCCTTGGGGGCGCCAGGAGGTGTGGGGCGTGTCACACCAGGTGCATCGTAGATTGCAGCCGGACGTGCGGACAAAGATACACGGGTGACCGGCATACTTTCCTTCGCCCTGCAGTGTCTGGAATATTTCGTAGATCAGCACAGGGATGGAGGTTGGGTTGGAGAGGGGCGAGGCATTGACGCAAGCGGCGCCGGGGCATAGTAGTAGACCCCTGCTGATGGGCTTGAAAGATACTCGATATGCGACAAGGCATCGTCAACGGATACGGATGATACAGATACATCGACGATGCGAGCAATGCAGGGGCGGCATCGTCAAGAAAGGGACATTGTGGAAGAGCATTTCAGTCGGCTGATCGAGTCGGTNGGTGAGGATCCCACGNGTGAGGGGCTCCGTGATACGCCGGCACGAGCGGCACGAGCCTTCGAGTACTTCACGCAGGGTTATGAGCAAGATCCGGCTGATGTCGTCGGAGAGGCCATCTTCACCAGCGAGATGGACGAAATGGTGATCGTCCGCGATATCGAACTGTATTCATTGTGTGAACACCACCTGCTGCCTTTTCTCGGTCGGTGTCACATCGGCTATCTGCCCAAGGGGAAGGTGATCGGTCTGTCGAAGGTGGCTCGTGTCGTCGACGTCTTCGCACGCCGGTTGCAGATTCAAGAGAATCTGACGACAGAGATCGCGCAGTCTTTGAGCGATCTCATCGAGCCTGCGGGAGTTGGTGTTGTGATCGAAGCACGACACATGTGCATGATGATGCGTGGCGTACAGAAGCAGAACTCGGAGATGGTGACCTCCTGCCTGCTGGGATCCTTCCGAGATAACCCGCAGACACGAAGTGAATTCCTAAGTTTAGTTCATCGGTGACCAAGGNGAGTANNAAGATGGTTCGCATCGGAATCGTAGGCGTCGGCTTCATGGGCGTGACGCACTTCAAGGCGATTGAGAAGGTCAAGGGCGCCAAGGTAACCGCCATCGCCACGCGCGATGAGAAAAAACTGCGTGGAGACTGGCGGACGGTTCAAGGCAACTTTGGCGGCAGTGGTGGGCGACAGGACCTAAAGGGGATCTCAGNCTACGCCGACGTAGAGGAACTGCTTCACGATCCCAAGGTCGATCTCGTCGATATCTGCTTGCCTACGACCATGCACTACGACTGGACCATGAAGGCCCTGGAAGCGGGTAAGCACGTCTTCGTCGAGAAACCTATCTCCCTGGACCTGAAACAGGCTGAGCGGATGATGGCTCTGGCGAAGAAGAAGCGCCGCCGCCTGATGGTCGCCCACGTGCTGAGGTATTTCCCGGAATACGCGCTTGTGAAGTCGCTTGTCGATGCCAAGAAACACGGCAAGGTTCTGGCCGCCCAATTCAAGCGAGTCATCTCGCAGCCGTCCTGGTGGAACCCGAAAGATCTGCAACGCACCGGGGGGCCGGCGATCGATCTTCATATCCACGATGCCGATTTCGTCCAGTATCTGTTCGGCCTGCCGAAAGCGGTCACATCAGCCGGTCTGATTCGACGTGGCGGCGTCGTCGAGCACATCGACACCCACTATCACTATCGCTCCGGTGCGGCGATCAGCGCCTCAGGGGGTTGGATGTCACAGCAGGGCTGTCCTTTCGAACACGGCTATGATGTGTTTTTCGAGGACGCGACGCTGAAGTTCAACAGTTCNTGGGGACAGCCTCCTGTATTGTTGACGAACGATGGCAAGAGCAAGAATCCGCGACTGCCCGGTGGCGACGGCTTTGTGGGTGAACTTCAGGAGGCNGTCGATGCGGTGAAGGCGGGCAAGGAGTCGAAGATTCTCTCCGCCCGCAGTGCGACCGAGTCGTTGCGTATGTGTCTGAAGGAAATCGAGTCTGTCCGGCGGGGCCGGCGCGTCCAGTTATAAGGTGATTCGACCGACACGGTCAGGTCAGGATGGCGCGTAGTCTCTGGGCGACGAGTTCGGCCTCGCCCTCCTGCAAGGTCTGTGGTCCGATGCGAAGGGAGTCCTGNCCTCCCGACGCCAGGATCGAGGGATCTCCTGCCTCCAGGGCGGTGCGGACTTCGGCGGCCGTCGTGGTTGCTTTCTTTGAGAATTGTAGATCCACCAGCGGGCTGGCCGGCGGGAATCGGTGACTGTAAGGAGGGTGTTGCACGGCCCGCACTCCCTCAATATCGTCGGCGACCTCCCCAATGAGGTGACAGCGTCGTTCCCATTCAGCGATCAGCGCATCCTCGTCCTGTTCGAAGAACAGCTCAACGGCGCGCAGCAGTCCAGCGATCTCCTCCTTGCCGACTTTCATCCCCCGGCCGATACCGGAAAACGGGCTGCTGTTGAGACGCGCCGCTTCGACCAGATCCACCCGTCCGAGAATCAGTCCACTGGACTGTGGGCCGAACAGACCCTTCCCGCCACTGAAGACGACCAGGTCGGCACCGACTTTCGTCGCCAGATCGGTCAGATTTGACCGGGGCGGTAGTTGGGCTGCCGCGTCGACGATGACGGGAATGTCTTTGGCATGGGCGATTTCGACGATCTGCGCCAGTTCGTCATCGGGCTGGGATCCAAGGAAATAGACCAGGGCGGCGGTGCGCTCGGTGATGGCATCTGCATAGTCGTCGGGGGTGACACTCTGGCGGGTGCCGATCCGGACGAGTTCGCCCCCTGAGACGACGAACCCCTGATGCACATAGTAGTGGGAATCGACCAAACTGATGACAAACTGGTTGGGACGGTCATCCGTTTCAGGCAACGCAGCGATGGCGTCAGCGTCATTGCCTGTGAGGCAGGCCGCGCCGGCCAGAAGCATGCCACTGGCGGCACCCGAACAGATGAACGCCCCCGGCGCGCCAGTAAGTTCGCAGATCCTTTCGTCTGCCTTGCGCTGAAAATCATCGAGATGGATGAAGTGACGCGACGCTTCGGACATGGCTGCCACCACATCGGCGGGCATCACGGAACCGCCCAGGGTGGTGATGGTCCCTCGCGCGTTGATGAAGGTGCGTACACCCAGACGTTCGTAGATCGACATCGCAACGTTCCTTGATTGACAGGTTTTGGCAGGGCAGAGTACGTTAGCTCCCATCGCGGCAGCTCAACGGCCGCCTGTCTGCGCTCGACAGCCCGGGAGCGCGGCAAGGGTAGTATTCGCCACGCACCGTCACAAGAAACGACGACTGAGAGCCCTTTGGCCCAGACGCCTCCTACATCGTCTACCGCGTTGGTCGCCGGCCTTGGCGATGTCAAAGTCAGGGTGACGGCGATCATAGGCAGAACCGAACTCACCTTTGAGGAGGCCGTCGAATTGGCCGCCGACCGATTGGTCGCGTTACAAAACCAGCGTGACGAGCCGATCGAGTTGTGTGTGAATGGGGACGTTGTCGCCCATGGTCGCCTGGTTATCGTCGATGATTCGTACGGCGTGCANATCACAAAGATGATCCAGGCGCCAAAGAAGCCTTAACACGTCGCTGAATAATCAAACCGGGAGTGAGGCTTGTTGCCTCACCCCCGGTTTTTGTGTACGCGACGTATGGAACCGATACCCGGCGCCAGACGATCTATCTACTTAGTGCGGGTGATGGTGTCCCGCAGGGGCCGCAGGCGCCGGCTCCTCTTCTGGCTCGTCGGTGACCATTGCCTCCGTCGTCAACAACAGGGCGGCGATGGAGGATGCATTCTCCAGCGCCGTCCGGACGACCTTGGTCGGGTCTACGACGCCCATCTGAATCATGTCGCCATACTCGGCAGTACGAGCATTGTAGCCAAAGCTGCCCTTCTTCGAGCGGACCTCCTCGACGATGACGGCGCCTTCGGTGCCGGCATTGGAGGCGATCTGGCGCAGAGGCTCTTCGAGGGCACGACGGATGATGCGAATGCCGACCGTCTCACCTTCGGATTGTCCCTCCAGCCCTTCGAGCTTGGCAATGGCGCGGACCAGCGCGACACCGCCCCCCGGGACGATACCCTCCTCGACGGCGGCACGTGTGGCGTGCAGAGCATCCTCCACGCGCGCCTTCTTCTCCTTCATCTCCGTCTCGGTGGCAGCTCCCACACGGATCACGGCTACACCGCCCGCCAGTTTCGCCAGACGCTCTTGCAGCTTCTCGCGATCGTAGTCGGAGGTGGTGTCGTTGATCTGATTGCGGATCTGCTCGACACGACCCTTGATGTCGGCAGCCTTGCCGGCACCTTCGATGACGATGGTGTTTTCCTTCTCCACTACGATGCGCTTGGCCTGTCCGAGATCGGCAAGCTGAACGCTTTCGAGGGAGATGCCCAGATCCTCGGTGATCACCGTGCCGCCAGTGAGCATGGCGAGGTCTTGAAGCATCGCCTTGCGACGGTCGCCATAGCCGGGTGCCTTCACGGCGCCGACCTGCAGCGTGCCACGGATCTTGTTGACGACGAGGGTGGCCAGTGCCTCACCCTCGACATCTTCAGCGATGACCAACAAGGGCTTGCCCGCCTTCGAAACCTTCTCCAGCAAGGGCAGCAGGTCTTTCAGGTTGGACAGCTTGGACTCATGGATGAGGATATACGCATCCTCGAGGACCGCCTCCATCGCCTCTTGATCGGTGACGAAGTAGGGGGACAGGTATCCGCGGTCGAACTGCATACCCTCGACGACATCGAGGGTAGTGTCCGTGGACTTGGCTTCTTCGACCGTGATCGTGCCGTCTTTGCCGACCTTGTCCATCGCCTCGGCGATGGTTTCGCCGAAGAAATTGTCGCCATTGGCCGAAACCGTCCCGACCTGTGCGACTTCGCTGTGGTCCTTCACCTTCTTGCTCAATGCGTGCAGGCTATCGACAGCGGTGGAGACGGCCTGGTCGATGCCGCGCTTCACTTCCATCGGATTGTAGCCAGCCGTAACGGTCTTCAGGCCCTCCGAGTAGATGGCCTCGGCCAATACGGTCGCTGTCGTGGTTCCATCACCGGCAACATCACTGGTCTTGGAGGCGACCTCCTTGACCATCTGGGCACCCATATTCTCGTACGCGTCAGGAAGCTCGATCTCCTTAGCGACGGTGACACCGTCCTTGGTGACGGTGGGGGAACCCCAGCTTTTTGCGAGCACGACATTGCGGCCTCTAGGCCCGAGCGTGACCTTTACGGCCTTGGAGAGCTGTTGCACGCCACTGAGGATCTTGTCGCGAGCCTCCTCACGGAATGCGATCTGTTTGGCAGCCATGGTGTTGTGTCTCTCCGGTGATTACGATATGACAGCGAGGATTTCTTCCTCGCGGAGGATGAGATGCTCTTCGCCATCGAGCTTGACCTCGGTGCCGGAGTACTTACCAATCAGAACCTTGTCGCCCTTCTTGACTTCGAGGCCAACGCGCTTGCCATCTTCATTGCGACCAGGACCGACAGCGACCACGAGGGCCTCCTGGGGCTTCTCTTTGGCTGTGTCAGGGATGATGATACCCCCGACGCTCTGCTCCTCGTCTTCGTCGGCGCGCTTGACCAGCACGCGATCGGCCAACGGCTGAATCTTCGACTTCGCCATGGTGGTGCTCCCTTACTGTGGTGAATGTGAACTACTGTGGTGAATGCGAACTTGGTGAATGTGGTTTCATTGGACTTGGACCTGGAGACTGACGCACGCTGAGTCCTCTATATCCACGTCATCTGGAACAGTCTGTTGAGCTATTGCAAGCGATGTGCCAGGAGGTTGGTGGATCCTTAGAGTGTTGTTATTATGCGAGTTAGCTTAATTAGGTTATTTGGTAGAACAGTGTCAGATTCTCGTTTAGAGAATTGGAAGGATGAACATTTGGTGACGAGTTGTCAATAGGATTCGATAAGTTTTTGTTAATAAACGGTTTGACTGGATGTCTCTATATGGGAATTCGAATTCTGCGATTTGTCTCATAATGGGAACGGCGTGGACGGATCTGATGCACGTAGATAGATTCCAACTCTGGCACAAGCGGCCCTCGTGACCGAGGCGAACGTATCGGATCAGCAACTGCTGGCCGTCCTGGCAGGCCAAGTCAACACAGGTGACGTGTTGCTTAGCGAGCCGCACTTCGTCGATGCCCTGGTGAAGGTGCAGCAGCAGTTGACGGGTGCCGAGGTCAGCGAATCGCGCCGTTCAGAGTTCGCGCGGCTTGTGCAGGAGACCAACACGCAGGATCCGTTGATTCTGCTGGTGCCGGGCGTTGAGAACTGGATTGCCAAGTCCGTCCTCGCGCAGGCGCGCAAGGCCAACTGGGGAATCACGGAGATCCAAGAGCGTGGCAATCAAGCCGTGAGAGACTTCGTTCGTGGTGCGCAGGCGACGGCACTGATGGCTCAACTCGGCGTCGATGTGAAGCAACTGAATCAGCGCAATTGTCTACGATTGATCGTCAACGCCATCAGTGGAAAGCAGGACTCGTTGCATCGCAATACGGAGGCGAGACTTGCCCAACTCAGGGCCTCCACATCCGAGGTACCGCCCGCAGCCCGTGTAGGTGACGATCACGAACATCACCAGCAGGTGCTGACGGGGCTGCTGGAAGGTCCGGTCGGGGAGCCCAGCGAGCAGGAAGCCGAGGAGCGCCAGCAGGCACAGAAGACAGAGCGGAGCGAGCTGCGCAAGACGCAGATTGGTGAGTTGGTGGCCAACATCGACAACTACGTCAAGCTCGGTCGTATCTCCGAAGAAGACGCCGAAAAGCTGCGCAAAGCTCATCGCGTCGACGAGGCGATGCGCGATGGCAAGGTGGACCGCGAGAAGGGCCGCAGGATTCGCAACAGTGTCCTTGCAGGTACAGCGCGCGATCGAATTGAGCACAGTGTCAAAGAGGCCCTCGACTACGCCGTCATCTACCTGCTGGTCTTTCGTTCGCTGGGGAAAATCGAGGGGCGTTTCGATC
>PATE01000040.1 GCA_002712305.1 Gemmatimonadota bacterium | reverse complement strand
CGCAGGCTAAGCGCCATCTGCCCAAGTGAGATCAGCTCGGTGGCATGGGTGCCGATGATGTGGACACTGAGCACCTCGAGCGTCTCGCGATGGAACAGGATCTTGATGATCCCCTCCGTGTCCCCGGCGATGGGGCCGCGAGCGATCTCAGCATAGTGTGCCCGACCCACCTCGAAGTGAACGCCCTGTTCACGCAGCTCTTCCTCCGTGGGCCCGACGGCGGAGATCTCCGGGATCGTGTAGATGCCATATGGGAAGAAATCGGGAAAGTGATGGCTGCGCAGGAGAAACGCATTGCGCACCGCCAGTCGGCCCTGCTCGACCGACGTCGATGCTAGGGACGGCGGGCCGATGACGTCGCCTGCGGCATAGATGTTGGGTTCGGTGGTCTGAAACAGGGGATTGACGGTGATATTCCCNAGCTTGTCGCGCTCGACCCCCGTGTTCTCCAGATGCAGACCGTCGAGGTTGGCAATACGACCCATAGAGTAGAACACACATTCTGCCTCGAGTGTCCCTCCGTCGGTGCGCACGATCTGCGCTTCGCCTTTGTCCGATCGTTGCAACCGCTCGATGCCGACGCCGAGTTCGATGGTCAGGTGCGGCATCTTCGTGATGTATTCGGCGAAACTTGAGCCAATCTCCCCATCCAGCATGCGCAACAGAGAATCGCGACGATCGATGAGGTAGACCTCTACGCCGAGGGCGGCGAACATCGTTGCATACTCGCAACCGATGATGCCTGCACCCAGCACGATCAGTGACTTGGGCACCTTCTGCATGTTGAACACGATATCGGAGTCAACGAACAGATCCTCCGTTCCCTCGGGCAGATCGATCGGATGCCGCGGTGAGGATCCGGTAGAGATGAGGACTTTGTCTGCCTCGATATTGTGAGTCACTTGGTCGGATGCATCGACAACCTCCAGGTGATGAGGATCGAGGAAACGGGCGGTACCGAAGGCGGTGAGGATCCCGTTGTTCGCGCATTGCTCGGCCAACAGGGTGTTTTCGTCGGTGATCACGCGCTCGAGGCGACGCCGCAGCTCGTCGACGGGAATCTCCTGCACCTGAGAAGGGGCGGTGCCGTGGTAGACGGACTGAACAAACCCGGTCAGGTCGAGGATGGCACTGCGCAGGGTCTTGGAAGGAATGGTTCCCTGATTCAGACAGGCGCCTCCCAACAGACCCAGCCTGTCGATGATGACGACACTCTTCCCCGCCTTTGCTGCCTGGATCGCACCCTTCTGCCCGGCCGGTCCTGCGCCGATGACGNCCAGATCCACTTTCATCTTTTCTGCCATTCGTGTTCTCTCGTTGGTGGGGGGGGCCAACTTCTCGTCGGANGATACTCCGGGTGAAGCGGATCTACATTCTTGCTTCCAGGTCGCTGACTCGCCGTTGCCCTTTGGAGGTTCGCACAACTGGCTGGATCTCTGGAATGTCCTCGCCCGCGTCAGCCATCCGTCGGCGCAGTCGATCAGCCATCACCNGCAACACCGGCTCGTGAGCAGCAGACTCGATCAGATTCGTCAGTTCGTAGGGGTCATAGTCGAGATCATAGAGATACTGCTCTTCGTAGCGATCCGCCCGACCTGTAGGTGGCTGGTCGGTGCCGGTAGCATTCACTCCGTACTTCCAGCGCTGGGTACGCACTGCCCGACCCGTCTGCGCCTCGCTGATCTGGACGAACACGTCATCTGGCCATCCTTCAGAACCGGCATCGCGCCGTACGAGGGGCATGATCGAATGGCCCTGCATTTGAGATGGCACTTGAAGGCCTGCCGCATCCAGCAACGTGGGTGGCAGATCGATGAGACTGACCAACTCAGGCAAACGACCGGCACCTCTAAACCCCGGACCCGACATGACCGTGGGCACTCGAATCGAACTCTCGTGGCACGACCGCTTGTATTCACCATTCCGAGTCTTGAAGTGATTCCCGTGGTCGGAGGTGAACAGAACGATCGTGTCATCGGCCAAGCCGAGACTNNTCAACGCATCTTGAAGTCGGCCGTAGGCTTCGTCGAGACGTTTGACCATCCCATAGTAGCCCCCAAGATGCTGATGCGTCGAACCACCCAGTGCTGCCAGGTCGGGTGGCACCCAACCTCCGGTGTACCGTTGGCGATAGCCGATGGGAGGGGGATAGTCATCGATATGATTCTGGTGATGGGGTTCGATGTAGGAGACAAACAGAAAGAACGGATCCTCTTGATGCCCGTCGATGTAACGAATGACCGCGTCCGTCACCGCGTCGACACGATACCCCGGAAGCCGAATCTTTTCGTCGTCGTCGTCATACAGGACGGTATCGTACGCGTCAGAGGTGAACTCAAGAACATTTGACGCCAGCCAGTGGTCGTACCCAAACCGCCAATCGGCAGGTACAGGTCCCTTGCTGTCCGTGTCGTAGAGGTGCCACTTGCCGATGTAGCCGGTGTCGTAACCGGCATCGGCGAAATAGTGAGCGAGTGTTCTGCTGTCTTGTGGCAAGGGAATTGAGTTGCGCCAACAGCCGGTTGTGGTGGCATACAATCCTGTCTGAAGACAGGATCGTGCCGGACCACATACAGGTTGGCACGTGAAGGAGTGCGCCACATGAAGATTCTCATGCGCCACGCGATCGAGATTCGGTGTCAGATCCAACGGGTTCCCGTGCAGGCCCGTCGTGTCCCAACGTTGCTGATCGGTGAAGAAGACGACGACGTTGGGTTTGCGTCCATTCATTGGAGTCCTGCTTTTGGCATTGATCTCAAGCGATTTTCCTTCACTGCCTGGTTCCCGCTAGTAGTCTTCGAGGGTGGCTGAAGCCTCAGCTTGTAGTTGGGCCAACGCAGCATCCATATCGCCTCCCTGCATGACCTTGATCACGGCCTGCGCCACGAGCCGTCGTACCGGTTCGTATCCCGACACAGAGGGTTCCGGCTTGCCGAACTCCAGTAGTTCGTAGACGATCCCATAACGCGGATTGTCCTGGATGTAGGTGGTCAGGAGTTCTCCCGTGCTCTTGCGGGCAGGAAAGTAGTTGCTCGCCTTGACCCAGTGAGCCTGCTGCGCCGGTTCGGTGAACCACTTCAAGAAGATCCAGGCCGCCAGCTGTCGTTCGGGTGACGTAACCCCCACCGAAACGCTGGCCCCATAGAAGTTCACCACCGGTTTCGACACCGTTCGAGGAGGCGCGGCCACCTTCCAGTCGAATCCGGGTCCCGCGTCAATCGCCGATTGGACATAGGGCAATCCAGAGGACGAACGCAGAATAAACAGGCACTGACCGGCGGCGAATTCGCGTTGATCCCCGTAAGGCTCGCCCATCATCTCGGCAGCCTTGTCTTCGATCAGTTGCTTCATCAGAGACAGCGATGCACGCACCTGGGGTGTGTCGAGGGTATAGGCCCCACCATCGGCCGCCATGAAGTCGCCGCCGCGAGAAAACACCATCGATGCAAGACGACTCGCATCCTCCTCGTAGATAAAACCGAGGCTCCGTGTAGAATCTGCGTTGCCACTAAAGGGCTGGTCTCTCGCCTTGCGACACAGTTGGGCGAAGGCCTCCCAGGTCGTGGGAGGTTCGTGAGCACCTAGTTCCTCGAGCCAGTCCGCGTTGTAGTAGAGAATCTCGATCGACCGATTTGGCGGCAGACCGAACTGCTGTCCGTCGATCTGATCCTGCTGCATGAAGGCGTGCACGAAATCGGCTCGTGCTTCATTCGATAGCCCCCACTTTGGAGACGTCAGATAGGGTACCAGATCGACCACACCGTCGGCATCTGCATAGGCGCGGGCTTGATTCTGGTAGGCCACGAGCAGATCCGGGACCTCCCCGCCCTGCAATCCTACCATCATCTTGTTGTAGATGTCGCCGTAGTCACCCGCGTATTCACCACGAACGTGAATTCCGTATTCGTTGCTCTGGTTGAATTGAGAGATCAACTCCTGCAATCCCTCTTCCCGCTGACGCGTGTGCTGATACCAGAACACGATCTCCTGACCCGTCGGATCGATCGCGTCCAGATTTGAGCTCGTCTCGCTCGATGGCGCCTCCGGCGCGCCCCCACACGCTGACAGAACGGCCAGCATCGTACCGCAGGTGAGCCGCAAGATTCGTCGCTGTATCCTCATCTATCCTTTCATACCTGACATGGAGATTCCCTCGGTGAATTCTTTTTGCACCAGCCCATAGAGTGCCAATACGGGTACGGTGGCGATCATGGCACCTGCCATCTGCAGGTGCACTTCGGGACCCGCCTCGGTGACGAACTTCTGCAGCCCCACCGCAATGGGCCGCCATGCAGGCGTATTGGTCACCAGCAGAGGCCACCCTAGCGCATTCCACGAACCGATGAAAGTAAACATCCCCACCGTCATGAGGGGAGCCCGGCAAAGGGGCAGCACGATCTGGAATAGAAACCGTACGTGGCCGGCTCCATCGATGCGAGCCGAATCCCACAACTCGTTGGGGATACCTCGCATGAACTGGCGCAGGAGAAAAATGCTGAATGCGTTCGTCATGAACGGAATCGTGAGGGCTGGCCAGTTGTTGATCCATGCCACCGGCATGACACGGTGCAGCCATGACACGGTGAGGAAATTCGGTACCATCGTCACCGTTTCCGGCACCATCAGTGTCGCCAGGATCAGAACAAAGAGTGTCTCTCGACCCAGGAAACGCATACGCGCCAGCGGGTAGGCCGCAGTCAGGGAAAACAGCAACGTCCCAGCCACCGTCAAGCCGGCAATGATGAGCGAATTCTCGAAATACAAACCGAAATCTTCTTCGCTCCACGCACTGGAGTAGTTGCTCCACTGCAGGTCGGCGGGTAGAAATACCCGGCGCAGCGTCTCGCCTCGCGTCATGAAGGAGGAGAAGACCATCCACACAAAGGGAATGCATGCAGCCATGCCTGCCACCGAAAGGGCTGCGTAGGTCAGGCCACGACGAACGGTACGGGCACGCGGGGTGGCCATCTTTAGTCGCCGTAGAAGACTCGACGGCCCAGCAGTCGATTCTGCAGCACCGTCAGCACGAGGATCGTGACAAAGAGGATGAGTGCAAGCGCCGAAGCATATCCTGCATTGTGAAACTGGTAGATCTGATCAAAGATCAGGATGCTCACCACATCGACCGTATCCTGGGCGCCTGCGGTACGCAGGATGTAGATGTGATTGAAGGCTTTGAATGTTCCTATGACAGCCACGAGACTGATGAAGAAGAGGGTCGGAGAGATCAGAGGCAGCGTCACATGTCTGAAGCTCTGCCATGTGTTTGCCCCGTCGATGGCAGCAGCTTCAAAGTAGTGTCGAGGAATTGCGCTTAGACCCGCCAGCAGAATGACTGTGTCGTAGCCGATGTAAACCCAGATGTTGTAGAGCAGGACGCATACAAGCGACAGGCTGGGGAACAGAGTGTTCACCCAGTCCGGATAGGCGTCTACGCCGATCCCCTGCAGGGCCAGAGCGACGATGCTGCGACTGTCATAGAGCCATCGTTGGGGTTCGCTGCCAACCAGCGCCCAGAAACGATTCGCCAGAGAGGAAGGGTTTGGGCTGAAGATGGTTCTGAACACGACGGCTGTGGCGATCATCGGGGTGATGTAGGGCAAAAAGAACAGGACGCGAAAGAAGCTGCGTGCCGTGGCGATCTTGAACAGCAGTGTGGCCAGCAAGAGAGAGCCGACAACTTCAAGAGGGATCGTACCCAGCGAGTAGAAAAGGGTGACTTTGAACGCGTTGAACAGGCGCCCGTCTCCACCGTCCGCCATGGCCAGTAAACAATGGAGAGCCAACCACGCTCCGCCGAGAAAAACGACCGAGCCTGATGCGATGCGCAGTCGCGATCGACGCGAGAACCAACGCGTCCCGATCCAGACCAGACCGAGACCTATCAGCAGACCCAACAGGTCATAGGGGTTACCAAGGGCTCGCAGGTAGTGATTGAACCCGAGGAAATCTGCCTTCTTGATGCGCCAGCGATGGAGACTGACGAAAAAGGCATAGAAGATGGGGAAAATGCCAAAGACGCCGAGAACGACAAGCGCCGGCGCCATCAGCGCCCATGCGATGACTCCGTCTGTACGGCGCACGTCCATGGTCTGCGAGGATATGGGCGACCCGCATAATTGTCAATTGTGGCCGTCAGTTACGACAGTTGTGGACGGACGAATCAGGCCACCCTCAGATCATGTTAGGGTGGCCTATTCGAACAGACAGACAAGGGCTCTGGCCAGTTGCTATCCGGCGTTGGCTTCCACGACGATCTCAATCGTCATTTCGTCTCCCAGGACGGCTTTGAAGTTCTCCCAACTATTTACACCGTACTCCGACGCCTTGATCGTGAGGTCGCCGACCAGCCCGACCTGCTTCTTGCCATTCATCGGGTTGGTTCCGGTTCCGAGGATGTCGACGGGAATCGTCACTAACTGATTCACACCGTGCATTGTGAGATCTCCGACGACGTGAAGTTGCCCGTCGGCCATTTTCTTGACACCAGTCGATGCGAAGCTGATCGATGGATGGTTTGCGACATCGAAGAAGTCGGCGCTCTGCAGATGCCCGTCGCGGCGCTCGTTCTGTGTATCGATACTCGACACATCGATGGTACCGGTGAAACGGCTTTGTTCAGGATGAGCCGCGTCATAGACGATGGTGCCGCTGAAATCACCAAAGGTGCCCTTCGTCTTGCTCACCAAGTGAGGAATGCTGAAATCGACGGAAGAATGATTCTTGTCGATGACATACGAGTCTGCGCCAGCCATAGCGACCGTTGCCGACAGGATCAGAGCTACCAGGTACACGCCTCGATGGTTCAAGGAAAAGTCCCTCCAAATAATGTTTCACGCGGCACTCGGGGGAGCACGGCAGCACCGAAAAGATTGTAGAGACAGCGCAAGAGCTTGGAGCCCACCGGTGTCGACACAGGCTGGGCTTTGGATGCAAGAAAAAGTCTCCGCTGCGAATGCAGCGGAGACTTTGTCAGTTGCCGGTTCGAATGAATTGTGAACCGGGAATGTGGCTGCCCCCCAGGGATTCGAACCCCGATAGCGTGCTCCAGAGGCACGTGTCCTACCATTGAACGAGAGGGCAAACAACAACACTGGCGGAGAGGGAGGGATTCGAACCCTCGGTAGGAGTTACCCCCTACAACAGCTTAGCAGGCTGCCACCTTCGGCCACTCGGTCACCTCTCCGGCTTGGTGCACTGCCGAGCTGGGTTCCGCAGCGTTGACGGTTCCGTGTCTCACATGTCTGGCGGAGGGCGTGGGACTCGAACCCACAAGGGTGTGAACCCGGCGGTTTTCAAGACCGCTGCCTTACCAATTAGGTCTAGCCCTCCGGTGCGCGGTCAGAAGACGGTGTACTTCGCCCGTCTTCAACCCGGAGCACGACCCGCTGAAACATCTCGCGGACTCAGCAGAATATAAACGGCGCTCCTCCGGCTCGTCAACGGTTACCCCGCTTCTGCGTGCGGCCTAACCGGCTGTAAACAAAGGCATCTACAGCGATGGCCGAGCTTCTCAGCCGGTTACTCCGTCAACGGATCCTCGGCGGCGTCCTCCGCTTCAACGTCCGACTCCTCGTTCTCGTCGTCAGGAGCCTCCATCACGTCACCGGACCCAGCGTCTTGCTCTGGTTGCATCGAGTCGTCGCTACCGATCTCGTCGTCTGGTAACTCCTCATCTTCAACCACCACGGACGTCATATCGATGACACGGTCTTCGTCATCAACATTGATCACCCGCACGCCCTGGGTGTTGCGGCCGATCTGCGAGATACCCTCCACGGGCAGACGGATCATGATCCCGTTCTGCGTGACGATCATGATCTCGTTGTCTTCGGCGACCAACTTGCTCGAGACCACGGGCCCATTCCGCTCGCTGGTCTTGATGTCGATGACCCCCTTGCCGCCGCGCCGAATCCGGGGATACTCCGTGCTCGGCGTCCGTTTTCCATACCCGTGCTCACACAGTGTTAACAGTGATGCCGGATCGTCGCCAATCACGACCATGTCGACCACCACGTCATCGCCACGCAACTGAATTCCCTTCACACCCGTCGACACCCGTCCCATGGAACGCACGTCGGCCTCGCCAAAACGCACGGCCATTCCGGTTCGAGTGGCCAGCAGGATATCCTGTCCCGGTTCGACAAGGGCAGCACCGATCAGGTGATCGTCATCCTGGATCTTGAGCGCGATGATTCCATCGCGACGCACGTTCCCGTAAGCCGACAGTACCGTCTTCTTGACGATGCCCTTTTCGGTCGCCGTAAACAGGAATCGATCGTCCAGGAATTCGTCGACGGGCACAACCGCACGAATCTCGTCTCCCTCTTCCAGTTGGATGAGATTGACGACGGGGCGACCCCGTGATGTCCGTTCACCCTCGGGGATTCGGTAAACCTTCAACCAGTGGCAACGGCCCCGGGCGGTGAGGAAGAGGATGTAGGAGTGGGTCGAAGCGATGAAGAGTCGCTCTACGAAATCCTCGTCCTTCGTGCGCATGCCGGTGACACCACGACCACCTCGAGCCTGCGTGCGATAGGCCCGCGGGGACATACGTTTGATATACCCCTGACCCGAAATGGTCACGACCATGTCTTCGCGGGTGATGAGATCTTCCATGTCGAACTCTTCAGCGGCGTAGACGATCTCGGTACGGCGCTCGTCACCGAAACGCTCGTGGATGTCGGCGACCTCATCCCGGATGATCCCCATCTGCATCTCGTTGCTCGCCAGTACCGCGCGAAGATGCTCGATGGTCTCCATCAGGCCGGTGTATTCCTCTTCGATCTTCTCCCGTTCCAGTCCTGTCAGCCGCTGCAACGCCATGGCCAGGATGGCTTGTGCCTGAATCTCGGAAAGGGTGAACTGATCCATCAGTTTCGTACGGGCCTCATCCGGATTCGCCGAGCCACGAATCAGCTGGATGATCTCGTCGA
The DNA here is from genome assembly GCA_002712305.1 of Gemmatimonadota bacterium. Lineage (GTDB taxonomy): Bacteria > Latescibacterota > UBA2968 > UBA8231 > UBA8231 > UBA12574. The sequence goes on along the minus strand of PATE01000040.1, from coordinate 8,075 downwards.
TGTTGTCCAACGCGATGCGCAGGCCCTCCAGCACATGGGCACGTGCTTCTGCTTTTGCCAGGTCGAAGCGTGATCGACGGATGACCACTTCGTGCCGATGCTCGATGTAGTGCTCCAGCATCTGCTTGATGTTGAGCAGCTGAGGTCGACCCTTGACGATCGCCAGCGCATTGATGCCGAAGCTCTGCTGCAGCATGGTGTGGCTGAAGAGCTGATTGAGCACCACCTCGGAATGGGCATCCCGCTTGAGCTCGATGACGATGCGCAGGCCATCGCGCCCAGATTCGTCGCGGATGTTGGCGATGTCTTCGATGACCTTGCCACGAACCAGATCGGCCATCTTCTCTAGCAGAGTCGACTTGTCGACGAGGAAGGGGATCTCCGTAACGATGATCCGTTCGCGCTTGTCGCGCTGATCTTCCACGTGGGTCCGGGCCCGCATGTGGACGATGCCACGACCCGTGCGGTACGCCTGCCGGACTCCCTGAATCCCATAGATGACACCACCGGTGGGAAAATCGGGCGCTTTGATGTGTTCCATCAGCGCATCGATGGTGATCTCCGGGTCGTCGATGACGGCCGTCAGCGCATCACACACTTCGGTGACGTTGTGGGGCGGGATCTTCGTCGCCATTCCCACAGCGATGCCATTGGAGCCATTGCACAGCAGGTTGGGGAAACGTGATGGCAGAACGGACGGTTCTTCGCGCGTTTCGTCGTAGTTCTGCACGAAGTCGACCGTGTCACGATCGATGTCGGCCAACATCTCTACCGCTGGATGACTCATGCGAGCTTCCGTGTATCGCATAGCCGCTGGCGGGTACCCATCAATGGAGCCAAAGTTTCCTTGGCCATCTACCAGCAGATACCGAAGGCGGAAGTCCTGGGCCATGTGCACGAGCGTATCGTACACCCCCTGGTCGCCGTGGGGGTGGTAGTTGCCAGAGGTATCGCCGGAGATTTTCGCGCACTTCCGGAAGCCACGCCCTGGGGCCAGGTTCAGGTCGTTCATCGCCACCAGAATCCGACGCTGTGAGGGCTTGAGCCCATCGCGCACATCGGGCAAGGCCCGCGCCATGATGACACTCATCGAATAATCGATGAACGACGTCTTGAGCTCGTCCTCAACGTTTACTGGGATGATTCTTGCGTCTTGTTCTTCAGCCATGCTCTAGGAGTCGTCTTGAGTCGTTGGAGTAGGATTGCCGCGCAGTAGAATTGGTACAGTCGGGTCGGTCGCGGCGCTTTTCTAGATATCGAGGTTTTTCACGTCGAGGGCATGCTCTTCGATGAAGGCCCGGCGGGGCTCAACCTGTTCTCCCATCAGAAGGGTGAACATGTGCTCTGCTTCCACCGCGTCATCGATGGCAACCTGGAGTAGCGTACGCCGGTCGGGATCCATCGTCGTCTCCCACAATTGCTCTGGGTTCATTTCGCCCAGACCCTTGTATCGCTGAATCATGATGCCACGACCGTCGCCCTCGCCCTTCATCTCGTTCACGTGTTCGTCACGCTGCTGCTCGTTGAAAGCGTAGAGTTCACGCTTGCCCCGTTTCACCAGAAACAGCGGCGGCTGTGCAAGAAACAACTTGCCCGTCTCGATGATCTCACGCATGTAGCGGAAGAAAAATGTCATCAGCAGGATGCGGATGTGACTGCCGTCGACATCAGCATCGGCCATGATGATGACCTTGCCATAGCGGAGGCGGGTGAAGTCGTAGTCCTCGCCAATTCCGATGCCGAGGGCCGAGATCAGCGGCAACAGCTTGTCATTGCCAAGGACGCGATCGATACGCGCTTTCTCGACGTTGAGTGGTTTTCCGAACATGGGCAGGACGGCCTGGAACTTCTGGTCTCTGGCCATCGCCGCCGACCCACCGGCCGAGTCACCTTCAACCAGATAGATCTCACTCGACTCGGGGTCGCGGTTGGAACAGTCGGCCAACTTGCCTGGCAGAGATCCGCCGTCGAGGATCCCCTTGCGCCGGGTCAGCTCGCGTGCCTTGCGAGCCGCCTCGCGGGCACGACCCGCTTCCACGATCTTGGCGATGATGCGTTTGCCCACATCGGGGTGTTCTTCCAGATACGTGTTCAACGCATCGGACGTCATGGATTGCACCAGCCCCCTCACGGCACTGTTGCCCAGTTTTCCCTTCGTCTGTCCCTCGAATTGTGGTTCGGGCACGTTGACACTGACCACGGCCGTCAGTCCCTCGCGAGTGTCCTCACCGGCCAGGGCAAACTTCACATCCTTTAGCAGGTTCTCACGTGTGGAATAGGCATTCAGTGTCGCCGTCAGCGCGGCACGGAACCCGACCAGGTGAGTTCCACCCTCGACGGTCTTGATGTTGTTCGCGTAGGTGAACACGGTCTCCTGGTAGGAGTCGTTGTATTGCATGGCGATCTCGACACCGACCCCGTCTCGTTCGCCCTCCAGATAGATGGGGTCTGGGTGCAGACTACTGCGGCCTTCGTTGAGAAAGCTGACGAACTCAACAATACCGCCCTCGAACAGATAGGTTTCACTCTGGTCGGTTCGTTCGTCACGAACGCCGATCTCCAGCCCCTTGTTGAGGAAAGCCAGCTCTCGGAGACGGTGGGCGATCATCTCCCATTTGTATTCGACCGTCTCGAAGATGTCCGAGTCAGGTTTGAAGTGGATGATGGTGCCTGTCGAATCGGCATCTCCGATGATCTCGAGGCCACTCTGCGGTTCACCACGAGAGAAACGCTGCTGGTGAATCTTCCCCGACTGGTGCACCTCTACGATGAGCCACTCGGACAACGCGTTGACGACGCTGGCGCCCACGCCGTGCAGTCCACCGGAGACCTGATAGGCCTTCTTGTCGAACTTGCCGCCGGCATGCAGCATCGTCATCACCACCTCGACACCCGACTTGCCCTCGCCTTCATGCTGGCCCACGGGGATACCATGACCGTCATCGGTGATGCGTACCGATCCGTCAGCCAACACGCAGACTTCGATTCGACTGCAGCGACCCGCCATGGCTTCATCAACGCTGTTGTTGACGATTTCCTTGACCAGTTCATGCAGACCATTCTCGCCGGTATCGCCGATGTACATCGCCGGTCGTTTGCGGACCCCCTCAAGGCCTTTGAGGACCTGGATCGCATCGGACGTATAGTCAGCACCATTGCCCTGCTGCTGCGTTGGTGTCACCTCGTTGTTGACTTCCGACATTCGCTGTGTATCCTCGCTCAACGGTCGTTGCGTCGGCCGCGTTCGGCCGGACGGCGGGAGACGAATACGAGGTCCTTCAGGACCTTCTCGCCCAGGCGCTGGTTGATTCGATCCAGCAATTGCTGCTTGGAGAAACTCAGGTGTGTCCGCCAGACTGCCGAAGACACCGCCAGTTGCAGTTTTCCACGATGAACACCCAGCGCTTGAGCCTGTACGGCCAGGCTTTCGCCGGCGACTTCCTCCCAAGCCAGCAGGGCGCGACATTCCTGCAGCTTGTCATCCACACCCAGATCTGAGAGCACCGACTTGAGCAGGGCACCGACCGCTTCCGCGTTGGGCTCAAGGCGGTCGTCGATTTCACTCATTCCAGGTCGATCCGTGCGTATCGGTCACCAAGCGACTCTTGCGGCTGTCTGGGTGCGGTGAGAATCACCTGGTCGAAATCCTCTACCATCTCGATCAGATGCGCCGATCGGATCGGATCGAGTTCGGAGAACACATCGTCGAGCAACAGCAGAGGCTGTTGACCCTTGCGGCGTTCGAGCAAGCGCAACTCTGCCATCTTCCATGACAACAACACGCTCTTCTGTTGACCCTGTGACCCGAATGCGTCAGCTGCCTCGCCATCTATCGTGAAAACAAAACCGTCGCGATGGGGGCCGTTGAGGGTGTGCCCCGCGTGTCGCTCTTTTTCAAATCCGTCACGCAATTGCTGGCGGAACGTCGCTTCCAACTGGTCCCGCGTCGGTATCTCGTCGGGATTGGATTCAATGACCTCATCCGCGTAGAGTAGGCCGGCCGTTTCCTGGCCCGTTGAAAAGACGTCGTACTGACGGGCGAAATCTGGCATGATTTCGACCAGACCCAACAGGCGATGGTGTCGCAGCAACGCTCCGGGTTTTGCCAACTGGGCATCCCACACCTCGCGTTCGGTCGGATCCACCCCACGATGGCCGAGACTGCGCAGGAAGTGGTTGCGCTGTGTCAGCAATCGCTGATAGGTCTGTAGTGCTTTAAGATACACCGCGTCAGCTTGGGACAAGACGATGTCGAGCAGACGTCGGCGCTGGGCGCTGAACTGTAAGACGAGTGCCACGTCCTGTGGTGCAAAGTAGACGGTCTGAAAATGCGAAACCAGATCGGAGACCCGCGGAAGCGGTGCCTCGTCTAAGAAGACACGCTTGCCGTCGTCTGCCCCGTAGAAAACCCGGCACGGATGCCGGCGTTGGCCCTGCTGCCAGTCTCCACGGATGTCGAAGTGCCCCTCGCCGTGGGGCACAGCCTCATGGTCGCGAGCCCCACGAATCGACTTGCCGATGGACTGATAACAGATCGCTTCCAGGATGTTGCTCTTTCCGCGACCATTTGCCCCGACAATGACTGCTCCACCTTCGGCGAACTCCAGGTCGATACGTGCGAAATTGCGAAAGGGCCGCAGCGACAACTGTCGTAGCTGCACTGCGCCTATCTCTTATGGATCGCGATTTCCTTCAAGCGCTCGGACGCATTGGCATCAGCAGATAGAAAAGCTCTTCGCCATCGAGTTGCTCTCCCGGTCGAACGACGGCCGCAGTCACCGAGTCTCGCAAGTCGATGATTACTTCATCTGACCCGATCTTGCGTAGAATCTCCATGAAATAGTGCGCGTTGTAGGCAACCTCGAGTGCCTCGGAACTGTAGTCTCCGGGGATCACCTCTCGGGCCTCGCCGCCGATTTCCTGACTGGACGCCGTCAACTCGAGACTACCATCCTGCAGCATCATGCGAACTTGATGCGTGTACGAACTCGACAGGATGGACACGCGACGAACAGCGGGAAGCAATTGATCGATGGCGATCGTCAGCCGTTTGTCATTCTCGCGCGGCACCACTTGCTCGTAGTCGACGTAGGGGCCTTCGATGAGACGCGTCAGCAGCTGTGTCTCTCCGACCTGGAACAAAACCTGACTGTCTCCGACCAGGGCCTTGGCCAGTCCGTCCTGTGCACCGTCGAGTAGTTTTCCAAGTTGTTGGCAAGCCTGCGGTGGCAAGATCACCTCTGCAGTACCGCGATCGGTGCCATCAAGATTGCGGCGGAATTCCGCCATTCGGCTGCCATCGGTCGCAACCATCGACATGAAGTCGGAAGTGATTCGCCAGAGAACACCGTTGAGAACCGGTCTTGTCTCATCTTTGGAGACGGCGAAACTGGTTCGGTCGATCATAGCCCGGATCAGATCGCCGTCGATGGGACCACCTTCACCGAAGGAAAGCTCGATCCCGTCGAGACTCTCGGGCATGTCTGGAAATTCATCGGGCGGCGTCGCGGCCAACGAATACCTTCCCTCGCCACTGTTGGCTGCCCCAAGATGCCCCGAAAGAACGATGCGGCCATCTTCGAGACTGATCTGCAGATCGGCCTCTGGCCATTCACGCGTGATCTCGGCCAATGTTTTGGCAGGCACCGTGACGCGTCCAGGGACGTCGACGGCAGCCGTGACCCTTGTTCGGATAGATAGATCAAGATCGGTTGCCGATAGCGTCAGTTGGCTCTCAGCGGCATCCAATAGAACATTGGCCAATACGGGCTGAGCGGGTTTGCTGGCGACCGCGTCGAGAACGGTGTTAAGACCACGCCAGAGTTCATTTCGATCGACGGTCAGCTTCATCACAGATCCTGGGCGGGGCGCGATGCTGATGGTTTGAGCACCGTTTGCGCAGTGAATGCCATCTGGATTGCGGCAGATTTCTGTGGGTTTTGTACCAAGTCAGGCGTTGGGTCTGATCTACCCGCCTGAAGTGACCAAAGATAGCCTTATATATAGGTATAGTCAATTTGGATAACCCCTTTATGAAGGGGGTCGAGGCACTCCAAAAACCGGTGTGCTGCAGAACTTTGCGACATGAAAAAAGACACAAAACTATCTGTTTTCTGCAAGCTTGAAATGGCGCCCTGATTGGCAGTCCGGTGTGTTGTCCACAGCTTGTACTATAAAAAATACTGACAAATGACTTTGTAGAATTATATAGTAGTTCTAGTTAGCCTGTGGACATGTGGATATCCATGACCACTCGATTATCCACAGAGGACTCATGTAATTGTTTTTATATGAGTTATGTCCAAGATGCGCGGTTCAGTCCAAGAACAACACGACCGTGGATGGTCGGTGGATGAGTTCAGGTTCTTCACAGCGTCTCAACAGCCGGCCCGAAGTTCTTCTTGTCCACATGGTTATCCACAACTATCTACCACCATTCCCATCCATGATGTGGATGGAAATGTGGATAACTTGGTCGACCGCAGTTCTTCAGGAGATCTGCTGGATTTCTTCTGAGAGAGACTCGACGACATTGGCGAAGCTGGGATCTTCACTGCACTTCTTGTCGACGGTCTGTACGGCATGAACGACGGTGCTGTGATCTCGATTGCCAAAATGGAGCCCAATGATCTTGAGAGGACTCTTGGTAAGTCTCTTGGCAAGATACATGGCGATCTGTCGCGGCGAGACGACTTGTTGTTTGCGGGTCTTTCCGATCAGCAACTCGGGTGTAATCTCGAAATGACGGGCAACGATGCGCTGAATGCCTTCGATCGACAGGTGTGAGGTTTCAGCAGTGGCCCGCTGCTGAACGATTCGCCGCGCCGCGTCGACACTCAGCTCAACCTGGTTCACGGCGCAATAAGCCATGATGTGGTTCAAGGCACCCTCTAACTCGCGGATGTTGGAACTGACGTAGTTCCCAAGAAAGGTGCTCACATCTTCGGGAAGCATGATGCCGTTGGTCTCCGCCTTCTTCTGCAAGATCGCGATACGGGTCTCAAGATCTGGTGGTTCGATACTGGTCACCAATCCCCATTGAAACCTGGAGATCAACCGTTCTTCCAGTTTTTCTAGTTCCCCTGGGGGACTATCGCAGGTCATCACGATCTGTTTGCCACTCTGATGGAGGGCATTGAAGGTGTGGAAGAACTCGTTCTGGATGTGTTCTCCCCGGGGCAGAAACTGAATGTCATCGACGAGCAGGACATCGGCACTGCGGTAGATCCGCTGAAACTCGGGCACGTCCTTGCGTTTGAGCGATTCGATGAAATCACCCATGAACTTCTCCGACGGCACGTAGACGACCCGACAACTGGATCCCTGGGCGTGGGCATGGTGACCGATCGCCTGTAGCAGATGGGTCTTCCCCAGACCGACGCCGCCGTAGATGACCAGCGGGTTGAATTGTGTCTTGCCTGGAGATTGGCCGACCGCCTGCGCCGCAGCGTGCGCAAAGCGATTGCCTTCACCGACGATGAACGTCTCGAACACATACCGTTCGTTGAGAGGGGTCAGGTGGCTACGACCCACGCTGTGGTTGATCGGTTGCTCCACAGGGGTCTGTTCGGGTTCTTCGGTCGCCATCTCCGGCTCGGGTGGCTCCGAAGATTCATCAGAAGGCGCCAGCGAGGCGGCCAACCCCAAGGGTTTAGGCGGCGTTGACGTCGACGTGCTTGGTTTGAAGGGTTCCTGAGCCACAGAGAATGTGATCTTGGGGCGAAGGCCCGTTTCCTCTTCCACGACACCCTGAATCAGCGGCAGATAGTTGCTCTCGACGAAATGGGCGAAATACGCACTCGACACCTCCAATTCGAGCACGTCTTCATCGAAGCGTTGCGCTGCGGTAGGCTGAAACCAGGTATTGAATGTTTGTGGGCGCATCCTGCGCTCGATGTGTAACAGACACCGAGCCCACAACTCTTGCGCATCCTGCGACATGGGCACCCGTGGGGAGTGGCGGGCCATAAGGGATTGGCTGAAAATTGAGGGCCGGATAGGGTATGGCGCGCGACACGAATCGTCAAGATCTCTTACACATGGTCTTTGTCGTTCAGCGACGTCGGTAGCGGGGG
>PATE01000039.1 GCA_002712305.1 Gemmatimonadota bacterium | reverse complement strand
TTCGCCGTCTTCCAGGACCGCATGTGGATCATGGGAGGGACGGAGAACTTCTACGAGGACAACGACACGACTCTGAAGAATGACGTGTGGTCCACAGCGGACGGCAGGAACTGGACGTGCGAAGTCGAACATGCCGCCTGGGACAAGCGAACCCACGCACAGGTCACCGTCTTCGACAACAAACTCTGGATCATGGGCGGTGGTGCCTGGCAGCCAGAGACGATCCCTCGCAATGACGTCTGGTGCTCGGCGGATGGCGTCACCTGGGAGCAGGTGACACATGCGGCGCCGTGGACGGCCCGCATGTGGTTCTCACTGGTCGTCTACAGAGACCACCTCTGGGTGCTGGGCGGCTGGAATCGAGAAGACGGGAACTTTGGCGACGTCTGGTATTCGAGCAACGGTGCGGATTGGACACAGATGACGGCAGACGTGATCTGGACGAAACGTCACGAACATTCTGCCTACGTTTTCGACGACAAGATCTGGGTCGCCGGGGGCCACGCCGAGCCGCTCAACAGCGAGGTCTGGTCACTCCACCTGCCCGCAGGTTGGTCCGGTTAGGTTTGGCAGATCGATCAGACGATCGATCTGGCCCAGATTGTTCAGGCCCAGATTGCTAGACAGAGTGCGCGTTGATGGCCCGGTGGCGGTGGATGTCTTCCAGGCCATTACTGAGGGATCGTCGATACAGATCAAGGTCCAACCCATAAGCCACGGCACGGAAGCCGCGTTCCAACAGCTTTACACACTCCTCCACCGTGCCACCCAGCTGACCGGCGACTTTTCCCTCCCGTTCACACGCATCCAACACCGTATCGATGGCAGCGTGGTAGTCCGGGTGATCGAACTGACCCGGTATTCCCATGAAGTTCGTCAGGTCGAAGTGGCCGATCCATAATACGTCGACTCCGTCGATGGCAGCGATCTGACGGGCATTGGCGACGCCTGTGGGACTCTCGATCTGCAGGATGACCAGACCCTGTTCATTGGCCTGTTTCATGATGGGTGCCACATCGTCGGGCACATAGTCGTCGTGCGCGATGGAGAATCCCGCCCCACGGTTTCCCTCAGGCGGATACTTACAGGCGTCGACGATCTGTTGAGCCTGAGCCACATCGTTGACCATGGGCACCATCAGACCCATGGCGCCGGCGTCCATGACACGAGCGGCGAAGTGATATTCGGCTGTCGGAATCCGTACGATCGGAACGATGTTGATGCCCGCATTGGCCGCCAGCAGACCGCGCACCGTCTGAATGGACCACGCCGTGTGTTCCATGTCGTAGATGATGAAATCGGCGCCCGCCGTGGCCGCCAGCCGCGGCATCCCCGAACTCGAAAACTCCATGGCCATGGTGCCTACCGACGTGTCTCCGGCGGCGAGTCGTTTCTTGACCGGATTGTCTCTCATGAACTCAGCTTTCTTCGTCGGCTGTGGCTCGCCCGGCGCAGGCGGCGATTCGTTTCTTGAATGCGCTACTGTCCAACACGTCTCGATTCACGACATGGTCGGGCGCCTTACCCCGAGCGATGGCCAGGATTCCCGCAAAGGCACTTTCCCCCATCATGCGGAAACTCTCGTCCGTCCACGATAGTGCATGAGGTGCGAGGATGACATTCTCGAGCCCCAGCAGCGGGTCGTCCAGGTCGACGGGTTCCCGTTCGAAGACATCGAGGGCGGCGCCGGCAATCTCGCCTTGCTGTAGGGCCCCCGTCAGCGCCTTCTGATCGACGATGGGACCGCGAGCCACATTGATCAGATGAGCCGAGGGTTTCATCTGTCGAAACTCAGTCTCGCCGATGAGATGGTGCGTCTGTGTCGTTAAGGCACAGCAGACGATGACGAAATCTGCACGACCGAGCATCGAGGGCAAATCGAGCAGCTGGGCACCGAGACCTTCTACACGATCTGGATCAGCATAGGGATCGGTGACGACGATGTTCATGTCGTGGGGCGCGATGAGGGCGAGGATCTCCTGGCCGATATTGCCCAACCCCACCAGACCCAGAGTCCGGCCTCGCAGACCGATGCCCATGTGTTGTGGTTTCTCTCCCCAGCGGCCGTCGCGGGTCAGTCTGTCCTTCAAAGGCAATCGATGAGCCTGGGCCAGCAGAAAAGCAAGCGCAGCGCTGGCGACGGGACGTCGTACGCCGTCGGGCGTGATAGTGAGGGCGACGCCTGCACGAGTACAGGCCTCGACGTCGACGGCGTCGAAACCGACGCCGATGCGGGCAACGACGGCGAGTTGATCTGCCCCCTCCAGCGACGCGGCACTCACCTTCGGTCCGAGCACGACCACGGCATCTGTGTCGGCAAGCTGTCCAGGACGAATCTCGTCGACGCCCTCGGTAAGAATGTGATAGTCCACACCGGGCACATCGAGGGCAGTTGCATCGATGTCAGGAAACACGGGCTCCGTGCTGCCAGGCTTGAGGAAGTCGGCCGTAAAGGCGACGCGAAAACTCATCTCTTCTCCTTAACAGGCTGTTCTCTCGCATGTGGCTTCACNGTGACGTNCACGGTGGCGAGGCAGAACCCAGGNTTGATGGTGGTCGATGCAGGCTTGAGGCGCAGATAACACACGCCATCACCGAGATGNCGCGCAGATGCGGTGACGCGTTGCTTACCCACAGACGCCGTCATGGANCGTTCGTCGAGGTCCCAGTTCACGTCGATGTCATGCCAGACGTCTGATTCAGCCACGAGTGTTACTTCTCCAGCGCTGTGGAGCTTCTCACCTTCCGAAAGTAGGGCCTGCGTCGGCGGGAGGACGAGCAGGCAGAACAGGGCTGCGTGAGCGTCCTCCGGATCGAAGGGAANGGAGAAGTGATCGGTGAGCAACAGACGACACCCCTCACTGTTCGGGGNAAGTNGAAGTCGGAGCCGATAGGCGNCCTGTCGCCCAAGGGGGTGATTCCAAACGGCGCAGGACGGCCACTCAGAGTGAGATCGGCCGATCTGCAGCATCGCCGAGTGGTTTGCTTCCTCGAGGGGGAGATCGACCACGTCGACACCCGCGCAACCGAAAGCCGACCAGTCGTCAGGCAATCGTCTTCCGTCGATGGGGGGAGTGTCATGCTTGGGTGCGTCGGCCACGACGAAACTGCTGCGCNGCTGCGTCTCACACAGCCAATCCGGATCCAGGGCGATCAACAGAATCCGACCCTCTCCCTGACCCGTCGTGATCAGGACACGATCGTCGGGCAAGGCGACAGGAAAGGGATAGGCGGTGCCGTGGTCTCCACCCGGCGGAGGGGGTTCGTAGTTTCGAGGATCCCTCGCCACTTCACGATGACCGATCCACGAATGACCGTGGTCGGCAGAGACGGCCGCATGCAGGACGTGCCGACCGCCGTGGGCGTAGGGAAATCGCAAGCATTTGTTCCAGAGAAGGACCAGTCGATCGTCAGACAGGCGGACCAGGCCTGCTGGCGAATCGGAAGAGAGCAAGGCGGAAGGTCGCGGGGCCGTCCACTGCGTACCATCTGCGGAGAAAGACTCGTAGAATCGTCCGAGTTGTGTGCGAATCAACATCCACAGATCATTTGGCCGGCGTTCGATGACCACGGGCTCCACAGCACCATAGGTGCCGATACTCGGCGTCTGCACCTTGAGTTCAGCGTCGTGAATCCGCCAGGCCTCTCCATCGTCGCTCGTGAGCACGATCGTTTCGCTCGTGCCGGCAAACCAGAAGGCGTCCAGACCCTCGCCTCGCGCTCGCCAGGTGCGATCTGTGAGTTGGGCAAAGGGCAACACGAGACGCCCATTCTGCATCTGGATGGCGGAATTGATCGACCCCGTATACCCCTGCCAGATTCGAACGGGTTCTCGCCATCGGCTGCCACGCTCATCTGGTCGGGCGTGCCACACATCGAGATGACGTTCGAGAAGAGGTTTCGGCTCGCGAGGCTGACCGGGCAGGCCGAATACGCCCGTGCCGGCGTCACACATCAGCAGCACATGGATCTCGCAATCGTCACTGGCCACCGGCTGGCAACCGCCCCAACCTCCCAGAGCAGGATCCAGCTGCAGCACGGTCTCAGCCTGCGTCCACGACACGCCGCCATCACGTGACGCCCTGCTGGACACCTCCCAGCTCGTCCCCGCCGCGTCAGGGCTGCAGTTGAGTCCCAGCAGAGAACCGTCGGGTCGTACGACGATTCGGATCCGTTCGTCGAGTCGGGCAAGGATCTGGGGTGGCGTTGGCATGAAATGCGGCTTTCAGAAGCGACCGATGGGCCTTCGATGAGAAGCCATGATGGCGCAGGCGGGCCATCGGAGCAAGGGGAGGGCTTCATCACGGCCCTCGCGTCTGTTATCTTTCGCAGCACCTGTCGACGACTCACGACGAAGCCTGAGGATCAAACCCAATGCCAGATCAACTGAAACTCGCCCTCGTAGGCTGTGGGGCCATCGCACGTTACCATCTCGACGGCATCAAAGAGCACGCGCCGCGAATCGATGTCACAACCCTCATCGATCTGGACATCGACAAGGCCCAGGCCTACGCGGAAGAAACCGGAGGAACCGCCTTCGCCTCCCTCGACGAAGCCCTGGAGAAGGGCGACTTCGATGCGGTGGATATCATGCTGCCCCACGATCTGCACGAGGCGTCAGCGACGCAGTGTTTTGCAGCGGGCAAACACGTTCTTCTCGAGAAACCCATGTCCTTCAAGCTTTCCTCGTGTGAGCGCATTCTCGCCGCGGCGAAAGCGGCGGGTACGACCTTCATGGTGGCCGAGAATTCACAATACTGGCCTGAGATCGTGAAGGCTGCCGAGGTGATCGAATCGGGCGCGATCGGTGATATCATCACCGCACGGGCGGCATTCACCTACGAATTCGATCCCTACTGGTTCAAGGAGGATCAGCCCTGGCGATACGACAAGAGTCGCACCGGGGGTGGGATCGTCATCGACGGCGGCTCACACTGGATCCGGCCCCTGCGGATCTGGATGGGCGAGATCGACAAAGTGGTCGGCGTCATCGGCCACCCGCTCAAACAGATGGAAGGGGAGTCTCTCACGCGGGCGCTGCTGCAGTTCAAGTCCGGGAAGACGGCGGTTCTGGATGCGATGATGATCGACACCGTTTTCGCCCCCGATCCGTGGTGGCGCATTACGGGGACCAAGGGAGAGTTGACCATCGGCACGGGCTTCGAAGGGGCTCTTCACCTGTTCGATGCCGATCACCGCGACGGACAACTGCTCATGGAACCGCGCGGGTATTCTCAGTCGTTCGGTCCGGAACTGGCTGACTTCGCCGCAGTCGTACTCGACGGCAAAACACCCGAGGCGGGGCCAGAGCAGTCTCTCGGCGAGCTGCGCACGGCCCTGGCGATCTATCGCTCGGCCGAGACGGGCAACTGGGAGAATGTCTGGGACTGAGCCTAACCGGCCCAGCGATGTAGCGGCAATACGTAGTCATCCGACGTCAGGTGCCGTCGGCAGCCGGGGCAGGACCCCAGGGCGCGATCGTCTCCAGATTCACATGGAAAGAACGGTCGTCCACCTCGTAGGTCACATTCAGCTCCGGTGTCTCCATCCGCTCATGGTCTCTGATTCGTGACTCAAGCAGAAGATCGAGGATGCCGCTCACGAGCAGTGTTCGTTCGATGGGATAGGTCGCCTGGCGTGTTTCATACATCTGGTCGGCCTGCAGGATGAGATTGTCGAAGCTGCGATTGTCGGATCGACCCCTCCACATCATCGTCGCCAATGGCTCCGCCTGACCCTCGACGTTGACGGCGACACAGAAGTCGCCTGCCGCTGCAGGCAGCCGGAAGATCGCGGTCTCCACCCCATCTAGATACCACACGCGAAACAGGGCGGCCTTCTCATCATCACGAGGATGGGTGGGCGTGGGTTTCTGTGTGCAGGACCGTGCCGCGTCAAAGAGCTTCTGAGCCCAGGGGGTCGACTCGAGAAAGGACCAGATCGCCTCCCCTTCTAGGCACTGAACCGCAGCGACGCCGGTTTCGCCCCCTGCACGACGCTCGATCAGACACTGCACCGCCTCCAGCATATGGAATCCATACGAGTCGATCGGACCCGGGGCGACGACCACACCATGCTGGGTCCTTGCGCCCTGCGGGAATTCGATCTCCGGGTAGCGATAGTTCACCGGCAGGGACGAGCCGGCCATGAAGGGGAAGTCGAGTTCCTTCGACAACTCGACCATCCGTTTTGCGTTCGTCCATCGATAGGACAGGTGTTTGTCGTTGAAGACGGGAACGGAGCGACCCGTGCGCTGGAAGGTGTCGGCGATCTGCAGGAACAACTCGCATCGGGGGTAGAGTTTCTGTTCCTTGTCGTTGAATTCGTAGTCGCCATGTTCGGCCACGAGCATGACACCATCCACGGCCAACTCGTCGGTGCCCAGGGTCAGCGCTTCATGGATCGTGCGAAACCAGGGAATCCCCGTCTGCTGGCTCCATTCACGACTGATATCATCTGGAGGGGTCTGGTGCGTGTACAGAGAAACCACCTCTGACTGTGGCCTCGGGTCCTTTCCATCTTCATTGAAGCCGAACAGATACTTGCCGACGATCGTGCGCGCGTGGGACGCCTTGTCTTTCCAGATGACGGTAGAGATGGCGGCGATTCTCGGTCGGTGCGTGCTCACGGAATTCACTTCCTGGGAGAGGGTTTCGGGTTATCCGTAGAACTTCTCCACGAGTTCGGCCGGCTTACCCGGCACGGTCTCTGGATCGAGGGCGTCAGACCCAAAGACAACGGGGAAGGTCTGACCTGTGTCGAGCGTTCGAGTTGCACCATCCATGTAGGTGACACTGAATGCGCGACGCGCCGCCGAGGTCGGGTTGGTACCCGAACGGTGCAGCAGGAAGTTGTGCAACAGGATGGACTCTCCCGCTTCGACGTCCAGTTCTATGATCGTACCCTCCGGCGCGTAGCGGTCGATCTCATCTTCGGCGAGAAAGTGGCGATCGTTGATGATCCCTTGCCGATGGCTGCCCGGTACGATCTGCATTCCACCGTTGTCCGGCCCGGCTGAATCGAGGGCCGTCCACATCGTCATGATGGGGTTCGTATCGATGCCCCAGCCCACACCCACATCCTGATGCCAGGGCAAGGTCTGGTTCCAGTGGGCGGGCTTGTTCATGAACATGGAGCGGAAGACGGAAACGTGCTGCCCCACAAGGTTCCGTGCGATCGAGGCAAATCGCGAATGTTGGATGAAGGCAAGAAACAGGGGATCCTGTTCCAGATCATCGATGCGACGATAGGCGAGACACGCGACCTCATGCCCCATCGTTCGGCGCAGCTGTCCTGACTCCGGGTCCAGCAACTGCATCCGCATGTGTTGGTAACAGACCTGCCCCATCATGATCTCGTCGATGCGTTGCTGAAGGGCAGATAGCTCGGTCTCGGTCAACACGTGTCCGAGGCGCAGATACCCGTGCTCAAGGAACCGAGCGCGCTGTTTCTCGCTGAAGCCGAAATCCTTGTTGTCGTCTGTGGCCATTCAGAGAATCCCTCCCAAACGCACGTTTCGATCTGCCCACAGAAGCTAATTCAAACCTCCTCTCGTGCCGACTGGTAGCGTTGGCGGATGGCCCGGACTATCGTTGCCACATGCAGATCATATGTGAAGCAGGACCAAGAATCGCGGGCGTTTCCGACGGTGCTCGTTTTGTCAGTCACATCCCTCATTTCGATGATGAACCGGTCGTGGTGGGCGATACGTTCGTCGACGGATACGGGTGCTCCATCTATGGCTCTGTCCTGCAGGAGGGCAGTCGCTTCCGCATGTGGTGTCAGACATGGCCTCGGGACTATGATGGAACCGACTCATTGCTGGTGGGTTGTCTGGAAAGTGAGGACGGCCTTCACTGGACCAAACCCTCCTACGGCCTGATCGAGCGGGGCGGAAGCACGGCCAACCACCTGACCAATCTGCCATTCCACGCCCCCTCCGTATTCGTCGATCCCCATGCAGTGGCGGATCAGCGGTATCGAGGGTTTGGTCATCTCCACCCCGAACGGGCGACGGGGTTCAGCAACATCCAGGTCCCGGGCATGGGCCAGACACCTGGTTATTACACGGCCTATTCCGCAGATGGCATCAACTGGACCGTCGAGCCCGACCCGTTGTGGGACAGTGCAGATGTCATCGTCGCCGCATGGGACCCGTGGTTTTCCGATGCAGGTGCTGCCCGCATCGCACTGAAGAGGAATGGACTGTCGGCCGGCCTGTTCCGCCGACGATTTCTCACCAGTGAGTGGTGTCAGGGCGCGGCAACGCCCGAGGTGTCGGCCTTCGTCGCCGACGAGAGCGACGATCAAGCGGCCCGGGCCCATGGCTGTCTCAGTGCAGACTACTATGGCGTCAGCTGGTTGCCCACACCGGGGCCGACGGTGGCCATGGTTTGGATGTTCCGACACATCCCACCCATGGGGCGTTCCGCTGATCGTCTGTGGAACTATGGCAGTCTCGGCCAGGTCGATCTCGAACTTCGGTACCAACCTGAGCGTGGCGGGCGCTGGCTCTCGCTGCCAGGGAAACCAGACTGGGTCAATGCCGCTCAGGCACCCGAGTGGGCGAGGGGCTGTCTCTATGGCGCATCCCACGCGATCCACGTGGGCGATGAGACCTGGCTCTACGTGACCGGTACGACCGAGTTGCACGGGTACACGGGATCCTCCGTGGACCGGCAGAACTACCGTGATGATCAGGCTACGACGGGTGGATTCGCCCGCATCGGGCGCCTCACGTGGCCCCGGCATCGAATTCTGGGGGTGCGGGCACGTCTGCAAGAGCAGGTGGATCTGCTATCAGGACCCGTGACGGCAGACGAACCTGCGGGGTTGTTCATCAATGCACACACAGGCACCGGCGGCAGGTTGCGTGCGGCGCTGCTCGACGCCAAATACCAGCCCATCCCCGGTTATGGTGTCGATGATTGTGATGCGATCAGCGGTGACCATCTGAATCGGGTTGTCAGCTGGAACGGCTCACCTCAGTTGCCCGAGACGTCTGATCGCCTTATTGCCCGCATGGAACTGACGGACGCCGACCTCTGGGCGTTCACGTTCGGAATCTGAGACAACTCATCCTCTATCGTGGGCTCAGTTGGTGTTCAGCAGGGACATACCCGTCCCGTTCGTGACACCGGCACCTCGTTCCCTCCGCGACCCATGGTATCTGCACACTGACTTCCCGACTCATGCGTCATTGGCCCATGATTTGCGTATCGGTGTGGACCACCAGGATTGGTGGAAGACCTTAGCACCAGAAATGGGGAGGGAAGTATGAAGGGTAAATCGCAGTGGATCGGTGTATCGGTCATTCTGATCACGGCCATTGCCATGTGGACGGCAGCAGGTGCCGGGCCCACGCAGCTCTCACAGCTGATGGCCAAATCTGTCAATGTGGGCCCCACGGTCGACGGCGTCGCAGAAGGTCTGTGGGCCGAAGTGCCCGAGGTCTCCGTGTCCACCGCCGTCGGCGCCAATGCCGGGACGCATCAGGTCACGATTAAGTCCGTCTACACGTCCAGTGGCATCTATTTTCTCGTGCAGTGGGACGATCCGACGCACAGCTTGCGGCGATTCCCATGGCAGAAACAGGAAGATGGAACGTGGATGCACCTGAACGACGGCAGCGACCACGACGAAATCGAATTCTATGAGGACAAGTTCGTTTTTATCTGGGACATCGGCGGGTCGATCAATGGCTTTGGTGACGCGGGCTGCATGGTCACCTGCCATACGGGCGAGGCTCCAAAGCCTTACGGCAACAAATACACGATGACCCTGGCGAGCGGGGCGACATCTGGCATTGGAAGTCGGTCCGTTCCGGTTCCATCGGATACATCGATGACCAATGGCTCGATGACACGCGGTGGTCGGAGGATGCCTCAGGTGCCGGTCGCCACTCTGATCCGCGAGACGACGGTAGCTACGTGAACAACGTCAACGAGGCCGGTGACGGCCCCGCTTTCATGGGGCCGCAGGGGGCAGATGGGCCGTCCTGGATTCGTGATGAAGACAAGGTCCCCTTCGTCGACACCTTCGAGGCCGGCGACGAGATACCGGGGATTATCGTGAAGCGCCCCTCGGGAGACCGGGGACAGATCGGCGTCGCCGTCTTCGACAACGCCCAGGTTCGTCATGCCTTCCAGACCAGCGTCACTCACCTGAACTTCGAGCCGCGAGCTACGCTCGTGGCAGATCGAAGCTGGGCAGAGATCAAAGCGCAGATCGACGAATTGCGCAGAAGGAATCCTTCCCACCGATCGCCGGAGGGAAGATAGAAATGGGGGTCGGACGCAGGTCGTCCGGCCCCTCTTTCGTATAGATCAGCGCACGGATGCCAACACGCGCGAGATGAAGCCGTCATAGTGGTCGCCGGACAACCAGCGAGATACGACGACCAGCTCGTTTTCAGGATCTCCATAGATTCGGTTGGTTCCAGCGCCCGAGTGGAAGAACGAATTGGCCGGCGCACTGGGCACGACACGGTTCGTATTCAAAGTCCAGTTCATGAAGCCGAAATCTGAGCCCAGGCCAGTAGGTGTGGTGGCCATTGAAATCCACTCGTCGGAGAGAATCTGGCGCTGCCCCCAGCGGCCACGTCGAAGTGACAGAAGTCCAAACCGCGCTTGATCGTAGGCACTGATCCACATGCCACCGCCCCAGTGACCACCACCGCTGACCGAGTGCATACGCTGGCCCTTCACATCGACCCACGAATTCTCATACCCATGCCATTGCCACGTGTACGACGCACCGATGGGGTCCATGACGAATTCGCGCAGTACGTCCGGAAGAGGGCGCTTCCACAACCGCAGCAGAGACAATGACAACCGATTCACGCGGACATCGTTGTACTCATATCGCGTGCCTGGTGTGATCGGTTCTAGCAGTTCATCGTCGGGATTGGATGCCGAATAGTGTTTGTCCCACAGGGAGCCGTCCCACTCGCTGGTCTGTCGCAGAGCGTGATTCCACGTGATCTGCCGATTGTGCGCTGATACATATCCGCCATCGTGGACGGTTTCACAGATGGGCTCGTCGATGTCGCCGATCAGGCTGCGGTCCCAGGCCAGCCCTGCTACGGTCGACAGAAAACTCTTCGATACGCTGAAGGTCATGTCGACGCGTTCTGGTGCTCCCCATTCGGCGATCAGATAACCACGGCGGAGGATGAGGCCCGTTGCTTCGCCGCGCTCCTGGTAGGGGCCGTAGGTGATGCCATCGTCATACTGCTTGCCACCATTGCTCGCGTCCCATTCGGCTTGCAGGTCTCGCCCAAAGCCCTCGTGTGCGGGGTCTACGGCGAAGTCGATGGCCCGTTGCAGATCGTCGGCATCCATGCCAGCATCTGCCGCCGATCGACGTACCCACCCATCACCCGCTGCCGGGAAAAAGGTCTCCTCGGTCACACCGTCTTCTTTCCGTGGCTCAGATTGTCGAATACTTCATCGAAGGCATCACGATCCAGGGGCAGAGAAACAACCTCACGTTGAACACCTGCCAGAATGATGGCGCAGATCAACTCCGTCGTCACACGCGCACTGTGGCCGGTCGTGATCGGTTCGCCGCCGTCGAGGGCCGCATCGATGAAGCTGTCCAGCAGACTTGTCTGAGGACTCTGCTCACACTGGACGTCTTCCCACACCGGCACAGGACGTCCCGTCGCCGCTGCATTGGCGTCAGTGATGATCTCGGTAAGGCTGCTCGGATATCGACCCAGCCTGAACACTTCCGGCCTGTCGGGCACGTTCGCATCGCGTTCGTCCTGCCAGACGATACTGCCTAGATCGCCGGCGATCTGTCGGTAGTTGAGGCATCGATCCCACGTGCTGAACTGCAGGCTCGCCAGGGCGCCAGATGCGAATCGCACCGTCGCCAGGGCCGTGTCCTCCACCTCGTGGCGGTGGCCCCGGTTCATCAACGTCGCGGACACCTCTGCGGGCGGGCCGAAGAGCCAGCAGAGCAGATCGATGTCGTGACTCGCCTGATTCAGCAGAACGCCGCCCCCGGCGTGGGCCCACGAACTGCGCCAGGGATCACGGTCGTAGTAAGACTCGGGCCGAGTATCCAACCACTGCCACACGATCCGCTGCACGGAACCGATTTCATCGGCCTCGATGAGTTGCTTGAGCCGCGCATTGCCTGGGTACGTGCGATACTGATGGCCTACGGCCAGCACCTGCTGCCTCTGCAAGGCAGCCTCCACTATCCTGTCGGCATCGCTAATGCGGATGGCGATCGGTTTCTCCACATAGACATGCAAACCTGCCTCGAGAGCAGCCAGCGACATGGGGGCATGCAGATGATGGGGCGTGGCGATGATGACGGCCTCCAGCCCAGGTGAACCGTCGAGCATCTCGTCGAGACTGGCGAAGACGGTGGGCGCGGAACCATGATCCTGTTCGTCGACGAGTCGACGGGCGGCGGCCGTATCAAGGTCGGCAACAGCGACCAGTTCACTGCGTGGGTGGCTCGCCAGGGCTCGAAAGTGTCCGCCCCCGACCCCTCGGACTCCGACGACGGCTGTCTTCAGCATGTGCGTCTCTCACTGCGCAGTGTTTCGTTGGCTAGCAGATGGTAGATCGATCGTCCAACTCATGCCAGCGGGCAAGGTTCACAGGCCAGGAACGGGGCTCACGTGCAGCCGCCGGTCCGTTGACCTATCTTTGCCCGCCAGGAGCATCAGTGATCGTCGTGCCCTCGCGACGCGCACCTTCGAGAGGATGAACCTGATGGCACGTTCCGTTCTGCTGATTGCGATGATGGCAACCTGCTTCGCTGCGCCCACGACGGTGCGCGCCCAGATGTGGGGAGAGTCGCTCAACGAAGCGCCCCTCACACCGATCCCTGAGGGGATGACCTTCGAGGAGTATCGCGACATGAATCGCCGACTCTCTGTGGGCCTCGCGCTGCGCATTGTCCCGGTTCCTGGGATCATGCACTACTATGCGGGTGAGCCGAAGATCGCACGGCGTCTCTGGCGTCGGAGTCTGATCGGGGTTGCGGCGATCGTCGCCGGCGCCGTCATGTCGGATTCGGATGACAACGATTTCCCCAAGTCCGACTTTGACGTGCTGATCCTGAACGAAGGGAACAGGAAGCGGGAGCGACGTTATGAGAAGATTCCCGTCGAGATCGAGGATGGGGCGACACAGTTCCGGCTTCGCGAAATCGATCGAAAGGGAGATTTCATGCCGGGAGGGCCGTTGATCATCGCTGGCGCGGCGACCATCGCCTACAGCATGATCTACGATTTCTACAAGGGAATTCGCGTGATCGAGGACAAGCGCGACCGAGTGCGGCACAAATACGGCAGGCAACTGGGCCTGCAGATGAGTGCACGCAACGGACGGTCCCTCGCCCCTGGCGTGGCTCTGACCTACAAGTTCTGATCTCATGATCGCGAACTCACTTCCCTTCGATACGCCAGCACAAGCCTGGGTGCGCGCAGCAGGGAAGGGTGTAGCGTGGCTTGAGGCGGCCCTCAACGATGGCTCGCGTCTTCCAGCGTCGCTGCACGATCTCGCATCGTACTACAAGTGGCCCCTGGCCTTGGCGACTCTCGGACGAATGCGCCAGGGCGAGGCGATGCTCACCACGATAAGCGACTGTTTCCTGACGCCGGATGGGGACTTCCGCACATCAGCAGACAAGAGTTCGGATCCACTCTACGGACAGATCTCGGACACCTACACCAACACGTGGCCCATCGCGGCGGCGCGACTTCTGGGCCGGCCAGACATGGGTCGTCATGGACTCGACGGTCTGCGAGGGCGTTTCGTCGAAGCCACCGGCGGCTACCTCACGGGGATTCCAGGCCAATACGAGGACAATCGTCAAGACATCGTCACCGTCGCCGGCTGTGGGAATGCCTTTCTCGCCTGGGATGCAATGGATGAGGCTGCCGGAGCAGGGGACTGCCTAATGCGCATTCTCGAGCAACAAGGCCCGGCCGACGCACCCTTTCATCTCTACATCGATGGCCGCGGAGAGACTCTCGAAGGTGAACTTGGCATTCCCGAGACGCTGGCCCGAATAGACCCCGCTAAACCCGGGCAGGTGTACGTCTATTGGGGAATGGCGTCGGTGTTTCTCGCCCGACTCTATACCGTCTCCCACGAATCTCGATTTCTCGAGGGGGCACGTGCCTACTTTGCGCGACACGATGCGTGTGGGGACATGGTCTTTGATGGCATCGGCTGCTGCAAGACGGGGTGGGCCGCTGCTACACTCTATCGCCTGACGGGTGATGCCGTGTATCGCGACGTTGTCCACAAGGTCGCTGCAGAACTGCTCAAGGTGCAGTGCGAGGACGGCAGTTGGTCGCGGTCACAATTGTCACCCCAACTGAATTGCGACTGCACTGCAGAGATCGTCTATCACCTCAGCCAATACACACTCGAACTGGCCAGCGCGCGGGGCTGATTCGAACTATTGCCTGATGGCGTGAATCGTGCCATCGAGACTGGCCACGTAGACAACACCTCGTGCTACGGCAGATGTCGCAAAGGCGCCCCCTGTGACATACCCCTTGACTGCAGGTAGGTCGACCCACCATTTCTGCTGCCCCGTCGTGGCGTTGACGGCGAAGAAACCTCGCTCAAGGTCGACACCCTCGAAGTAATACGGAAAGGCAGAGATGGCGCCGATGTAGACCGTATTGTCATCGATCATCGGCTGCGCCCACGTCCATCCCCCTGTGAAAAACTGCCAGCGAATGTCCCCCGTTGCCGCGTCGAAGGCCATCAGATTCAGGGCATCGGATGTGCCGATGAACGCAGCGTCAGCAGCGACGACGGGTGATGATTCGACCCACGACCCGTCCTCGAAGACATGGGTCCACACGGAGGCCCCCGTCGCTGCGTCGAGCGGATCTTGCCATCCGTCGAGACGCGCCAGCGTTGGACACCGGACTGTCTCTCCACCGCATACAGATGGCCGTCTGCGCTGCCCGCATAGACGACGTCATTCACGATCGCGGGGGCCGACTGCTGATAGTCGTAGGCGTAGGGCGGTCCCAGGGCAGGATCGACACGTTCGACGGCACCACTGCCCAGGTCGAATCGCCATCGCTGGTCGCCATCCTGACGATTCACCGCATAGAGAAATCCATCGTCACTCGTGAACATCACCATGTCGTCATCGATGGCGACGGAGGACCTGACACGACCTCCTGTCTCAAATACCCAGTGTGCTCTCTGCGCCGACACATCGAGAGCCGTCACGGTCCCATCGTCACAACCGAAGTAGAGTACGCCCTCGTGTATCTGAAGAGGGGCCTATAGTTGCCCTCCTGCCGTGTGCGTCCACAGGACTTCTCCCGGCGATATGCGCAAGGAGGCGAGATGGCTGCATCCCATCATCATCACAACAAGAAGAAGGACTCTCTTCACGACGGACCTCCTGGGATCGTGTGTTTCACGGCGGATCGAGTGGGTATCCGACAGTCTGCAGCGTTCCATTCCAACCGACATCAACTTCGATTGCCTCGAGCATGCATTCGCTGCCGATGGCCGAACCGCGCTTGGCGGGAGTGAGTTGGAGTTGGTTGTCTCCGGCAAGGAGTGGACAGAGCGCCAGGTCGATTTCGTACGCAATGTGTGGTGGGATGTGCATCCCCGGATATCTCGTGTCGGCAGCGACATGGATGTTGGTCTTGCGACGATCAAAAATCGCTGCAGGGGGAATGGCCTGTCCGTTCAGTGCCATCTCCACCCGATCAAGATCGTGGAGATTGTAGACGCGAAAGCGGAGCCGACCAGAGTTAGGGATATCCGCACCATGGGCAACGCGAAAGAGAAAGGTCACCGGTTGCTGCGGGCCGAAGTGCAGAGTGCGCCCAACCTGCTCTGCTCCACTGGGCGAGTGGTCGCGTCGCCAGATGGGCAGAAAGAAGTAGGATGCCTGAGTCGACCTGCGCTGTTGAGGTGTTTCCTTCGCGACGGCGTGGGCGCGACGAACAAAGTCAGGATTGTCGATCGTCTCGCAGCAGAAGTTGAACGTATAGATGCCATCTGCCCCCCACTGATCATAGTTGCGCAGACAGCCACGCAGCTGCTCGTCTGAAAAGAAGACGCGCCGATTGAAGTTGACGGGGTTCGGCGTATAGGCGTTGACGTCGCGATGATTCACCCACTCGGCGGCAAAGGGATTTATGCAGGGGTAGACGCCGCAATCGGTGCCCTCACAGAGGGCGGCGTAATCCTCCACACGGGTTCCATAGTCCAGCCACATGAAGTCGGATGGAGCCACGTAGTCGACCCACCCCTGTCGGATCCAGGTGGCCGGGTCGAGACCCAATCCAGGACACTAGGCAAGAGTCGGCGGCAGGCGCACACCGTGAAGCCGCTGGGGCTTCGCGTCAACCAGGGCACAAATCCGTCGGACGAAGTCGTTCATCACGTCGACGCGAGATTCTGCCTCGTGGCTGGGGAAGTAACG
The DNA here is from genome assembly GCA_002712305.1 of Gemmatimonadota bacterium. Classification (GTDB taxonomy): domain Bacteria; phylum Latescibacterota; class UBA2968; order UBA8231; family UBA8231; genus UBA12574. The sequence continues at coordinate 50,940 of PATE01000039.1, read as the reverse complement.
GCAGGAGCGCATGAAGTCGAGCTCGAGGCCGTCTACGTCGTGGGTTGTGAGGATCTCCTCGAGGATGGCAAGGCGATGGGCCCGAACACCTTCATAGCTGTAGTCGAGGGCGACGTCAGGCGACCCATCCTGGTAGGTGATTCTCCATTCCGGGTGTTCGCGCAGGATCGCCGGTGCTATGGACTCATACAGACTCGACGCATGATGCACATCGGACATGCGGATCGATGCCAGGGCCCGTTTCCCCTGGTGATGAACCTGCTCGGTCACGACGTGGAGCAGATCCGTTTCTGAGCTGGCAACTCGTCGAGAGCGAGACGATTGTGCAACTGAGACTGGGCGGGCACCTGGCCGGAATCGGCCAGATATCGTTCACCGATTTGGGTCTCGTGGTGAGTCTTGTTGGGGAAGGCGGTGCAGATGGCGAAGATGTCCACATGGCACTGCTGTAGAAAGAAATCGACCCATGTGCGGATCGAGTCCTCCACCTGGCCCGGCACACAGTGATGCAGCATTTGGATGCCATCGTCGTTGCAGATGATCAGGCGATCCTTCATGGACCTCCAGGGTTGCTACTTGCTGACTGTGCGCTCGAAGGCTCGGCCATCGCCGCGATCCGGTTCACGCCCCATCTCGTCTGCGTAGATGCGCGAACCGGTAGGCGTGGGATAGCTCCCTGTGACACAGGCCGTGCACAGGCTCTCGTGGGGAAGGCCGATAGACGGGCCTACATCCTCTACGGGCAGATATCGCAGTGAGTCGGCGCCAAGACGCTCTGCCATCTCTCGGCAGACTCGGTCCAGGTCGCTGCGAGTGTAGTCCATGCCCAGATAGTGCGGGGCGAATAACTCGTTGAGCGTCGACATATCGATGCCATAGAAGCAGGGAGCGATCACAGGCGGTGAGCCGATTCTCACGTGCACCTCGCTTGCCTTGCCCTCAACGCGGGTACGATGGATCAGATCACGCAGCGTCGTGGACCGCACGAGGGAGTCCTCGACGAGGAAGACACGCTTGTCTCGCATGACGCTGGGCAACAGCGTGTACTTCCGCCGCACCTTTTCGGCACGATCATTGCCCTCGATGAAGGTGCGGCCCACGTAGCGATTCCGCACGATGCCCTCGAGAGAGCGCACATTCATGGAATAGGCGAAGGCGTCACCAATGGGCTTGGCCGTGTCTGGTACGGCCACGACAACACAGTCGTCGCCCATGCTGACATGCTCGTCTCGGGCAAGGTGTTCGCCGAGCCGCCAGCGGGCGTCGTAGACGGAGCTGCCATCCAGATCCGAACTCACATGGGCGAAGTAGACCCACTCGAAGAAGCAGTGCCGGTGTGAACGTGCTTCGGTAAAACGTTCTACGTGGATCTCACGAGTCTCATAGTCGACGCGGACCATCTGTCCGGGTTCTACATCGACAATATCGTCGATACCCATGTTGTGCAGGGCGACACTCTCGGATGCCACAGCAAACAGATCGCCCTTGCGACCGTAACACAGAGGGCGAAATCCGAGAGGATCCCGGGCTGCCACGAAATCACCATCGCCATTCAGAAAGACGATGTTGTAGGCCCCGTCGAGGGTTTCGGTCAACTCAGCGAAGACATCGACCAGTTGCGGCTTTTCCTCGCCACGAAGGGCATAGGCCACATGGTGGATGAGAATCTCCGTGTCGACACCGTGCACCATGTGGTATCCACGTTCGTCGGTCAGGTGATCTCGTAGTTCGGGATAGTTGGCCAGATTGCCATTGAACCCGAGAGAGAACCACTTCCACGTGCGGCTGTGTGGGCGCTCAAAGGGTTGGGCATATTCGACCTGATCTCGTCCGCTGGTGGCGTAACGCACGTGACCGATGGCAGCGATTCCAGGATGCTCACGAACCACAGCCTGCGCCTTGGCCTGGTGCGTGAGTCGGAAGACCTCGCGCACGGACCCCGTCTCTTTGTGTGTGCGTAGACGATGGGGCGCGCTCGGGTCGAAGACGGTCATGCCCGCCCCAAGCTGTCCCCGGTGCTGCAGATCGAGCAGGGCAGGGGAGACGAGTGGCGACACGGATACATCGGTGGATTTGTCGAGATGATAGACGCCGACGATCCCGCATTCGTCGGACGCCTTGTCGGGAACCTCTGTAGAAGACTCGGGGACGGATTGGCACGCTGAACGCGTCAGGGTAGATCTCCTCTTTTGGCTTGGGGTCGCGCATCAGAGTATCGGCTTTCTGTACCATCCGGCAAGGCGACCAGGCCGTGGTGCCCTTGACGGCGAGAGCATTCTAAGATTCCATGAACGGCGGCCCATATGTAGCTGGCGCATAGCGCATACGCAGGTTTGCACCCCAAACACTGCTCGTTCAACAGAAGGACACGCTTGCATCTCGTAGACTGGTTGATCGTCGCTCTCCCCCTAATTCTCGTCACCTACGTCGCTCTTCAAGCACAGAGATTCGTAAAAGGCGTTTCTGACTTCCTCGCGGCGGGACGCGTCGCCGGGAGGTATGTCGTCGCTGTGGCCAGCGGCGAGGCGGGCATGGGGCTCATCAGCGTCGTCGCCCTCTTCGAAGCCTACTACAACTCGGGGTTTGCCTACTCCTTCTGGAATCAGCTCTACGTGCCGGTAGGCATGCTCATGCTGCTCACGGGATACTGCATCTATCGGTATCGCGAAACGCGCGCCATGACGATGGGGCAGTTTTTCGAGATGCGATACAGTCGCAGTTTCCGCATCTACGCCGCTTCATTGCAGTCTCTGTCCGGCGTCGTCAACTATGCGATCTTCCCGGCAGTGGGCGCCCGTTTTCTGATCTACTACTGCGACTTCCCACTCACCTTGAATCTGTTCGGGTGGATCTTTCCCACCTTCGCCCTCGTGATGGCCCTGTTTCTATCCGCGGCAGTCATCATCGTCAGTCTTGGGGGACAGATCACGATCATGGTGACGGACTGCATCCTCGGGATTCTCAGCTACCCCCTCTATGCGATCGTCGTGATCGCGCTGCTGGTGAGGTTCTCCTGGAGTGGCGACATGGCGCCGACCCTCCTGGACCGACCTGCTGGCGAGAGCATGCTGAACCCCTTCGACATCGACAAGCTGCGAGACTTCAATCTCTTCTACATCCTCGTGGGCCTCTTCAGCAACGTGTTCAATCGTATGGCCTGGTCCGGCACACAGGGATACAATGCGGCGGCCATGAATGCTCATGAGCAGAAGATGGGGGCTGTACTGGGGACATGGCGGGCCGGTTTCCAGACCATGATGATCGTCCTGCTCGCTGTCGCAGGATACACGTACATGAACAACGACCGCTTCGCCGAACAGGCGACGGAGGCGCGCCAGCAGCTCACCTGGAAAGCGGCCAACGATGTTGCCCAGGAGCCCGAATTCGACGAGGTGAAGCGAGAGATCCGGCAATATCTCGATACGGGCGAAATGTCCCCCGACCTGGTTGCCTGGTCCAGCGAGGAACACTTCGAGGACAAGGACGAAAACGAACCCCTTCGCGACATGGTGAAAGAAGCCCTCGCGTCACGGGACAAGAGCGCAGGACAAACTTTCGGGGCCATTCACGATCAGATGCGCGTTCCCATCGCGCTGCGAAACATCCTGCCCATCGGTGTCACCGGTATCTTTTGCGCCCTCTGCATCTTTCTGCTGATCAGCACCGACACGACGTACATGCATTCCTGGGGCAGCATCATCGTGCAGGACATCATGCTGCCCATCCGGGGACGCGCGTTCACGGCGCAACAGCAGCTGAAACTCCTGCGCCTCATCATCGCGGGGGTCGCCGTCTTCGCGTTCTTTTTTTCTCTGATCTTCGCGCAGGTGGACTATATCCTCATGTTCTTCGCCATCACGGGAGCCATCTGGCTCGGCGGAGCGGGTCCGTGCATCGTGGGTGGTCTCTACTGGCGTCGTGGAACATCAGCGGGGGCCTTCGCCACGCTGACGGCGGGTTCAATGCTTGCTGTGGGTGGAATCGTCGCGCAGAAGACGTGGGTCAAGCACATCTATCCGTGGCTCGAATCGACGGGCCGGCTGCCTGGTGTGAGCCGGATCGTGGAGGGATTATCACGCCCTCTGGAACCCTACGTCGAGTGGCGTGTTCTGCCGGATAAGTTTCCGATCAACTCGCAGGAGATCTACTTCATCGCCATGCTCGTTGGCGTGATCCTCTATGTGACGATCTCGTTGCTCACGGGCACAGAATCGTTCAACATGGAGCGCATGCTGCACCGTGGTAAGTATCGGCGCGAAGGAGAGGTCGAAATCATCCACGAGCCTGTCACGTGGATGACGGCCTATCAGAAAATCCTCGGGATCAACTCCGAGTACACTCGCGGCGACCGGATTCTGGCGTGGTCCGTCTTCCTCTATTCCATGCTGTGGGGTTTCGGCAGCTTTGTCGTCATCACTGCCTGGAATACGATCACGCCCTGGCCAGATTCGTGGTGGGCAGAATGGTTCAAGGTCTACAATCTCGTCGTCCCGGGAATCATCGCCGTCGTCTCAACGGTTTGGTTCTCCATCGGTGGAACGATCGACCTGAAAAGGCTGTTTCGACGACTCGAGGAGAAAGAGGACAATCTTCTCGATGATGGCCGCGTGATCGGTCACGTGAGCGCCGATGATGTGAAACACGTCGACGAAGTGGAGCACGAGTAAGAAACTCCACGGGCTGTCGGTGGTCAGCGAACGAGGCGTGTCGCATGGAAAGCAGAATTCCAACCGAACCAGAAGGCCCTGTGGGCGGGGATCCTCGGCAGCACCCTGTCGTCGTCAGAGTGCAGGCCGTTCTCCTCGACTCGCCAAACGACGCCCTCTGTGTCGGTGAGCACAGCGTCCTCGCCGCCGAATTCCTTGTCGTTGAGCACGTCCACGAGGCCCAGATCCGTCCATTCACCTTCGAAGGCGGGGAGACTGCCCGCATTGCCTGGTTGGGTCGAGGGCTCCAGGGGATCCGGATCACCCTCGGACCAGAATCCGTCCCAATCGCCCAGCTCCATGCCGTTGGTGAAGCCGTCACCATCGGAGTCGAGAGCGGCCAGAACGTCAGACCACAACACGTTGCCACCGGCGTCCTGCGAACTGAGAAAAGAGGCTTCCACATCTGCACCAAACGCATTTCGGGCGCCGCCACCGGCCGGGTTCGCGTGGCAGGTAACACAACCGTGGGTTTGGCCATTGGGCACCTGGCTGACGCGATGAGAGCGTGCCATGACGGGACTGACCGAAGCCAGTGCCATGGAGCTGACCATCAACCACAAAGAGAGACGCGAAATGGTCGTGCGCATGTGCCTATTTCTCTAAGGCAGTCTTGATCGAGTTTGGACGACGATTCTACCAGGAACCTAACGAGATCAGATCGCAGGGGAGCCCCATTTCTGCTACGAACGGGTTCGCAGTGACGATGGTCAATGGGGCGTCCCAGCGATCGTACGGGTCTTATTGAAAATATTACAGTTACGCCCACCTCTGAACGGTGTTTTCACTCACAATCGTTGCGCCCAATCACACAATTTGTTGACATAGTCCCGGGCCACGAACAACCGACACGTGGCGCTGCCCACAACTCCGGACGAGAGGTGGCCCTTCTCATCCCACATACGACCCATCTCGACCCGGTCCAGGCCCCGGAACTCAGATCCCGGATCGAGGGCGAGTCTCGAATTCCACCACATCACCTCTGCGAGATGGACATAGGTGGACGACACGTAGTCGACGCCCACCATCAGAATCTTCACACCCAGATCCAGCGCCAATACCATGGGAGACTCAGCGCCGTAGGTCTTGCCCCAGGGCTTGAGGTCCCACGGCGAGGCCATTCCTTTGTCAGACAGATGGTTCGACACGATGTCTCTGGCGCGAGGGCCCTGCGCGGCGACTGAGTGGGAATAGTGGTCTGAACGGGTCGTTTCCGGCATCTGGCGAAAGGCCTCGGTCAGCCAGCCGACCGACGATGGTGTCTGCTCGACGTCCCAGCGGGCGGCGCGCTCCTGTTTCGAGCCGATCAGGTTGAAGGATGGCATCAGCACGTCGCCTTGGGAGCCGACGGCATCGCCCAGGGCCCCGATCACGGCAGCTGCACCTCCTTCCACTTGACCCAGACTTCGGAAAGAGGAGTGAACGAACAGTGTATCCGTGGCCACAACGCCCAACCGGCGAAGATCGTGCAGAAGTGTTGCTCGCGAGTGCACTTGTTATCCTTTCAGGGCTTTCATGGGCACAACATTGGAGACTGCACGATGGCAGACGCAACAGATACCGATCGCCTGTTACTTAATGGCGTCTGGGAGTTTGCGAGGGCAAACGACGGGGAGCCGCCGGAAACCGGGTGGCAACCCATCCGCGTACCCCACCGATCCCGAGAATTCGAAGAAGACCCGCCGGAGTCAGGTTGGTATCGAACAACGCTGCAGATCCCCGACGGTTGGGATCCGCAGGGACTCGGGCTCGATCTCGAGCGGGTCCGCCACTACGGACGTGTCTATCTCGATGGGCAGATCGTGGCCGACCACTACCACATGCGTCTGCCCTGGCGCGTCGATCTGGGCGCCCTACTACAGCCCGGCCAATCCCATGAGCTGCTGATCTATACCCACAACTGTACCGGTCGCTACGTACACGGCGATTTCGAGGAGGTCGGCGAGCCGACACAGCAAGCCCTCGACACGCTGTTCTGGTACACGAGTCCGCCGACGGTGGGCATCGAGTCTGATGTATGGCTATCCCGCCGATCGCCGATCCGTATCGAGGATGTCCACGTGATCACCTCCGTTCGTGAGCAGACTCTTCGGGTCGAAGCACGAGTGATCAACGAAACGGATCAGGCGCTACAGGAGGTTCTGTGGTGCGAGGTGGATCGTGGTGGGACCACCACGTTGTCGATGGCGCCGTGTGATGTCGATGTTCCTCCCCATTCAGCACAGGAACTCGTCGTGGAGGCCGGCTGGGAGAATCCGGTCCTGTGGGGGAGGCCACCCTACGGTGAACCCGTTCTCTATTTCCTGCGTGCATCCCTCGGCGACGTGCAGTCTACAACGCGCTTCGGTTTCCGTGAGATCTGGGCCGACGGTGACCAATTGCTGCTCAACGGGCACAAGTTGATTCCGTGGGGAGATCACACACTGCCCTACGTCTACGAGCGTCAATGGTTGACGCGGAAATTCCAGGATCTCGCCGACGCCAACGTCAGCATTATCGAACACCACCGCTATGATCCACCGCAGGTTCTCTACGATGTAGCGGACGAGATGGGAATCTTCGTCGTGGGGGCCAACTTCTGTGTTGGAACGGGCCAGGTGCCGCGTGGTGAAACGACGGACGCTGAGGCTGCCCTGATCATGGAGACACACCTCGCAGTAGCCGATAACTGGATCAGGCGCTCTCGGAATCATCCATCCATCCTGTTCTGGGACGTGACGGATGCGCGTGAGCCCGAGTTCTGCGTGCCCTTGCTGAGGAAGGTCAAGCAGCTAGACCAAACCCGTATCGCCGAGGTCTCGTTCGAACCACACAAAGCGGATGACGAGTTGATCTCCTTAATCGACTGCTATCGGCTCTTCAGCGGTCTGGAAACCATCAAAGAGGTCGTCGAAACGATCAAATCAGAGCTACCTGTCAAACCGATTCGCGTAGGGGAGGCGGGAATCTTCGATGGCGCCGAGTGGGGCCACGACGAGCAGCCGCCCTTGATGGAGGGTTGGGCCGAGTTTCTGCCGCAGATTGTCGACCTCAACGTGCACGGCCTGCAGACCTTCCACCTGGCGGATATGGACTACAGCGTGTTTGCGCGACACGTCCCCGGGATGCTGAGCGGAGCGATGGAGATCGACGTCCACTGGCCGTCACAAAGTGGCGCCGATGCTCGCATCGACCCCTTTGGCGAAGGAACGCAGCAGGCCTGGGGCAAGGCGGCGCTGCTGCTGAACTGGTGTGACCCGACGAAGCCTGTCTCAAGTCCGACAGCCACCCGGGACTGGTCGCGGAACGTATTTCGCCAATGGACCGGTCGCGACGTAGGGCCCCTGAATGGGGTGCGTGCACCGGAGGTGATCGTCGAAGTGGTCCGCCATGGGTCGCCGGCCTCTGGCGCCCAGGTGTTCGTGAGAGCCCTCGACGGACAAGGGCTGTCTCCCTTTGGCGTGCAGGCCGACGAGGCGGGGACGAGTTGGTTCGTTCTGCCTGAGCCCGGGCGGTATCGCTTCACCTGTGGTCCTGCGTCGATCGAGACAGATACGATCTGCCAGCCCGTGAAGGCCCCACCCGGCTACGATCGCGTGCAGCGTGTGCAGATGGTCCTGGCTTAGACCTGCTGGCTCTCGAGTGAGGCTTGGGCTGCATCGATGGGCAGGTCGATGCGCTGTCGGTCGAGAAAATTGCTCACCATCGAGTACCCCGCTTCACGCAGTCGCTCCAGGCCCTGATCAAAGTCGCCGGCCACCCGTTCTGGTTGGTGTGCGTCGGCGCCGATGACCACAGGGATCTCACGCTCGCGCATCTGGCGCAGCATCTCGGGACCGGGGTTCATCTCGGGGACCACCTTGTTCAAACCTGACGTATTCAGTTCCATCGCTGTCCCCGTCGCGGCGATGCGGTCGAGGGTTTCGCAGATCGTGCCCATCAGACGAGATAAATCATACGCTTCCGGCTCGATGTTCTTTATCAGGTCGGGGTGGCCGATGGTGTCGAACAGTCCACTTTCTGCGGCCAGCGCCAGGTGTTCGAAGTAGGTGCGTTGAAAGGCCTCGATGTCTCCATGGTGGTAACGCTCTTTGTACTGAGGCAAGTGAGGGTGCACCGATCCCAGCACGTGGTGTAGGGGAGCCATGCCATGTAACTCCTCCAGCCAGGGTTCCATGCCGGGCACATAGTCACTCTCCAGACCCAGGCGTACGTCCACCTTGCCCTCATAGGTCCGGCGTGCTTGCTCCACGATCTCTACATACTCGCCAAACTCATCGACACTCATGCGCACTGTCGGGGACCATCCGTCATTGGTCGGATTGTGACAGGTGACGACGATCCCCTTCAGGCCTCGCTGTTGGGCGATCTGCGCATAGTCTTCGGGTTCACCGCTGGCATGATGACACATGGGCGTATGCATGTGCATCTCGTAGAGCATCGGCTCTGATGTCAGGCTCAATTTCTCAGTCCCGGATACTGGTCAAACAGGCGGTTGAAGGCATCTGCCGTGCCGCACAGATACATGGCGTCCTCATTGGAGAGTGTGAAGGTCGGTGCAATATCCATCACGATCTCACCCGCCCGCTCAACAGCCACGACGGAGCAACCCGTACGTTCGCGGATCTGGGCCTCGACGGGGCTGCTGCCCTCCAGACCTCCGGGTGGGATCTTGAGCAGTTTGATCCGCGGCTGATGGGATACGGTCTCTCCCAACACGTGGTGAGCTAGAATCTGACCAGCTACCTGACTGACGGACATGGCGAAATCGGCTCCCGCTTGCTGAATGCGACTCACATTCTCAACCAGAGACACACTGGCGATGATCGGTATATCGGGTGCGTAGGCGCGCATGACCGTCGTGGCCAACAATGTTGTGCTATCCGACTCGAAAGCGAGGATCACCGCTCTCGCCGTCTTGGCGGGCGTCGAATCGAGAGCCGCCGGATCGAGTACATCGGCGACGATGTCGACATGTGGATCTTCCTCGGGCCCGATGATGCAGGTCTCCTCCTCGGCAGCGCCGAAGATCTCGGCCAGCTTGTTGGCCACATCGCCAGAGCCCACCAGTACGAGCGGCCCCTGCTGCGTAATGGGGCGTACGATGTCATTGAGTCGACGAATACTCTCCGGCGAACCGGCGGCGACCAGCAGCATCCCGGGCTCCAACTCATCTTGAGGGCCAGGAGGAGAGCGCAGGGCATCGTCGCGCCACTGTCCGACAATGTGAGCGCCCGTCACCGTCCGCAACTTCGTTTTGGCCAGAGAGCTATGGGCCAGCGGACTGCCTTCATGGACGCGAATCTCGGCGACTTCCAGCAGTTGGTGCAGGGGTTGAATGCCAGCCACTCGAGGACCGATACGGGCACTGGCGCGAACGGCGATCACCGCCGCCAAGACGTGATTTGGTGTAAAGGCAGCCGTCGCACCGGCAAGCATCATCGGTTCGCATCGCGAGGGCTGGGCAACCATAGCCACGATGGGTCCGGCGAATCCCTGTTCACGCGCACCCAGAGCGAACAGGGCGTTGCCATCATCGGGCCCATTGGCGACGAGGGCACGCGCCCCATTCAGTTGGCGTAGATCGAGATCCTCATCGGCCAATGCCGCGTGCACAACGTGCTGGCCGTGTGCATGCAGCCGGCGAGCGACGGCTTCATCCTCTTCGATCACGACCCACGGCAGCTCGTGGTCCTCCAACTCTCTCATGAGGTAGTCCACCTCAGGGCCGTAGCCATAGATGACGACGCCTCCCTCCACATCGGGCAGGTGACGCGGAAGCTGACCCTCGAAACGCTCCTCCACGATGGGGCCACTGAACTTGTCGATCTGCACCACGCCTCGTGTTGCGCCCTCCTGTCGTGCAGCACGGCCCTGCAGCAGGATCGCGCAGCCCTTCAAGGCCAACGGCGTAAACAGATTGAGCAGGAACGTGGTCATGATCAGCATCGTGAAAACGGTCTCATCGAAGGCGCCCTGGCTCAGAGCCAACGAAGCAAGGATGAAGGCCATCTCTGCCCGGCCACACATTCCCACACCAACGGTCAAGGCTTCCCATTTGGGCAATCCCATACGCAGGGCCATGCTGCCCGCACTGGCGATCTGACCGACGATGACGAACGTCGTCAGCAGCACGACGAGACCGACCTGCGTCGCCGTGATATCGAAGGTGATCGAGAATCCGAGAGAGATGAAGAAGATGGGACCCAGAAACGAATAGGCGATGCCGTAGGCGCGGTCGGTGACAATCTTCACCAGGTTCGGATGGGCCACCTTCTCCTCGAAAAACAGGCCCGCCAGATAGGCGCCGAGAATCATGTGAAGGCCAATGGCCTCGGCGAAGAGACCGGCAGCAAAGGCGGTGCACAAGACGAAGGTGAATCCCTTGCCACCCTCGGAGCGAAAGGGGAGGCTGAGACGCGGATACACGAACAGAGCCAACAGCATGGAGACGGCAAAGAAACCGACGACCTTGCCGAGGGTGATGGCAATGTTGATGGGTTCGAATTCGCCGCCTGTGAGGACACCGACGAGAAGACCGAAGAAAACGAGCGTGAGCAAGTTATCGATGACACAACTGGCGATGAAGATCCGAGCCACACGCGTATTGGCCAGATCAAGATCCTTCAGGCTCTTGAGGGTGATCACGACGGCTGTCGCCGTCATCGTCAGGCCGACGAAGGTGGCGCCCACAATATCAAGGCCCATCATCAGAGCAAGGCCGAAACTCACACTGAAGGGAACGATGGCCCCGACGATGGCGACCCCCATGGATCGCTTCAAGGCATCCCAGAATTCGTTGGGCTGGGTCTCGACACCGGCGTGGAACATCAAGAAGAAGATGCCGATCTCCGCCAGCAGCTGAATGGCGTCATTGGGTTGGATCAGCCCCAGAACAGCGGGGCCCACAACGACGCCCACGATGAGTTCACCCATCACCGTAGGGAGGCCGAGGGGACGCAAGGTGATGGCGACGAGCCAAATGCCACCGAGCAGGATCAGCAGATCTATGGCGATATCATGCATTGATCGTCAAATCCGAGGGCGGTTCACGAACTGGCGTTCTGGGCAAAATGAATCGTATGGCCATCGGGATCTTCGATGATGAATTCCCGCATCCCCCATTCCCGATCAGTGACGGGCTCTACCACCTTCACATCTGCTGCTAGTCTCTCGAAGGTCGCGTCGATTCCCTCAACCGTGATGTGGAGATGGAGATGCTCTCCCCGGACGAAGTCGATGCTCGGGTCTACATCATCCACGAGCTTGAGGTGAACCAGATGGTCGCCCACGCCAATGCCGGCATAGAAGTCGCCAAAGGTAAAGGCGAGATCGAACCCGAGGGTTTCGGTGTAGAAGGCGATGGCCCGGGGCAGGTCGGTTGTGCGCAATTGCGATGCCAGTGCCTTGATCTTCATCTCAATGGATCCTGGATACGGTCGTGGTGAAAACGGTCCAGTGTCTATTGTCGAGTCGCGCCTTGATGCAGGCAGCGCCCCAAGAAACAGTCAACGTTCTGGCGGCGGCGCAAGCCGCAGCCCGCAGATGCAGTTGATGGGTCCACGCTGGCGTCGTATCTCTGCTGCATGAACATCACCTTTCCAGCACACGCGTGGGAGATGGCCGCTCCCGAGCAGGTCGGTATGAACCCGGCCAAGCTGGTCGTTGCCCGGCAACGGCTCGACACCCTCGTGCCCGACAAACCCTATCGTGTGGCCATCGTTCGCGATGGTTATCTGGTGGTGGAGTGGCTCCGGGATCTGGCGGCGGATGACCCCATCCATATCGCTTCGGCGATGAAATCCGTCTTGTCGAACATGCTGGGGATCGCTGTTGCCGAAGGCCGAATCGGCGGCGCCGACGAGGGGGCGGTAGAACACTTTCCAGAGATGATGGATGTGCCCCCGGGGCGTGGTCCCAAGGAGGGCCGGTATGCCTTCGACACAAACCAAGGCGCCACCTTACGCCATCTGATCTGCAATGTGTCGGGGTATCTCAAACCCGGCGAAGAGCCAGGTAAGGTCTTCAACTATCAGACGACGGGAATGTGCCTGCTGACGCACTGTATCGAACGGGCCTACGGCCGATACGATGTCGAAGATCCTGAGGGCTCGGCGAAAATCGGTGGGCTATTCAAAGAGAAGATCGCCGACCGGATCGGCGCCACCTGGTCGTACAGTGCCGGATCGCAACGCACGGCGCCTGATGCACGGGTGGAAGTCTTTGGATGGGGGACCAGCATCGCCACGACGCTGCGAGATCATGCGCGAATGGGATGGCTCTGGTGCAATGGCGGGCGGTGGGGCACAGAGCAGGTCGTGCCGAAGGACTGGCTGCAGCAATCGGTGTGTGTGAATCGGTTCATCCGCGAGCACTGCGACGAACTGATGTGGCGTTATGGTCACGGCTTCTGGGCCAACGAATTCAGCCAACTTTGGCCCGACCTGCCCACCGAGGCGTTTACTTCGTGGGGTGCCGGAGGAAACTACGCGATCTGTTTTCCTTCTCAGCGTCTGACCATTGCGATGAACCCCGTCAATTTTGACGGTCAGACTCAACCCTACGAGACCATGACCGACGCCTGGCGTCTACAACAGCAGGTGCTGGCACCGATTCTCGATTCTATCGAATAACCGAGTTGTAAAAACTTGGAGACTTCCATGGATGTGACTCAACTGTTCGCCGCCATTGCAGATGGCAATGTGGAAGCCGTCTCACAGCAACTGGACCAAGCCCCGTGGCTCATACACGTGCCCAATCCTAATACGGATGCCTGGGACGAATTTTCCGTCCTTCACTGTGCGGCGAAGAATGGTCAGCTCGAGGTGACGAAGTTGCTGGTAGACCGTGGTGCTGTGGTCTATTCCCATCCCCACAACTCCTATCCGGCGGTGATCATCGCCGCGTGGAACAAGCACAAGGATGTGGTGGACTACCATCTGCAGCAGATTCCGGACAAGGCGGACGGTACCAATGGCCTGGGCGTGACCATCAATCTCGCGGCGCGTCAGGGTTGGGCGGATCTGGTGCGACGACACATCGAAGCCGATTCACTGGCTGTGCACCACCACAGACTGTGGTCAACAGGCGGGGCGTCACACGACCCGTCCGGCTATGGTCAACCCATCCTCGGTAATTGAAGGAGACGACCATGTCGATCTCGCTGGATGCCGCCGCTTCGCAGTGTATCGTTCGCGCCGGTCTTCTGGCCGATGGATGTGGTTCTGCCCCGCGCTCTGACGCTGCCGTGCTGATCGACGAGGGGCGGATCACCGCCGTCGATACGACGGCGGCCATCACCGCCAAGGCATCGCCCGACACACAGACCATCGACCTGGGCGACGCCTGTCTGGCTCCGGGTCTCATCGACGGTCATACCCATTTGAGTCTCGCGGGAGACGGTCGTCTCTATTCGGAGATGTTCTCGGAGACGGACGAGATGATGGTCCTTACGGGGGCGCTGAATTTGCACCGCCATCTGCAGGCGGGAATCACGACGATCCGTGAGCACGGTGCGCGGAATCGAGTCGGATTCACACTGAAGGACGGTCTGAATCGTGGCTATATCCCCGGCCCCCGCATGCAAGTCTCGGGTCGTCCCATCACATGTACCGGTGGCCACTTTCACATGTGCAATGAGGTCGCCGACGGCGAGGACGAGATTCGCCGCAGCGTTCGGCGCCTCGTGCATGAAGGTGCTGACTACATCAAGATCATGGCCAGCGGCGGGGGTACGGAAGGGACGATTCCCGGCCGTGCGTCGTACTCAGAGGCAGAACTTCATGCTGCCGTCCACGAGGCGCATCATTTACATCGGGTGACGGCCGCCCATTGCCGGGCGAGCGAATCGATGGTCAATGCTGTGAAGGCGGGCATCGATCTGATGGAGCACGCAGAATTCCTGGAACCGGACGGCGAACTGAAGTTCGACCCCGAGCTGGCTCAGATGATGGCTGAGTGCGGCATCTGGATCAGTCCCACCCTGCAGGCCTGGTGTCGTTGGCCGCAGGTGACTCAACTGCGACGACAGCGTGAGCAGGGCCTGGCGCAGGTCGATGACCTGGCGACGCTGCAGTCCCTCGAGAAACGTGCCGAGAAACGTCTCGACGTCATGCGTCGGATGCTCGACTACTGTATGAAGGAGCGGATCGTGCCCGGCACGGACTCAGGTGTCAACGATCTGGCTTTCGGACACCTCGACTACGATCTCGAGCTGCTCGTCGAGGTGGGATTCACTCCCGGCGAGGCGCTGGAATCGGCGACGCGGATCTCTGCCGAGGCGATCGGCCTTGCCGACGATCTGGGAACGATCGAGGTGGGCAAGGTGGCCGATCTGGTCGCCTTCGACGGAGATCCTACGCGTGACATCGGAGCCGTTAGCCGTGTGGTTGCCGTGTTTCAGGCGGGGGTGCGTGTCCGTTGAATCAGAAGCTGACCGCTCAGCCTTTTGGCGTCACCTTCCCGGCATACGACTGACCCACGATCTTGCCGTCTTGAACGACGAAGGTGTCGGTACCCATCTCACACGAATTGTCGGGCGTCTCTGCCGTCCACGTCATGAAGGCATACTCACCCTCCACGGACGTACAGGTCATCTCAAAGGTGACACCCTCCTTGCCGAATTCCTCGAGGAAGGCGGTGAAGAGTCCGCGGATCTGGTCGAGGCCCTTCATGTTGCCATTCGGCGTGAAGATGATGGAGTCCTAGGTATAGTCAGAGACGATGCCATCGAGATCGCCTTCGCCAAAACAGGCCAGGTGATGATTGAACACCTCTTTGAAGGTGGCCGGAGGTGAATTGTAGTTGGACGTGAAAATGGTAAGGGACAGCCGGTGCCCGAGCCATAGTTGGACGGGGTGAGGAGCTGTCCGGATTCGGAGCAGCGCCCCAAGTCGACGGTTTCAAGTCGAGCGACTGCGCTTCAATCCCAGGTAGTCACCCGCTACCCGCTCGGACCGTGGCACATACACGTACGCCTTGGTCCAGGCAGGGACGAAGCCGCAGCGGATCGCGACCGACTGAGACCGAAGGTTCGAAAGGTCGGTCGAGTAGTAGGGGACTCGGCCTGCATCAAGTATCGCCCGAGAACAAGTGCTAACGAAGGCGGCGCCGATTTCGTCGCGCTGATACCCGGGAAGGACGCCGACACCGATCTGCCACAGTCGGTCGTGATCGGCGGAGGCTGCAGCGAGGCTGACAATCTGACCGTCCTTTCTGCCGACGACGGCGATCATGTCAGGCCGTTCCGCGTTGCCTTGGTCACGCAGACCGTGCTCGAAGGGCAGATCGTACAGCGGACCCATGGTTGGTCCCGGTTCCACGATGTCTAGGCCAGCCGGTTCACGGACGGGCCGCCACAGATCTTCTGCGCAGATGTAGCGATGCTGCGGGCCCGCGCTTCGAGCGCGCCATGGCGGGTTTTGGGGCAGTTGAGGTGGCATCCATGTCTGTCAGCCTACGATTGAAGCTGAGGCTTTCGCAAGCCGTTTCCGACGGGTCAGTGGTCCTCGCCGTCCCACAAACTCCTCATCTCGGTGCAGGTTGCCAGCAGATCCTTCAATGTGCCCACGGCGCTAACCCGTCCTTCGTGCAGGAGAATGATCTGATCCGCCCGCTGCAGTGCCGGTCGTCGATGCGACACGACCAGACAGGTCTGCTGCCGTGTTGCGAACAAGCGCTCCCACAGAATCCGCTCAGTCTCCACGTCGAGGGCAGAGGACAGATCGTCGAAGACATAGAGCTCTGCCTCCCGTGCGAACATCCGCGCCGCGGCGGCGCGTTGAATCTGTCCACCAGAGAGCTTCACGCCCCGCGGACCCACGATCGTATCGAGTCCGCGTTCGAGAGTCGGGATGTCGTCCTCCAGCGCCCCCATGCGAACGGCGGCGGAGATCATCTGTTCGGTTTCTGGCTGACCGAGCAGGATGTTGTCGCGCAAGCTCTCACTGAACAGACGCGGAACCTGTGGCGTGTAGGCGCACCGCGGCGGGAGGAAGAACTGCCTGGGGTCTTCAACGGGCTCACCATTCCACAGAATCTGTCCCGTCTGCATGGGCAGGACACCGACCAGTGCTCGCACCAGAGTGGTCTTTCCCGACCCGATGCGGCCCGTGACGACGGTAAAGGAACCGCGCGGAATCTGCAGGTCTACATCGTACACACCATTCGTGCTGTCCGGATACACGCAGGACAGCCCCTGCACGTCGAGGTGCTCAATACGATGGGCCGACGCGGGCTCGGGCGGTGGGATCGGTGGCGGATCGTCTCGCAGATACACCCGACCGTATTCCACGATGGGTTCGGTTGTATTCACCTCGGCGGTCTTCATCATGCGTCCGAGGGAGACCTCTGCTCGACGGTGTTGTGCCAGAACGCGTCCGATGAGGGAACCACTGCGAGCGACTTCGCCTACATAGGTCGAGAAGAGGACAAAATCGCCGACGGAGAAGGTGCCGTCCTTCATCGCCTGGGCCACCATGATCAGGATTACACCCGTGGCCAGATGACTGATGTTCACATTCACCGAGAACAGCATCTGATTGAAGAGATTGTCTACGAGGGTCGATTTGCGCCGCGCGTCATTGAGCTGGCGGTAGTGTCCGACGGCCTGATCCTCCGAATTGGCCACCTGCAGCGCCTGCACCGACTGGAACATCTCATTGGCGAAATTCGTCGATGCCTCCGTGGCCACCCTCTGGGCGGTCCGGTATCTGACGATGTGTTTGCGGGCCGCATCGACGATGGTGACGATGACGACGGCAGGGATGACGGTCACGATGGTGACCATCACGTCGATCCTGGCCATCCAGACGATGGCCAGAACGGCGAAGATCAGATTGCCACCAAGATGGATGTACTGCTCGAGGTAGGTGACGACCGTATCCACATCGTCGCGGAATCGATTCGTCGTTTCACCAGAGGCGCCGGCCACATGCAGTGGATTCCGAATCGCAAGAACAGCAGTGAGCAGGTTCTTGCGCAGTAGCGACGTCACCGTATACCACCAGCGCATGCCGATCATGGCCGCCACAAACAACACGCCGCGATCTCCGAGTTCGATGATCACGTAGAAGGCGACGAGGGTCCAGGCGGTAAACCCCGCAGGAGCGTCCCCCGTGATGGTATCGAAGAAGGCCTTCATGATCAGGCCATTGAGAAAGGGAACCAGATCATCGATGCCGCGAAACAGAACGGTGCCGAGGAAGAGCCACGGACGATAACGCAGCAGAAGCCACGCTGTACGCCGGGTGGCCGGGGCCGTGTCACGTGCCGGACTGGAGGTGGGCTGCTGAGAGGCGGCTTCACTCATGCCGTGTGGTCCTCAAGTCCGACGCCCAGAAGCCGAGCGAAGTGTGAAGCAGGATCCTGCGTGAGTTGTTCACGCCTGCCGTGTTCGAGGACGCGTCCTTCTTCGAGGATCAGGATGTCATCGACACGCTGTACCGTGGCCAGGTGGTGGGCGATGATGATCGCCGTGCGGCCCTGCAGCAGGCCGCTCACGGCGCGGTCGATTCGTCGTTCCGTAAGCGGGTCGAGTCTCGACGACGGTTCGTCGAGGATGACGAGACCGGGATCTTTCAGAAAGACGCGAGCGAAGGCTAGCAACTGTGATTCACCCGCAGACAGCGAACCGGCGGCGATCGGCGTATCGAGGCCCTGCGACAGCGTACGATACCACTCCCCGAGATCCAGTGTGTCGATGGCGGACAGGATGCGCGTATCGTCGATCTCTTCATCGAAGAGCGACAGATTTTCACGCACCGTGGCCCTGAAGATCTGCACATCCTGCGTCACCATACCCACACGCTGCCGTAAACTCTCGAGTGACGCATCCTGCAGTCGCTGCCCTCCAAGGCGAATCTGGCTACCCTCGTGCACATCGTAGAAGCGAAACAGCAGTCGTGTGAGGGTGGTCTTGCCACTGCCAGTGCGTCCCAGAAGGCCCAGGGTTTGGCCCGCCTCGAGGCGGAAATTCACGTCTCGCAGGACGGGGCTGCCGGCGAAGTAATCGAAGTCGACGGTATCGAAATCGACGTCGAGAGGGCCATCGGAAATGTGGGAATCGCCGCCGACGACGCGAGACTGGATTCGATGCAGTGCCTCGATGCGTTTGAAACCCGCCGTCGCCCTCTGCAGATCGTTGATCTGTTCGCTGATCTGGTACAGCGGAAAGCGCAGCAGCGTCGTGTACTCAAAGACGAGATAGACCGTGCCGATGGTGAACTGGCCCTCCTGATAGAGCCAGTATCCCATGCCCATGGTCATGGCATGGCCGAAGGTGAATAGAACGGTCGTAATGGAACGCAACACGGCACCCATGAGTGCCGACTTCATCACGCGGCCATAGGTATCGCGATTTACCTGAAAGAAGCGCTCCAAAATGAAGCCGACGGCACCATTGACACGAATGTCTTCGATGCCCGCGAGACGTTCCTCAAGGAATCCGTAGAGTCGCGAGTATCCCTCGCGTTCGGCGGCGTAGATGGGAACAGCCATGCTGCGGGTCAGATTGATGACCATGAAGGCCACCAGTGCGAACAGGGACAGAGCCAGGCCGACGCGCCAGTCTTCTCGCCATACGAAACCCAGCACCCCGAGCAGCAGGAGAAAGGCGCCAATCACCCGGCCAGCAAAGGAAGAGAGGAAGTTGGACAGGGCCGTCGTGTCGCCATCGACTCGCTCGACCAGTTCACCGGGTGTGTGAGCACTGTGGAAACCCATGTCCAGATGCAGGCAATGTTTCGCCAACTCGTCGCGCATGCGATTCGTCGTGCGCCAGCCCACATCCTGACCCAGATAGCTGGATCCGAGGAAGAAGAACTGCCGACCCACGCCGGCGATCAGATAGAAAGCGGCGGCCCACATGAGGCTTTCGAGGGGGCCGTCGTCAAGGGCCGTGTCGATGAAGAAGCGGGCGATCTGCGGAAAGGCGAGTCGAACGCCGATATAGCCGAAGATGAACAACGCCAACAACGCCACACGACGCCTGTGGGGCCGCATGTAGTGCGCCAGCAACTTCAGATACGCCAGCGCCGAGACACGCTCGTGTACCGTGCCGTCCGTATCCGGCGATATGGGGGCAGCAGACGTGGCGTTGCTCAGGTCGAGTCTCGTGGCGGGCGATGAGGCGATCGAAGAGGCACGAGCAAGGACGTATACACCAATGTCTGTGGCCCGGCAAGGACGGCACCCTTGACCCTGGATGCTCAGGAGCTACGATTGCCCCTCATGGCGGGATTGACGGCAAAGCAGGTCGAGTTCTTCAATGCAGAAGGGTATCTGCATGTACCAGACGCACTGACCGCGTCAGATCTCGATCCGGTGCAGGCCGAGTTGGAGCAGATCGTCGACGAGGCGGCGAACCGTCTGGTCGACGAAGGGGCGATTGATCGAGACTACGCTGCACTGCCCTTCCCTAAGCGACTCATCCCACTCGTCAAGGCGGATGCCAGTGCCGCTGCAGGCATCAACTTCCCCGCCAATCTCGGACCGGCCATCTTCGCTTTTCTCCACAACCGACGGTTGCTCGACATCGTCCAGTCCCTGGTTGGCGAAGAGATCTACGCCAATTCCTGCCAACACATCCGTGCGAAACTACCCGCCACCGGTGACTATGCGGGGAATCTGTCGAGCAACGAGTGGGCTCGCTCGACGGCGTGGCACCAGGATCTGGGTGTCCTGCTGCCCGAGGCAGATGACACGCTGATCGTGACCTCGTGGATTCCGCTCGTCGACGCAGATGCGGTCAATGGCACACTGCGTGTGCTGCCGGGCAGTCATCACGAGCCGCTGCGGCGACACGTGCGTCCATCCGGAGAGGATGGTGGCAGTTACTCCGTGGCACCCGATGAACTGCCCGACGTCGAGCCCGTTACTGTGCCCGTCGAGCGGGGAGGAATGATCCTGCTGCACTGTCGCACACCTCACGGCAGTGATCCGAATCGATCAGACCACATTCGCTGGAGTATGGATCTTCGGTGGAACGACGCGCGCATGCCGAATGGGCGTCCACAGTTGCCGGGGATGCTCGTGCGCAGTACGGAGACACCGGAACTGGTCGTGGACGACCGCCAGCAATGGCTGGCGGCGTGGAAACTGGCCCAGGTCTCGCGACGGGGAGCGCGCTTCTACCGATGGTGAACGTGTCACGCGCAGGCGGGAGTATCTTACTCAATGACGTGTCGGGCAGAAGCCCACCGTTCTCCAAAAGTCTCCAACACCTCGTCACCCAACAGTTGGGCAGAGAGGGGGAACAGGATCTGCTCTTCCTTGGCAAAGTGAGATCGAGCCGTGTCGATGACCTGCAGCAGGGTTCGTGTCGCGGCCGTCACGTCGTCCTGCGTCATCAATGCTTCCAGGCCACCCTCGATCTGCTCATGTTCCAACCGCATGACCGCCACGGGGCCCATCCGTGTATCCATGACATCCTCGAGGGCACCGAACAGCAGTTTGTCCTCGAGCTGAGCGTGTGAGGCCAGTGCGGATTGGAGCATCGCACCCAGTGCTACCACTTCGGCACCGCTGTCCGCCTGTGGGATCCGCGTTTCCAAGTGGGTGAATAGAGTTGTAAAGACAGCGTGTTCGCCGAGCAACGCCTGAGTGACTTTCATCAACGAGACTTCAGAATAGGTATAATCAGATAATCGTATCCGGTTATAGATCCACGACATGCAGTCACCGAATGTCAAACCCGGAGATCAAGACGTGAAGTGTGCAATCATCGGTGTGGGACCGAATCGATCACGTGGTCTGGCCGAAGCGTATGAGCACATCGACAGGGGCACGCTGGCAGCTGTCTCGGCGCGTACGCCCGAGCATCTGGCAGCCTTCGCCGACCGTTTCGGCGTCGAGGGCCGATACACCGACTACCGTGAGATGTTCAAGCGAGAGAAGCCGGATCTGGTGCACGTGAACACACCACCCACGGTGAGGCTCGAGGTCATGGAGGCTGCCCACGCGGCCGGTGTCGCCGCCCTTATCGTCGAGAAACCGCTGGCCATTCAAGCCGAAGACTACCGGCAGATTCGTGAATTCGCAGCATCCCATCCCCTCAAGGTGGCCATCAACCACCAACTGCACTTTCAACCCAGGCGCTTCGAACTGCAGCAGCGGGTCGCCGACGGGCAGATCGGGGACGTGCGCTACGTTGATGCCAGCTGTGGAATGAATCTGGCCTACCAGGGAACCCACACCCTGCAGGCGATTGGAGCTTTCCTTTCCAGTCGGCAACCGGCGCAGGTGTTTGGCCAGGCCAGCGGGGCCAATGGGTTGGCGGATACGCCGAGGAAACACTTCGCGCCGGATAGCGCCCAGGCGGTGATCGGCTACGGTGATGAAATTCAGGCTACGTTGCAGAGTGGCGAAACGGCACCCCACGTCGGTCGAGAGGGCGTTCATACGCACAAGCGGGTCGCCGTGTACGGCACCCGCGGCTTCGCGCACTGGACCATGTGGGGATGGGAACTTGGCATCGACGGCCACGTCGAATCCGGTTCCCACGAGTATCCGGACGAAGACATTATCGGTCAGGCCCGCATGACGGAGGCCATGTTCGACTGGATGACCGACGAAACGGCCGTCCATCCCCTCTGTCTGGAGAGAGCCCTCGTAGATTTCAACACGGTACTCGGGATCTACATCAGTGCTCTCGATCGGCGCCCCGTGACGTTGCCGTGCGAGCCACCCGATGAGCTGATCGACCGTCTCAGATCCGCCCTCGCACCGGGCGGCCATGACACGTGAGTCTAGGCCAGGATGTCAGGCAACTCGGCCCAATGATCGATCTCGAAGGTGGCACGCCCCTCACTGGTTGACTCGGAAGACCGGAACAGGATCGAGTCCCAGCCAGCCGACTCGGCGCCAGCGACATCCTTGTCGACACGATCACCGATGTAGATGAGCCGTTTGCCGGCCATCTGTGATTCTGCCTCGGCGATTCTGAAGATCTCCGCGTCCGGCTTCTCGATCGCCTCGTCACCTGAGTAGATACGTGTAGAGAAGTGATGGAGAAGATTCACGCCGCGGAAGTTGCGATCCATCACCCATCCTGGTACGTGTGTGTTGGCGATGATGCCCATGTAGAGTCCGGCTTCTGACAGGGTGGTCAGTGTCTCTGCCACACCGGGGAACAACCACGAGCTAAATCGGGGTCCTGACACGACGCCGGTGACGTAGACGGTGTGATCGTTGCGCGGATCCTGGCCGAGACGCTCAAACAACAAGCGGACGAGGGTTTCCTCTGTGTATCCCGGGGGGCTCGTGCGCGCTTCCTGGTTCAACTGACGCACATGGTCGGTCAGCTCATCCAGTGGAACGGAGATTCCCAGCCAACTCAGCGCGGCATGCGCCCGTTCGGCCATGCCGGCGGCGACCTGTGAGTGATTCGGATCGGCGGAATCTGCATCGGAGAATCCGTAGATCGTTCCACCGGAATCGAAGAAGATCCCGTCGTATTTCATCGGTGCTCCTCCATGGGTGTTTCCTATTTGCCCGGAAAGGAAGGTACCGTGACTCGGGTACCCACGGGCCGGTGGTCGCTCAGGGCGACACCCGCGTGTCCGGGAATCTCGAAGTCAGCCGGCAACAACAATGGCTCAGCATGGATCCCCGTGTCCCCATGCTGCCACAGGTAGTCGATCTCCTGCACCATCCCCGTGTGAGGATCTTCGTACCCACGGCTGCGCATCATCTCGTAGACCGTGCTATCGGGCCTGGCGTTGAAGTCACCGGCGATGATGGACGGCGCCTCGATCTGCGCAAACAGCGTTTCGAGTTCGGCGAGCCGTACCGGCTCCCCATTGCTCTGCGGAGCAAATCGATTGCTCGACAGATGAACATTGCAGATGTCGACAGATGAGTCGTCGACGTTCAGGGTCATCACCATACAGATGCGTTCAAATCGACAACCGAGAGATGTTGGCATCTGACTCAGATCTTGGACCTGGGCGGCCAGTCCCTCTCGCCACAGGATGGCACCGCCATACATCGTGCGTTCACCGCCTGCGGCAAACGTGACGCTCATACCCAGGTCGTCACCGACTTGCTGTGCAACCTGCTCGGTGGGTACCTCCTGAAGGCATAGGACGTCCGCATCCAAGGATCGGTACAGATCGATGAGGGCCTTCAGCGCCTCCGGATGAGGCTCTTGACGTTCCTCCCGCCACAGACTCGGTGCGCCCTGAAACCAGTAGGCATTGTGCGTCCAGATGACCATTGTCGGATCGGCGAGGATCTATATCACCTGTGCCGGTGCGCCGAGATCCCGACGCTTGCGAGGCCAATGGAACTTGCTTTCTCCCGTGAGCAGGGCGCGATGTTCGTCGGAGACCGTGGCGGCGAAGTCTATATCCGGATCGTAGCCATTCCACGCCTGGAACATGGTGGGCATGTAGCCACCCAGAATCAGCAAGCGATCCTTGTCGGATTCGATGATCCCCGCGGCGTGAATCAGAGATTCATAGAACAGGAGGGTGGAGCCAGCAGGGGCTTCGACCTGATGGATCATGGTCGGATCTTCCATCGCCGCCGCGACGATCTCCTCCTGCGGGACATCCGCGGGCACCTTGTGCGTACCGGCGATCACCGTCGTGCCCCCGTCCTCGGGGCCCAGATCCGTCAAATTCGAGAGCGCTTTGATAAAAGAGAAGTGGTAAAGGCCGTTTTCCTGGTGATCATAGGCAGGATTGATGCCACGATGGAATCCCAGGCGACGGTCCTGCTCAGGTACGGGGCGACGAATATGGGCGTCGGACTGTTGGAGTCTCACAGGCCCGCCGGTGATCTCCTCCGCCATACCGACGATACGCGGGTGTGTGACGTAGTCGAAGAACGCAGGAGCCAGATGGGGCAGATTGTCGATGCGGAAGAACTGCTCTGTGGTGCTTGTGTTGAAGCAGTGAGGGCCCGGCATCTGCCCTGTTGTCCGGAATCGATCCTCGATCTCGTACAGCGTGTCTGTAATGGCAGAGATCTCAGCGTCCGTCAGCAGATTCTCGAGGACGACATACCCGTAGATCTCGATATGGAGGCGTTGGGCCGGCGTCAGGGCTGGAAAGGGGATCTGTCGCACAGCGTCACTCATGGCAAGGAAGTCCTGCGCAAAAGGGTGGGTGAATCCGGTTGCTACACTACGGAAGGGTTTGCCATCGATCAACGATCATGCCTACCGTCTGCCATCGACCTACTGCTTCAGTTCGTCTCAACCCAACACGTCTCAATCTCAGTACGTCTCAGGAGGCCTTTCTTGAAACTGATCGACGTTCGAAGAATCTGGGATTCCTCGCCCCACAGTGCCTTTACCGATCTGGTGCACTTTGACGGAGCCTGGACCTGCACATTTCGCGAGGCTCTCGATCACAGGTCGAATGGTGGCCAACTGCGAGTCATTCGGTCCGAGGATGGGATCAACTGGCAAACGGCTGAGTTGATGGTCTGGGATGAGGGTGATCTGCGCGACCCCAAGCTGTCGGTCACCGGGAACGGCCGCCTGATGCTCAATGCTGTCGTGCGTTATCACGAGCCCGTCAACGGGCACGCATATCAGTCCCTCACCTGGCTGACGGAGAATGGCTCGGATTGGGACGGACCCCATGCCTGTCCCTCAGGTCGTGACACATGGCGCTGGAGTGCGACGTGGCACGATGGCGTCGGTTACAGCTTCGGTTATCACGGGAAGGACGAACGCGGCACACTCTATCAGACCCACGATGGGGTCACGTGGGAGACGGTACAGGAGGAGGTCTTTCCCGGCGTTGATTCCTTTGGCAATGAATCGTCTCTGCTGTTTCTCGACGATGGCACGGCCTATTGCCTGCTTCGCCGCGACGCCGAAGGTGAAGACGGCGCCCTGCTGGGCACCGCCCAGCCACCGTACACCCAGTGGCAGTGGTCCGATCTCGGCGTCCGCATGGGGGGGCCGAAGATCATACGTCTGCTCGACGGTCGTTTTGTCGCCGCCGTACGATCATATGGAGATGAGCGGCGTACAACCGTGTACTGGATCGATCCGGCACAATCGACGGCAACGCCATGCCTCAAATTGCCATCCGCAGGAGACACGAGTTACACGGGGATCGTGGAGCAGGACGGTATCCTGTGGATGAGTTACTACTCCTCCCATGAAGAGAAAACAGCCATCTATCTGGCGAAGGTGGGACTCGAGTGACGCGCTACGATGAACACATCGCATGGGTCGGCGGGACGTGCAGTACCTACGCCATCACCCAGGCGGATCGAACGCTGCTCATCGACTGCGGATCGCTGCGCCCGGACGATCACCAGATCGCCGGCGTCAACTCCGACCGACTTCTGCTGACCCATTTCCATCGAGACCAGTGTGGTGGGGCCCCCGACTTTGCGAAGGGGGGTGTCGATGTCACGATCCCCTTCGCCGAGCGGAGGTTTTTCGAGGCGGCTGACATTCTGCGCGCTTCCTACGACACGTACGACAACTATACGGCTTTCTTCCCCGGGTTCAGTGTGCTCGACGATGTACGCGGGTCATGGGCCGTCGACTACGATACGCTCAGCTGGCAGAGTGTGGAGATCCAGGTGGTTCCCCTGCCAGGGCACACCTTCGGGTCGACGGGATATCTGCTCGACCTGGGCGGCACGCGCTATCTGGCCTGTGGCGATCTCATGTCGGCGCCCGGCAAACTCCACGACTATGCCCGAGCCCAATGGTCGTACATGTCCTTCCAGGGGCACGTGAACCTTCTCGAGAGTCTGCAGACCGTTCGCCGGATGCGGCCTGATGTGATCCTGCCAGGACACGGTGAACCCTTCGCCTACACGGACGATGCGATCGAGTCGCTCGACGCTGCTCTGCGCGAACTGTATGAGTTGTTCTACGGGCATCCGTATCAGCCGTATGAGGCCGTTTTTCGCCAACTCAGTGACCACGTCTTCGAGGTGACCAACTCTGCAGCGAACACCTACATCGTCCACGACGGCGATGGACACGGGTTGTTCATCGACTGCGGATATACGTCCGGCGCACCGATCGGTGCCAACCCACACCGTTTCATCGACCATCTCACGCCGCGATTGGAAGAGGAGACTGGCATCACGCAAGTCGAGTGGTTTCTGCCCTCCCACTACCACGACGACCATCTCGCTGGACTGCCGACGCTGCAGGTGAAATACGAGACGCAAGTCGCCTGTTCTGCGGAGGTGGCGGACATCATCGAACACCCCGGTCGCTACGACATGCCTTGTCTGGTTCCCCATGCGACGAAGGTGGATCGCATCGTCCAACGCGATGAGGTCTTCGAGTGGCGTGGATTCTCATTCCGCATGGAACAGTTTCCAGGCCAGACCTGGTATCACCATCTGATCAGCTTCGAAGCGGATGACCAGAAATACCTGTCCATCGGTGACAACATCTCGGGGCTGTGTTTCGCTCAGGAGCGAGACTTCATCCATTCCTTCATCCCGAAGAATCGCACCCCCGTCTCGAGCTATCGGGATATGCCGAGGCAGATCCGCGAGCGCGACCCCCACGTGCTTCTCACCGGACACGGTGGGGCCGTCGACTGCGATCCGGAGCAGGTGGCACGCTGGCAGGTGTGGATGGACCGCTGGGCTGAACTGTTCGAGGGGTTGATCGATCAGCCCCATCCGAACATGGGCATGGATCCACACTGGGTGGAATTCTACCCATACAAGACACGTGTGCAGCCGGGAGACGAACTGGCCCTGCAGGTGAAGATCCGCAACCATGAGGAGGCCGAGCGGGAATGCCGGCTCGTTCTCAAGGCCACGGGGGGCGCGACGGTCTCACCGGAAGTACTGGAGTTGAAGGTTGCCCCAAGCCAGGATGGCCAGGCAGATGTGGTGGTGAAGATTCCGGAGGAGCGAAGTGTCCACGCCTGGACGATCGTCGCTGACGTCACCTGGAATGGTCATCCCCTTGGCGAACTGGCTGAAGCGATCGCGTGGTGGTAATCGTGTGGGCTGCCAGGCGTCTCAGATCAGACGTTGTGCAGCAATTGCTCGGGTAGATCCTTCCAACCTTCGAGCAGATCCGGCGTGTTGCTGAGGAAGTCCACCACGGAAGGATCAGGGTCGACGCTCTAGCCCGCGATCACGGCCAGAGCATCGCCCTCGTGCACGCGAGCGAACGTGCGAAGGGTCAACACAATCCCGGTTTCATTGGAGGACACGTCGATGACTCGCTCGCCCAGAACGTCTGAGACGGTCCCCAATGATTGTCCAGCTTCGATGGCGTCGCCCAGTCCAACACACGGTTCGAAGAGTCCCGTCATCGGAGAGGGATTGCAGATCTGCATATGTCCGGCATTCGGCCGATCATCTTCGACAACGTGTTCCACGCGCGATGCTGGCTGCTCACGATCGATCATGCCCAGTTCGCCCATCACATTCAGACACCCGTCCACATAGTCGTCGACACCGTCCTGCCGGCAAGGACCGGCACCGAGGTACTCTGTATAGATGGCCGCCACCCGCGCATCACGGGCGACGGACAGAGATCGCCCTTCCAGTTCGCAGTTTGTGCCCCAGACAAAGGGCAGGTTGAAGGCCCGCGCCATACGCCGTTGGTCTTCGAGGACACGCGAATCCGGTACAAGGCCGTATCCGGACATGGGCCACACTTCCATGATGTTCCCGCCCGTGTGCAGGTCGATGTAGAAGTCGGCTGAGCGGATCAGTTCGCTGAGAGCGTGGGCCGTGCGCTCGGTGATCGAGCCCCCGGGATCGCCCGGGCACGTGCGCGCCAGATCGAGCTCGTCTTCAGCTGTGCGGCTACCACGCGCGAAGGCAGCTTCGTTGACGACAGGAACGAGCGTCAATCGGCCGCGAAGATCATCGTCGTTGACTTGCCTGCCCAGACGCCTGATGGCCGACATGGGCTCGAATTCATCTCCATGGACACCACCTGTGATCAGCAGGTGTGGTCCACCCTCAGTGCCCTTGAGCACACTCGTTTTCAATTCCATCGAACGCTCCTCATTCGGTCAGGCACCATCGGTCAGGCCCCCATAGGTCGACGGCCGCCGATCGGCATGGAGGAAGTCGCGCGCATCTCCGATGGTCCCACCGAATGACCGTTCCTTGGTTCGCGGTCGGTCCAGATCGACCGTATGGCTGGCGAAGCCAACCCTCGGGCCGGCATCGGCCAACACCGTTGCCTCGAAATCGACAATGCAACTCTTGCCCGCAGTCAGCCCGGGTACCCAGGCCACATCGTCGGCGTGTCCATAACTCGACCGGACGATCCAGACACAGTTGTCGATGGCACGACAGCGGATCTGCAATTCGAGCTGCTCGGCTGTGATCCGACGCTGTAGGGAAGGGAAGAGGATGATCTCTGCTTCGGCCAGAGACAGCAGTCGGGCCACCTCGGGGAAATGGCCATCATAACAGGTCATGATGCCAATGCGACCGAAATCCAGATCGAAGACCGGATAGGTCGCCCCCACCTGGACGCCCTGGTCCTCCCGTTCGACAGCCGTGAGATGGGTCTTGTCGTAACGACCCACGACCTGGCCCGAACGGTCGATGACGAGGCTGGTGTTGAAGTTCCCGTCCTCGCGCTCGTCCAGCACGGGCAAGATCACATGCATCGTGTGAAGACGGGCAAGCGCGGCGACCTTGTCGAAAAGGGGGCTCTGCTCAGCTGGCCCCGGGCTTCGCCAGGCATCGTCGGCGCAGCCCATGACATTGAGATACTCAGGCAGGCAGACCAGGTCTGCGTCACACGCGCCGGCCTCTTCCAACAGTCGCAGGGCGGTGTCCTCCATCTGCTCATGCGAGACATCATCACCGACGGCCGGCGGCTGAATGGTACAAATGTGAACAGGTCGGCTCATGGGGTCCTCTTCCAGACCATTAGACGGACGGGTCTGCTGCAAAGGACGGATGCGGGCGGATCGGGGGCAATGCTGAGATTCTCGTCTGTTGGCCACCACCGGCTAGAAACCTTTCTTTGCGCTCGCAGGATACATACATCACAGACGTCCCCCCCTCGCTCTACCGTCGCTACAGGAGCAGACCAAGCCCATGGGAACAGTTGATTACGTCGTTGTCTTCCTCTATGCCATCGCGATGGTCTGGCTCGCCCTGGTGGCCAGCCGGCGCTCGAAGGGCACAGACGCCTATTTCGCGGCCGGTCACGCATTGCCCTGGTGGATGGCGGCGATCAGTCATCACGTATCCGGATACAGTGCCGTCGTTTTTGTCGGTTTCGCCGGCAAGGCGGCCAGTGCCGGACTGAGTATGTGGATGCTGTTTTCCGTGCCCTGTTTCATCGCCATGATGATCGGCGCGAAGCTGTGGGCCCCACGCTGGTCACGACTGAAGGTGTTGACGCCGGTTCAGTATCTGGAGGAGCGCTACGGCGTGTCCGTCCGCATTGCCGTTGCCCTGAGTGGAATCGGCGTGAAGTTCATCGATCTGGGCATCAAGCTCTACGCCATCGCCATCGTCGTACAGGTGAGCACGGGCTGGGAGCGGACGCCGATTATCATCGTCGGTGGCGTCGTCACCTGTCTCTATGTGCTCATCGGGGGCCTGTGGGCGACGGTGCTCACCGATCTGGTGCAGTTTGCCGTGCAGTTCTTCCTCAGCATCATCGTTGTGACGGCCGTGCTGGCTGCCGTCGGCGGCTGGGGCTCGATGTGGGATCAACTGCCGGAAGCCAATAGCCAACTGTTCAATCCCGACGCCGGCCTGCCGATCGAATTCTGGTTCGTCTATCTCATTGTCGTCATCTTCAGCTACAATGGCGGCACCTGGGGGCTGGCGCAGAGATTCATCGCCGTGGGGGATGCGCGAGACACACAGAAGGCG
Source organism: Gemmatimonadota bacterium (assembly GCA_002712305.1). Lineage (GTDB taxonomy): Bacteria > Latescibacterota > UBA2968 > UBA8231 > UBA8231 > UBA12574. The sequence continues at coordinate 20,446 of PATE01000039.1, read as the reverse complement.
GCGTTGCTCTCTGGCGCGCTGTTCCTCGTCTATCCGCTCGTCATCTTCGTGCCGGCGTGGTCGGCACCACTGCTCATGCCCGAGTTCTTCGACCCCATCACGGCGGCTCCGATCGCCGGATTCGATCCGGATCAGACGTATGTGCTGGTGGCCAAGCAGATCCTGCAGAGCATGGCGCCCGGCCTTCTCGGATTGCTCGTGTGTTCCATGTTCGCCGCCACCATGTCGATGATCGACAGTGACATCAACTCTCTGGCCGCCGTGTTCACCAAGGATGTCTGGGAGCGCGGTCACAAGCAGCCCCTCACCGACGCGCAGCTGACGACGGTGGGCCGACTTGCGACACTCGCCTTCGGAACTGCCGTACTGGGAGCCGCGCTGGCCGTCGACGGGTCTGCGGGGATCGGCAAGGTATTCTCGCAGACCGTCCAACTCTTCGCCGCGATTCTGCCGCCCGTGGCGATTCCCCTCATGTTTGGCATGCTGTTCAAACGAGCCACGGTTCGAGGAGCTCTCGGAGCGCTGGTCGGTGGGTTTGCCGCTTTCGCTATCCTGAAGAACATCTACCCGGACAGTTTCGCCATCTATACAGGCGGCGAGATGATCGTGGCGTCGATCATCTTCTTCGGTGATGGATTCCTTTCCCGTCGAACTCCCGAGAAGGAAGCGGAAGTGGAGGCGTTGTTCGAGCGCATCGAGGGGCGCCCGAGCTGACAGGATCGATGCGATGAATGTGCTCCTCGTGGGTGGCTCAGGATTGGTGGGCACCTGCATTACACCGTATCTGCAGCGTCATCACTCGGTTCGGGTTCTCGACATCGCTCCACCTCGGCACGACGTGGACTTTGTCGAGGGCTCGATCACCGATCCTGCGGCGCTGCGTCGGGCCCTCGATGGGATGGACAGTTTCATCACCGTCGTGATGAAGGGCGGACAGGGTGGCTTCACGAGAGATCACACGGCCGAATTGGCGATCGACAACTATTCGGTCAATTGTCTCGGGCTTCACCTGCTGTTGCTGACGGCGCAGGAGATGGAGATCACCGCTGGTATCCATACGGGGACGATGAGCGCGCACCATCGGAATCGCACCTGGTATCCCTCAGAAGACAGTGTGCCCCTGGATGGGCCCAACGTGTATGGCCTCACGAAGGGGCTTTCCGAACAGATCTGCCGTTACTTCGCACGGGAGTTTCAGATGAATCTGGCCGTCTTCCGGATCACGGGACCGTCACCTCGCGAACGGTATCTCGAGAGACGGCAGGCAGAACCGACTCTGGGCGTGGTGCCTACGGACGAGGAAGATCTGGCCAACGCCTATCTGGCCGGTCTCGAGTTCGTGCAGGGCGGCGGCGGACGCTTTGACGCCTTCTTCATCGCTGGTGACGAGACGTCACAGCAGGTGAACATCTCCAAAGCTCGTGCCCTGTTGGGATGGGAACCTCGGGGGCACCTGCTGCCAGCCGCCGACGACTGATTCGAGGTAGATCGTGACACCGGCGAGTGACCCGCGATGAGAGCGACGGTGGATATGTCATGCTGGGGAAAACCTTCAAGGGCATGACGGATGCGATGCTCGAATGGCAGACGGAGCGACTGCTCGATCTGGAGATCGGCAGGGAGGAACACGCGGTCCACGTGCGCCCCGAGCTCGTCGTGGAAATCACCTTTGACGGGGTGCAGGTGAGCCCGCAGTATCCGGCGGGGTTGGCCCTGCGCTTTGCCCGTGTCAAACGATATCGGCCCGACAAGAATGCGACAGACGCCGACACGATCGAGACGGTTCGGCAGATTCATCGGGGAGACCGGTTGCCGATCTGATGCTGCGTGCGATGGCCTGGGTGGCGTCGGGGCCAATCGCTCCCGATACTCCCATCGCACAGATCATCCGACCACTATCCATTCCCATTGAGAGTGTGTGTTCGTGAAAATCGCTACCTGGAATGTGAATTCCATCAAAGTCCGGCTGCCGCAGGTTCTTCAATGGATGGAGAGTGAGCAACCCGATATCCTGGGGCTCCAGGAGACCAAACTCACGGACGAGAATTTCCCCGCATCCGACATCGAGAAGGCCGGCTACCACGTCGTTTTCAGCGGCCAGAAAACCTACAACGGCGTGGCCATCCTGAGTCGCGAACCGGCGACAGATGTCGTGATGGATCTACCAGGTCTGAAGGATCCACAGCGCCGGGTGCTGGGCGCCTCCATCGGCCCGGTGCGGTTTCTCGATCTCTACGTTCCCAATGGCCAGAGCGTCGGTTCCGACAAGTACGCCTACAAACTCGACTGGCTCGCCGCCTGCCGTGACTATCTCGCTGATCAGGTACAGACCCACGAGCGGTTCGTCGTCGTGGGCGATTTCAACATCGCCCCCGAACCTCGCGACGTGCATGACGCCGTCGCCTGGGCCGGGGAGGTCTTGTTCTCCGACGCCGAACGAGCCGTCTTTGCGGCCATGATCGACCAGGGACTCACCGACACATTCCGCCTCTTCGAGCAGGAGGAGGGCACATTCTCGTGGTGGGACTACCGCATGGGCGCCTTCCGCCGGAATCGCGGTCTGCGCATCGATCACATCCTCGCGTCCGACGCCCTGCAGCAGGTGTGCACCGCCTGTCGAATCGATCGGGTACCACGGACCTGGGAGAAACCCTCCGATCACGCGCCCGTGTTGGCTGAGTTCGATCTGTAGGCCCAGAGATGAGCGAGGGTATTGAACTTCGTCAGGTAGCCGAGGAGGATCGGGAGGAGATCGCCGAGCTCATCTATCTGTCGCTCAACACCTGGTATCAGTCGCATGCCATGCCACCGATCTTCGCCGGCGCTTCTTCGCAAGCCGATGTGTTCTATCAGGTTTATTCCCAGATGGAAGGCAGTACCGCCGTCGTCGCAGCCGATCATTCGGCTGGGCGACTGGCGGGGATCTGCTTCTATCACACTCGGCCGACCCATATGTCGCTTGGCATCATGACCGTCCATCCGGACTATTTCGGCCAGGGCGTGGCGCGATGTCTGCTGAAGTGGATCACCGATATAGCCGATGAGGTGTCGCAGCCGGTGCGGCTCGTCTCCAGTGCCCTGAATCTCGATTCCTTCTCGCTGTATACGCGGGCCGGGTTCGTGCCTCGAAGGACCTTCCAGGACATACAACTCGAGGTGCCCTCGCAGGGACTGCCTGTCGGTAGGCCATCACCTGCGGTCCGCCCTGCCGATGCGGTGGATGTGGAGGCCATGGAAGCGCTAGAATCGGAGTTGAGTGGCATCTCCCGCGCCAGTGACTTCCACTACTTCCTGCAAAACGCCGCCGGATTCTGGCACACGTCCGTCTGCACCCGACCCGACGGCACCCTCGGTGGATTTCTCACCTCCTCGGGCTTGATGCTGGGGCCGGGGGTCGCCGTGGATGAGGCGACGGCGGAAGCTCTACTTCTGGCTGAATTGGACCGTCGCAGGGGAACTTCGGTGGTTTTTCAGATTCCCGTAGAATGCGGCGATCTGGTGCAGCAGGCCTATGGATGGGGTGGTCGTAACTGCGAACTACATGTTGCCCAGGTGCGTGGGGACAGTCCACCTATGCGAGGGGTGACGCTGCCGACGTTCATGCCTGAAACAGGGTGACTATTTCACCGGGTCTCGCACGGACAGTGTGGGCCAGCTGTGCGGTTCAGCCGAGAGTGTGAACTACGCCTTGGGCTTGAAACCGATGCGGTCAAAAGGATTCACAACGGCTGTGGCCACATCACCCAGATGGCTGTTGATGCGCTTCAACTGGCGGAAATACAGCGCCAGCGCCGTCGACTGATTCACCGTCATTTCCCCCACCGGCGCGGCGACCAGATCACGCACACGATCGTCGCACAGCTTGCTGACCCATTTCGTTTCGGTCAGCACCTGGTTCGCCATCTCCTCATCGCTGTTCTCGATGGCCTTGCGTGTGAGATCGAAGTTCGACGTCACTGTCGCCTCGATTCGCTGGAGATCGTCCTCCAGGGGGCCGGCTTCCAGGCGACTCGGATAGCTGCGAGCCAGTTCCACGATGTTCTTGGTGTAGTCGCCGATGCGTTCGATGTCGATGACGATGGTCACCAGCATCATCGATCCGGTCAGGTCTGAGCCGGCACGAACACTGCAATGGGTCAGCACCTTGCGGCGAACCTCCTGCTCGAATTCGTCCACCTCCTTGTCACGGGCAAGGATCGCGTCGCGTGCATCGGCGCTGTCGTCACTGTGTCGCAGAGACTCCACGGCCTGGCCGAACATCTCCTGATCGATGTCCAGCATCCGATACGTGTCCTGCCACGCCTGCGCCAGCAGGTTATCTGACTTCCACAACTCGATGATGCTCTTCCACATACCAAGACCTCTCGTGCCGCGAAGTTGACGTTCTCTATCTGAAGATGATGAAGGCCAGGGGAACCAGGTACAGGCCAAGATAACCCGACACAAACCCGATCAGATGGCTTTTCGACTGACTGGCATAGGAGCCCACGAAGTTGGCCAGTGAGATCGGAAGCTGCTTCAACGGATAGAAGATCGATATGCCGAGAATATTAAAAACCAAGTGAGAAAAGGCGACCGTAATCGCCACTTCGTGTTGTGTAGCCAGGGCGGCGAGCATGGCGGTCACCGTCGTGCCAAGATTGGCACCGAGCGTGTACGGGAAGATCTGCCGAAGCGTCACCAATCCCGCACCTGCCAGGGGAACGATGAGGGATGTCGTGATCGAGCTGCTCTGCACCATGATGGTCATGATGATGCCGAAGATGAGCCCGAAGACATCATTGCGGAACAGGTAACGGTGGATGATGACCTCGATACGATTCAGCATCAGAGATCTCATCGTGCGGATCAGCCCCGCGAGAGAGCCGAACATGAAGATGGCCGCGATCACGGCCATCACGACAGCGACGTAGGGCACCCCCCCCAGCAGAGAATCTGTCAGGGCGATGGCGGGATTGATGATCGCCTTGAGGGGGTTGAACAGTTTGACGCCACCCACACCTGCAAATCCTTGCTCCAACCACGTGGCCGACCGGGCGATGATGCCATAGCGCAGTTCTAGTGGAAACAACACGACGACGGCGCTGATGTTGAAGAAGTCGTGGACGACACCGGCTGAAAAGGCGCGGCGGAATTCTACGCGGTCACCCACATGACCAACCGATACGAGTGTGTTCGTAATCGTGGTGCCGATGTTGGCGCCCATGATGATGGGAATGGCTGTCGTCAGAGACAGGCCTCCACCAGCGACGAGACCGACCACGATGGATGTGGTGGTCGAAGAGCTTTGAACCAGGGTGGTGGCGACGATGCCCGTGAGCAGTCCGACGAAGGGATCGGACGTCAGATTCAGCAACGTCTCGGCGAATCCCTTCCCAAAAAGCTTGAAGGAGTGACCGAGCAGTTTGATGCTGTAGAGGAATAGGTACAGATACAGGACGACCAGCAGTGGCTTCAGGCGGTCCGGAATACTCATCCGTTCAAAGGCCTATACATAGGGTGCACCGCATGTGATCAGTAATCCGGAAATTGAACCATTCACGAGGGTTTTGCAATGACTTGACTTGGGATTTCGACAGGTCAGCAAGGACATGCAAAACTGGACGCAGATCGCACCGTCGAGTTAGTCTCCTCAGATGGGACGATTCGCTCAAGACTTCGATATTCGGGCTCTGCCATCCGCCCACCTGCTGCAGCGCTCCATCTATGTCGACGTCAAGGCTGCGCCCGAAGGACCCCCTGTGCTGTTCACGATGGTCGACGACGACCACCTCCAACACGTGGTCACGGACACGGTCTTCGCTGATGCTGCCCTGGCCAAGGATCTGCAGATACGCCACTTCGAAGACCAGGTGGAGGAATTGATCGAACGCTGTGAACGTGACGACCGCATGCTCATCGTCTTCGGTGCGGATCTGCACGATCAAACCACCCAACACTCCTGCCACCAGGAGCGTCTCTCGCAGGTGCTGACCGACGTTCGGCCGGTGCTGCTACAGACGCTCGCAGGCGACACCCGCCGGCGTCGGGGGCCGACACTCGTCGACTTCATGCGCAAGGCGGATCTGCCGATCTCTCGTCAAGTGGGCTCGAAACAGACGGCACAACGCATCCGGTATGTTCGCCAGCAACTGTTCAAACACGACGCGTACTCGTCGATCACAGGTACGGCCAAGGCGAAGTGGACGAAGTTCCTGCAGCAGGGAGAACAGGACTGTCGCGGTCTGCAGTCTCTCTTGAAGAAGCTCGCCACAAGTGTCTCGAATGCACCGATCGCCAAAGGTTGATCCCATGGAGACTGAATCACTCGGCCAGCCCTGCCGCAATTTCCAGATCCTCGGCATCGGTTCCTTCATCGACCCGGTGGACGGACGCGAGAAGGTGGTCCTGTCGAACTTCGCCGCTGGCGCAACGGGAAACCTGATCCTCATCGATCCAGCGTCCGGGGAGGGAGAGGACATTCCGCTGCCCGGCGACAGCGGCGCGTGGGCGGTCCTCAATTGGCGTGACGAAAAACTGCTCATCGGCACGTGTGGGACATATGGATATCTGCACTGTCTGGATCTTGCGTCGCGCACGTGGGCGGAGCCGCTGCGTGATCCGGACGAAGCGTATATCTGGAATCTCTGTATCGGCTCTGACGGACTCGTGTATGGGGGCACCTATCCCGGCTGTGTCCTGCTCAGATACGATCCGCACCGTCACGAGCTGCAGAACATGGGCCGCATGTCAGATGAATCTGACAATCTGTACAGTCGCATGGTCTATGGTGGCGTGCCGGGTCACATCCTGGTGTCCTGTGGCACGGCCAACCCTCACCAGACGTTGTGGAACATCGAATCCGGGCAGACGCAGTCGCTCGGCCCTACGGGTGCGGCGGTTCGCGGAGTGGGCGACGGATTCATCAGCCTGCAGTCAGGGGATCAGGCCGTGTGTTACGACAGTGCAACCTTCGAACGCCTCGAACAGGATCGAAGCGACCAACTGACGAATCCGCCGGCGCCACCGAGTCGATACGGTGGCATGCGGGTGCACACACCGCTGGCGAGCGGGTCGTGGCTGGTGAACCGAGGGCAGGAATACTATGTCGATGACGGTGGCCACGAGGCACCTGAATTGTGCCCGATTCCGGCGCAGCGACCGGCGACGCAGATCCTGACGATCACCGCCGACGAGGCGGGGAATATCTGGGGGGCTGCCGGTTTCGGTCAGACCATCTTCCGTCACGAACCCGACACAAGAACCTCGTGGAACTCGCAGGTGGTTACCGACAACAGTGGCGAAGTGTACGGAATGGCCTTCGCTCACGGGCGATTGTATCTGGCTACCTACTCCGGCGGTGACCATGTCGTATACGACCCCGCGTCAGAGTGGGGACAACTCGACAACTCGAATCCCGTGACACTCGAATCGGTGAGCCCGCGGCTCATCCGACCCTCCGGGAAGAGTGTAGTCGGCCCCGACGGGCACGTGTGGAGTGGCTGGATGGCTGCCTATGGTGTGTATGGCGGAGGTCTATCGAAGATCGATGTCGATACCCATGAGATGTCCTGCTGGTATGATCCGGTGCCCGAGCAAGCGGTGATGTCGGTGGCGGCTGATGCAACCTCCGTTTACTTCATCACCGGCGGTCAGGCCAATGGCCTGGCCCCCAAGACGGTGGCACCCCACTTCGTCGTCTGGGACTGCACGGGGAGGATCACCTGGCAGCACGAGTTCGACATGGGGACCTCGCTGACATCGGTCGCGGCCACGGGAGGTGACTATGTGGCCATCGCCATCGGTGACGCAGTTCAGTTCTATCGACCTGCCCCACAGCGCCTGGACCGGCCGATCCCGGTTGGGGCACCGATCCGTTACGTGGATAGCTTGCCGGATGGCTGTATTGCAGCTTTTTCGGAGGACCATGTGTGGCGAATCGTACCCACCACGGGGCAGGTCGAGGATGTGGGCGACACGCCAGGACGGGTGAACTCGATGGCCGTCACTGCGGCGGGTGTGATCTATCTGGCGGTGGGTACCGAGTTGGTTCGCTGGGCCATCTGAGGATTTCGTTGCCGATCCATCCCGGCATCGTTAGCTTCCCTAAGTACCTGTTTTTCTAAAGACTTTTACAACTTCTACCGCCGTCGCTTGCTGCCGATGACCCGCATCCATCCACGCTCAATTCCCTTGCTTCGCCTAACCTGGCTGGTGCTGAGCCTGCTGCTGTTGGCGCCTGGTGACTCCGCTGCGGCGGATACTGCGGGTCATTCTGCCGAATCCGGAGACGGCCAGGACACGACCATCGTCGTTCGCCGGGGTGAGTCTCTCCTCGGTATCGCCGCTCGTCTGCTGCCGGCAACGGATTTCTACACCACCGGTGAACTGGCAGAGGGCATCCGTACCGCCAGCGGCATGGAAAACGATCGACTCATCCCGGGGCAAACCCTGCGCGTGCCGTTGAATTCGGGCGATCGGGGCCGCATCGCGACCGACGGTACGGAAGTTCGAGGGCTGTATGTCACCGCCTGGGTCGCCGGCAGTTCGCGAATCCTGGCCCTGGCTGACTCGCTGATCGCCGTAGGTGGCAACACGATCGTCTTCGATATCAAGGATCGCCAGGGAGATCTGAGTTATCCCTCGCGGATTCCCCTGGCCCTGGCGACGCAGGTCGATTCTCTGGCGCCGATTCGACGTCCCAGGGCGCTGGTGCGTCAACTGCATCAGCGACGACTGCACGTGGTGGCACGACTGACCTGTTTCTACGATGAACGTCTGGCTGCCGTGCGTCCGGAACTGCGGCCTCGATCGTTGGCGGGGGACGGTGCACCCTGGGGAGAAGGATGGCTCGATCCATCACTGCCTCAGGTGCAGGACTACCTGCTCGAGATCGTTTCAGAGGTTGCGAGATTAGGGGTCGATGAGATCCAACTCGACTACGTCCGCTTCCCGACCGAAGGAGATCTGGCAGACGCCCAATTCGATTTCGATACGTGGCACCGGGCCAAACACGACGTGATCACCGAGTTTGTGGCGCGGACACGAGGACGGCTCATCGACACGAATGTCCTGTTGGCAGCCGATCTGTTTGGTGTGGCCGCTTGGGGGAGAGAGGCAGATCTGCGACGCCTCGGTCAGAAGTTGCCCGATCTGCTGCCTTTGCTGGACGTGGCCAGTCCCATGCTCTACCCGTCTCACTTCTACGGTCCCTTCCTGGGCGTGGAACGTCCCGCTGACTATCCCTATTACCTGGTGAGCGCGGGGCTACGACGACTGCAGCCGCTGGCCGAGGCACATGGCGTCGACGTGCGGCCCTGGCTGCAGGCCTTTCCCTATCGAATCACCGACTTCGATGCGGGGTATGTGACGGAGCAGATCCACGCCACCCGTGACGCGGGCGCCAATGGATGGATGCTCTGGCACCCAGCAAACCGTTTTGACGTGGCTCTGGAAGCCATGCAGAGAATGCATGGTGGGACAGCAGGTGTTTCGCCGCGCCGCCAGCCCGAGTTTCTCGGAATTCAGGCAGCCGACGACGGCTCCGATATGTAGTCGCGCCCCGCACCGGGCCGCCCCGTTTCTCGACGGTCGTGGCCGGCGCTAGCGAAACGGTTTCATCTCCCCACTCTGCAGCCGCTGCCAGTAATCCTCCAACACAGCTTTGATCTGCGGACTGAGGATGATCCCCCCGATGATATTCGGGAAGGCCATGCCGAGGATCATCATATCCGAGAAGCCGAGGACGTTGTTGAGGGCCGTCACGGCGCCGATGAAGACGAAGGCGACGAAGAGCATGCGATACAGGAGGATGGTGCTCGGACCAAAGAGGAACTCCCACGCCCTCTCACCGTAATAGGACCAGGAGATCATCGTCGAGTAGGCGAAGAGTACCACTGCCAGGGCGAGCACGTAGCGTGCACCGGGAATCGCCGAATCAAAGGCGGCAGCTGTCATGCGCGCGCCGACGATGAACTCACCTGACTGATACTCCGGCAACTGATAGGCGCCCGTGATCATGCAGACGAGGGCCGTCATCAAGCAGATGACGATGGTATCGATGAAGGGGCCGATCATGGCGACCATGCCTTCACGCGCAGGTTCATCGGTCTTGGCCGCTGCATGAGCGAAGGCGGCCGAACCCAGGCCGGCTTCGTTGGAGAAAGCGGCGCGTCGGATTCCCATGACCAGGACACCGAAGAAGCCGCCATACATGGCAGGTCCGGTGAAGGCATCACTGACGATCCGCACCAGCATGGCCGGCACCTGCGTCACATTCATGAGAATGATGAACAGGGAACTGACCACATACAGCACACACATGGCAGGAACGATCTTCGACGTGACACTCCCAATCCGGCGAATGCCGCCGATGATGACGAGACCGACGAAGAAGGCCATGATGAGACCCATGATCCAGTTGTTGTCCTTGAACCACGGAGAGACAGTCGACAGGATCTCGAGAGTCTGATTGGCCTGGAACATGTTGCCACCACCGAAGGAGCCGCCGATGGTGAGAAAGGCATAGATCACAGCCAGCGTGCGACCAAATTCGGCCTTGCCTTTGAGGGCCAGCCCCTTCTCCAGGTAATACATCGGGCCGCCGGAAACATGGCCGTCATCGGTGGTGCGACGATACATGATGGCCAGCGTACAGGACGCCAGTTTCGACGACATGCCGAACACGGCGGTGACGATCATCCAGAACACCGCTCCCGGACCGCCGAGACTCACGGCGATGGCGACACCGGCGATATTGCCGAGACCGATCGTGGCTGACAGGGCACTCGACAAAGCCTGAAAGTGAGTGATCTCACCCGGATCCTTCGGGTCGTCATATCGACCGCGAAGCACGTCGATGGCGTGACGGAAACCACGGATCGACAACCATTTGAAGTAGAAGCTGTAGTAGATGCCACCGCCGAACAGAACCCCGACGATCAGGGGAAAGCCAGTGCCGAAATCGGCGAAGAGGAAAGCCGCCATCAGATTGACCGTGTCGCCGAACAGTTCGTCGAGGGCGATCAGGCGTGTCTGAATCCACGTGTCATCCTGGGCAAGGGCGGGGGTCGCAAGTAAGGCCAGCAGCGCTGGGACGTACAACGGCCTGCGCATGGTGGAGGCTCTCCGTGGCGCGATGGGGTTCGGTGGGATAGAGCCCTCGCATAGGCGGATCAGGAGGGCAGCCGAAACATAGCGCGGCCCAACAGGGATCGGCAAGCTGGTTGTACACCATCGCCGTGCGATTCGACGAGGGGGTAGACGGAGAGGAGCTCATCCGGCGATTTCTCGCGCGGACGAGTTTTGCCCTCAGGGCGGGTATGGTCGATGACGATGAGAAGCTGGAGGCGTGGTCGTTCACCTCGATTGGTGTGACCTCCATCGAAGGGCTGAGTTCGCTGATCATGCCGGCGATCATCGCCGCTCTCATCGTCCTCCATACGATGATGGGGGATGATGGGGTCCGTGTACGAGCGATTCCGGGAGATTGGGGTCTACTCCTCTGTCGGCCTCGCCCCTGCTCATATCTCGTTCCTGTTCCTGGCCGAGGCCTGCGTCTACGCTGTTCTAAGTGTCGTGTTCGGTTATCTGCTGGGTCAGGGAACGGGCAAGGTGCTGCTGGGATTCGATCTGCTGGCTGGCGTCTCTCTCAACTATTCCTCGACCGCTGCCGTCGTGTCGGCGACGATCGTCATCGCTGTGGTGCTTCTGTCGGCCCTCTATCCAGCCATGGCTGCATCACGCATCGCCGTACCGGATGTCGTACGCCGGTGGACGATCCCCGAGGCAGAGGGGGATGTGCTGCGTTTCGTTTTTCCATTCACCGTGAACGAGACGAATGTGGATAGCCTCTGCGGATACCTGTATTCGCAGTACGCCTCGTACAACGACGAATCCGTGGGCGGCTTCTATACGGAGCAGACGCGGATCGTGACACGGCAGGTAGTCANCGGCCCGCTGNAGTCGGTACAGCTGGGGTTGTGGCTGGCACCTTTTGATCTCGGGGTGAGTCAGTATCTCGAGATTTCCGTGTATCCATCGGCAACGACGGCGATCCACGAAGTTGAGGTGTTTGTGGAACGACTCAGTGGACCCATGGCGCACTGGCATCGTCTGAATCAGGACTTCGCCCTCAAGCTTCGCCGNCAGTTCCTCATCTAGCAGACCATGGGCGAGGATCTACGCCAGGAAGACGGCGCGGCAGGTGGTGGTTCCCATCGAGAAGCTGGTGGCAGGATGAGTCTCGGGATTCCGGCCGATCTACGACGCTACTTCTCTGTGCGCGGCACATCCGTCCTCGATGCCACGAAGGCGGGTCATCAGCCGATCCACGCCCGGGCGCTGCTGATCGGTGCCTTTCTCTGCTTCTTCCTTGGTGTGGCGGCCAACTGCTCGGCTCGGCGTCGATCACCAACTTCTCGCTCAGTTATGCGGTGGCCGCCGATGTTCGGGTCTTCCTCATGGGGGTCGTGGCGAACGGACTGAAACTAATCGAGGGCATGGATCGACACAGTCGCCGCATCGTGTTCTGGGCGATCCTCACGTGGATGAAGAGCCGATTCCTATCGGTAGGCCCCTGCACGCGATCGGGTTNCCCATCATGGCGACGCGGGTAACCGACCAGATCTGGTTCAGCGTGATGATCGCGTGGCTGATCAAAGTACTGGTACTGAAATACGGAGGAACACCGCTGTTCCGGTGCAGTCGACTCTTCTTTCTCGGGATGATCCTGGGCGCCGTGACGGTGCGGTGACTCTGGCTCGTGATCGACTACTTCACCGGGCAGGTGGGGAACCACGTCATGCGAAGTATCTANCCGAGCATCTACGTCGCGTCGGGGCCAAACTCCGGGACATCGTTCGTGTGGCGCCCTTCAGGTCCGAAGGCCTGCCAGGCGGTGTTGAAATAGCAGCGCTGGGCGTCCGTCATCGTGGCCAGCGCCGCATCGCTGGGCCGGCGATTGCCCTGCTCGTGATAGATGGCGGCGCGGTCATTGTACTTGTAGAACAGACCATAGCGAGGTTCGTCGTCACGCTGCCAGCTGCCTGCCCCGTGAGCCAGGGTCTCGGTGAAGATCACCGCCGCACCTCTGGGCGCGGGAATCGTACGCACGAGAGGGCCGCCGAAGGCGAACAGGTCCTTTCGTTCCTCTTCAGACAGCTGAAAGTCGGCCTTGTGTGAACCGGGAATCGCCGAGAACCCGCCGTCCTCGGGGGCCACGTCCTGCAGGTTGTAGGAGATCACCGTCAGCCCTGTGAAGATCTGCCCATTGCGTGCGTCATAGCGAAAGTTCACGCTGCCTCCGCGGCTGCCGCCATGCATTTCGAAGACGGGACAGTCTTTGTACCGAACGAAGCTATAGCAGCTCTCACAGCGCAGGGTGGGAGAGATGATCTCTGACAGGACGTCCGTCACCTTCGGATGATCGATCAGAGAGAGGAAGGGCTCGCCCNCTTCCCACAGATTCGCCGCCGAATGCCACGTGCCGTTTGAATCGTATCCATTCGGTGTCTTTTNCATCGGTTTCATACGTTGCTTGATCTTGTCGATGGCTTGATCGCATTGCTCGTCGGTGAGAACATCCTCGACGANGACAAAACCCTGAAGGTCGAATAGATACTTTTGCTTGTTGTCCATGACGGCTCATCTGTCGAATGTGTTCGGTGGTTTGCGCGGCGAGAAGATATGACCGCCATCGAATCTGCGTCACCCTNAGACCTGGGCAGGGCGGACAGAATTGCTATTCTACCCTCGCTTCGGAACCGACGGTAGAACGACGCCCCCAGAGGGGTGACCATGCCCACGCCCCAGGAATCAAGAGCCTCATGACACCTACACAGATCGAGCAGTTCAGGCGAGAAGGGTTTCTCGTCTCCGACCCCATCTTCTCATCGGCAGAAATACAGACCTTCGCCGACGCCTACGATGCGTGTCTGGAGCGTCTGCGCCAGGAACAGGCGTTGAAGAACATCCGACCGGGTCAGCTTGAGGATGGTACAGAGACCGAGGTCCAGCAGATTCGCTGTGCCCACCTGTCTCATCCCGTTTTCGCAGATCTTGTGCGCGATGCTCGAATCCTGGATCGAGTCGAGTCGCTCATCGGTCCGAATCTTCGGTTGATCCTCTGTCAGGGGCTGTACAAACCGGCCCACACCGGTGGCGAGATCGACTGGCATCAGGACGACTACTACTTCGGCGTGAGCAAGCCAGATGCCGTCGTCTCCTGCTGGATGGCCTTCGGTGACGTAAATGAAGACAACGGATGTATGTGGGTGATTCCCCGAGCCCATCAGCAGCTGCTGGAGCACCACGGTGTCGATCCGGGTGGATATGTCATGTCGAGCCCCGATGAGCCCGCTGCCGTGGCCGTGCCCCTGCAGGCGGGCCAGATCATGTTTCACCACGGTGCCACACCGCATCGCACACTGCCCAACACAACCGATCAACCGCGTCGCGCCCTGGCCATCCACTACATGGACGCGACGGCGACCATCCTCGGTGGCAACCGCGAAAACGAACCCCCCGAGAACACACCCATCCTGCGAGGACACGCATGAGTTATCGACGCAACCTCGAGCCCACGTGGGTCGAGCGCACCGATGATGTGGACACGAAGGTCGAGATTCTGCAGCAGGCCCTGCGCGATGGGAATCATGAACTGGCCATGGGTGTGGCCAGCTCGATCAAGGACGGCATCGCCAACGAGCGTGACCTGTTTGCCGACCCGGGGGCTGCGGATGTGTCGGCGTCGGATTGGGTTCCCGTGGCACAGCTGCCTGAGTCCTGGGCGCGCTGGTGCGAAGGGTGGGAGTTGTTCCAATGTCTGAACCTGGGTGAATCGACCGGTCAGAATCGTGTCAGCGAACCGGTGGATCTGCTCGTGGGCCTGCCATTCGACAAGGTCATGTCTCCAGGGCGCGAATTGCGAGTGGCGCGGATCGGCAGCCATGGGCCGCAAGAGGTGACAAGCCAGGTGTATGGAGAGACCCGCCGTGGGTCGGACTGGTTCGCCCACCTCGTGTTCGAAGCAGACGTCGACGCGTCGGCCGAGTCGAAGTATCTGATCTTCTGCGCTAATCCCGCCGCCGAACTGCCCGACTACCCGAGCCGCATTCGTGTGCGTGGCGAAGGCGTTGGTCTGGAGATCGAGACTCCCGACTACGTGGCAACGCTCTCCAAGCAGATGGGTCAGCTGGAGTCGCTGGTTCCGAAGTGGCATCTGGGAGGGATGAAACTGGCCTCTCACGGCAATGGCCATGGAGAGCCACCGAACATCGATTGGGCTCACGACTACATGTCGGTTGGGCCTTTCCAAAAGATGCGCGTCACAAACTGGGCCGAATGCCCTCACTACGAGATCGTACGGGGACCGTTGTGCACGAAGGTGCGCCGTTTCGGCTTTCCCCACGGTCCAGCGCATCCGCTGTTTACACCCACCCGCCTCTTCATGGACTTGAGCTACACCTTCTATTCAGGTGTCCCGTATTTCCTGAAGGAGGGCACCATGGAGGCGGCGCGCGATTTCTGCACCCTGGTGGCGCGTGACGATGAGTGGTATTTCGGCGGCCGCCCTTTCGATGGATCTCTGTGGATGGATGAAGAGGGCCAGGTGCACGAGGGGAAACCGCCCGCAGAGAAAGCCGACCACGTGTGGGGCGTCGGGTTTTTCCATCGCGAGAGTCGGGACAGCATGTTCGCCGTCTATCTCGATCATCGTCTTGAGGGACCCAGCGCCGAGGAATCGGGGCACACCGGGCCCGACGGCACCACGCCTTCGAGGCTGTATCAGAACACGGGTCTCACCGTCGACCATGCCAAGACGGGCGAAGGCCCACACGCGGCGGTGTGGTGTCGGCCCATGCTGCGGGACAATGCCTGGGTGCAGACCGGGGATCGTCTCCTTCAGCGCAATGCGTATCTGCTGGCACCCTACCTCGAGGAAGGGGGCACCTCCGGGTTACAGCAATTGCGCGAGAGACTGCTGGCTCCCGTCGAGGTCAACATTGTCTCCGTCGATGACGTGGCCACCGGGACAACCGATGTCGATTCGGCTCAACCCCTGGCACGTATCGGTGAACGACCCGCCGACTGGCCGCGCAAGCGCGCCCTGTGGGATGCTATGCGGGATGTCATCGACGATCAGTACAGCGAGAAGGAGGCAAACCTCGTGGATCTGGGATACATCTACGACGTCCGCACTCGTGGCAACGACGTGAAGGTAATCATGACCATGCCCCATCGAGGGCGTCCGATGTTCGAGTTCCTCGGCAAACCCCTGCGTGCACGTCTGGAACAGCAGGCCGACGTGAGCTCTGTGGTCGTGGAGTTCACATGGGAGCCGGCATGGACCCCGAATCTATTGAGTGATGTGGGACGCGAGAAGATGGGGCTATAGAACTGGCTCGATGCGAGAATGGGCATAGAACTCGACGCGAACCTAGCCGATGACACAAAGGATGTGACATCGACACCAGGTTGACCGGCGCTTCAGCTGGTGGCCAGTTCGAAACGCCGCACGACGAGCGAGATCTGTCTGTCACTGTTCTCGTAATACGTGACAATGCCCTGGTCGCCGATGAAGTGGGCACCGGGGTAGGAGAACGAACGGCCGTCACCCGTGTCGTCGACACTGGGGTCAAGGCGATGCTCGTTGCTCCATGACCCCCCTTCATCGTTTGAGAAGGCCACACAGACCGGCGTACGATCGGCGGTGTGGGCGCCGCGACGATTGTGATTCCAGACCATCATGAGTTGCCCCGAGGCCTCGTGGCGAGCCACGGCGACGGGTGACTCGGGTGACACGACAGGCCCGGGTCCGGCGGGTGACCACGTGGTGCCCCCATCGTCAGAGGTCGTCTCGTACTGACAGCTCATCTGCGTCCGCATCCACATTCGCACGCGCCCCTCGGGGCTTTCCATCAGATACGGTTCCATCAAACCGCGCTCGGGGCCAGCGAGCATGGTGTCGCTCGGCTGCCATGTCACCCCATCATCGTCAGAATACAGCACCCAGGCGCGGATGTCGGAACCGCGGCGATCTTCCTCGTCCCATGGCCACGGTGATGCAAGGGGCAGCAGGATTCGCCCCGCCCGGGCACCGTGCCGC
This sequence comes from Gemmatimonadota bacterium, assembly GCA_002712305.1. Taxonomy (GTDB): domain Bacteria; phylum Latescibacterota; class UBA2968; order UBA8231; family UBA8231; genus UBA12574. Next base: position 3,360 of record PATE01000039.1, on the reverse strand, counting down.
AGGCGAAGGACGCGGTTGTTGAGCAGCACATGTCGGCCGGGCGCCGGTGGAGAGATCCGCACGGGGTCGGTCCACAACGCCGTGCCATCGTCCACTGCGCCAAGCTGGGTTTCGTCACGACAGATGATCATGGCCGTCCACGTGTCGAGGTGGCTCGTCCGGTAGCGCAGAAAACAGGCCAGTCGCCCGTCGAGCAGCCGCAGGAAGTTGGGCATGCGTAATGCTCCGACACCGTCAGGCGGGCGAGCGATGTCGAAGGGGGACGACTAGGTGTCGCCGCCATCGTTGCTGAGCAGCGCACAGGCCTGGCTGCCGTCGTCATCGTGGGCGCCACCGAGCCAGCGCGAGTATCCCAGCAACCATCGACCATCGGACAACACCACCAGGTCGGCGCCCATGTTGCGTGGCTGCGAGTCGCTGGTGGGGACCACGACCTGGCGATCCATATTCTTCAGTTCGATCATGATGCACCGGGGTCGGCGATGAACGCCACGAGACGGTCGACGTAGGCATCATTCCCATACCGGGCCATCACGCGCTGCTGCGCCGCGAGCCCCGCTGCACGTCTCTCGTCATCATGACGCAGCCACCACTCGGCCTTGTCGCGCAGCTCATCGAGGGTTTCCCACGTGTCGATCTCGGTGCCGATGTCGAACTCCTCTTCGATGCCTTCCACATAGTCGGTGAGCATGAAACCGCCGGCACCCGTGATGGCCGTATCCCGCTGATTCAGGTAGCCGTGGGAACGCGGGGAGTTGTGCTGATTGATGTTGATCTTCGTCGCCCGGTAGATCCCCGGCAGTTCGCGGTAGGTGCGGAAACCGCGGTAGCAGGATCGAGGGATGCCAGGGAAGGTGCCGAATCCGAGGCCACCATAGATGTGGGTGCGGCCGATTTCACCGATGGTAGCGACCACCTCGTGTCGCAGGACACGCTGATCGGGAAAACCGATGGGGTGGGTGATCCTCTCCACCGGGTCTGCCGAGGCCAAGTAGGCGCTGCCATCGCTGTCTGCGCGGGCGTAGATGGACAGGATGGTCACCGAGAAGTCGCACGATTCGTGTTCGGCCGGTTGGGCAACGCCGTGAAGCTGACGGGCTGGTGGGGGATAGAGGACGATGGCCTGAATGCCCCGATCGCGATACACGTGGACACTCTCTTTGCAGCACGTGACGACAAACTCGAATTCTTCAGAGAATTCCGGATGACGCAGGGCATCCCACGGATCATCCTGGGTATGCGTCACCGTCTTCAACCATGGAAATCGCTGTCGCAGGGACGTGATCAACCCCGCGGGGCAGTCATCCTTGCTGAACCACCACAACAGCATGGCGGGCTCATGTTCCTGGATGAGTTGGGCCAAGCCCTCTTCGTAGGCGGCCGCATCTGGATATCGCAGATCCCATGTCTCCAGTGGCGGGATGAGATCTGCCTCCTCCTTCGCCAGCTCGATATCTGCAGCTCGATTGGCGGCGATGCAGCCGCGACTCGGTGTGTAGATGACGCGGTATCCTGCGGCTTCGAAGCCCTGCTGAATACTCCACTGTGACTGTCCGGGGGCGAAGCCTCCTAAAAGCAACACCGTCTTCGAACTCAAGGGGCGTCCTTTTCGAATGGTAGAGCTGTGGCTCGGGATAGTGGCATGGTCTTCAGAGGTAGCGGCTTCATAGTGTCAGTCACAGGTAGCCAGAATTACCCGACTTTGAGGGAAGAATGAGGGATGGGGCCCTCAAAGAGCAGGTTGGCGAGTTGTTCGATATGGGCTCGCTGCTCCTTCATGTCAGCTCATCTCCACGAAGAGGTGGCCCTTCTCGACCTGGATAGGATACCGCTTTACGCGAACGGTCTCCGGATCGATGATGGAACGGCCCGTGCGCAGGTCGAGTTTCCAGCCGTGCCACGGGCAGGTGACGAGTTCACCCTCTCGCGTGTAGGTCGGCTCCTGGCCGGGAAGGCAATCCTCGACATGACCGCAGACCAAACCGGCCGATAGTCGGGCGCCTTGATGAGGGCAGGCGTCGCGGATGGCGAAGAACTCCTCGCCGCGAGCTACCACGAGCAGATCACGCCCCGCGGCGCGCACGGCGTGGGGTTGACCTGGCGGAAATCGATCCGCCGGTCCCAGATCTACACGGTCTCCGGTTGTTCTATCACTCATGGCTCTCACGCCAGTCCGTAGAGCTTGGCGGCGTTCTTCCACATGATCTGCTCGCGTTGCTCACCCTTGATGAGCGGCGGAATGGCACGATCGGGTGCATCGAAGTCCCAGTGGGGATAGTCGGTGGCGAACATGAGGAACTCGGGCTGATCGATCATGTCGATGATCTGCATCAGATGTTGTGGATTGGCGGGCTCTTCCATCGGTTGTGTCGTGGTGCGGAAGTGGTCGCGAATATACTCGCTCGGCAAACGCGTCAGCCACGGCACCTCCTCGCGCAGGCCGCGGTAGTTCTTGTCCAGGCGCCACATCAAGGACGGAAGCCAGGCGAAACCACCTTCGATCAATACGACACGCAGATCGGGGAACTTGGCGAAGGTGCCCTCGCAGACAAGGCTGATCACATGGCCTTCGAAAGCCTGCACCATGCCCGTGTGGTCCTCGATGTAATAGGAGGGCCAACCCACCGCCGTGATCGGCACGTCCCCGCCGCCGCCGAAATGGATGCCGATCGGAAGCCCTGCGTCGCTGGCGGCCTTGTAGATCGGGTCGAGTTCCCGTTTTCCGTAGGGTGTGCTCGAACGAGCCATGAGCAAGGTCTGCACGAAACGTCGATCAGATGCCCAACGTCGAATCTCTTCGGCTGACGCTTCGGGGAATCCGGGGTGGATGAGAATCGAGCCTCGCCATCGCGGATCGTGATCGAGCCACCGACTCGCCGTCCAGTCATTGACGGCGCGCATCATGGCCACGGCGAGTTCGGGATTCTTGATCTGCGGAACCCCGATCAGAGGATTCAGAATCGCCAGGTCGATGTTCCACTCGTCGAGGAGTTGCTCCCGGGCGAAATCAGGGTCGGAGCCGGCGATTCCACCCTCGGAAGGGATCGCGTCGCGTCGTGCAGCCTGGGCGTAGATCTTCGGATACAGACTCACGCCCGAAAGCTTGTAGCCTCCCTGTTGGACATACGCCTGCCAGCGTTTCGACAGGTGCGGCAGCAAATCGTCCATACTGCTTGTGTAGTTGTGGGCATCTGCATCGATCAGACGGGGGCTCTGCGCAGAGGGGGTGTGTTGACTCATGGTCGCTCAGGCCCGCTGCGCAGAGAGTTCGGCCTTGCGCTCGACGTAGGACTGTGGCGGAGGAGTCAGGATCGCACGTTTTCGATCATCGGCCCGCTGCCAACCGTCCGCGTCGGCTGG